>PLXL01000034.1:32474-32722 GCA_003153215.1 Candidatus Dormiibacterota bacterium
CGCTCACGGTGTGGAGTCTGGCTCATCGGCAGCCTGGGACGACGGGGTCCGTGTGGCTCGAGGACTGATCGTCGCGCCCCTCGCTGCCCGCCGGTCCGGCCCGGCGCGAACAGGTATGCTCGGTGCCTGCAGCCCTGACATGCGGAGACGGCCGGATGACCCAATCAGGCTACCCCCCCACGGATCCCGGATCCTCCGGAAACCCGGATCCCGACTCGCCGTCCCCCCTGGGGGACCAGTCGAGCTGG
>PLXL01000034.1:32736-36253 GCA_003153215.1 Candidatus Dormiibacterota bacterium
CCCCCGAACGCCGCCGGCGCACCACCGCCGGGCTTCGGCCCGGCGCCCTACGGGCAGGGCCCCTACGGACCGGGTCCCGGGTACCCGGGCATGGGCTATCCCATGATGGGGATGAGGCGTGGCATGCGACCCANNCCACCTCGAGCAGCGCGACCGGTGGCACTTACTACGTCCCCTGGGGCCTCATCGTCATCGGGGGCCTGTGGATCATCCGCGGGCTGATGATGTTCGGAAGGTCGACGAGACTCCCCTGACCCTTTCTCAGCCGCCCCGTCGCCGGACGGTGCGCAGGGCTCGGCTGCTCGTCGCCGCGCCGCTCGCCGCCATGGGCCTGGCTTCGGCCGCGGCCGTGCCCGCGCAGGCGGCTGGTCCGTGGTGGCAGCTGGTGGCGTTCCCGGGGCAGACCGTCTCGCGCGTGGCCGTGGTCCAGGGCCGGGTCACCGCCCTGGTGGGGGGCGAGGCGATGGTCCAGGCGGCCAGCGGGTTCGTCGCGGCCGCCGCGCCGCCGCCGCCTGCCCCCGCGACGGTCACCACCGGCTCGCGCACCTGGTCCATCAGTCCCACCGGGCGGGTGATGGTGACCGAGGATGGCAGGGCTCCCAGCCCCGATCCGGGCAGCCCGGCGCTCGGGTCGGGCGCCCACCTGATCGCCGCCCCCCTCGCCGTGCCCGGCTTCGTGGTGGCCGTGAGCACCGGGGGGACGGTGTGGCGGCGGGACCCGAGCGGCGGCTGGGCGGTCTCCCTGGCGCTCCTGCCCGCGACCCTCCTCACCGGGACCCCAGCCGTCACCTCGATTGCCGGCTTCCACACCGACGCGGTGAGCGGCGTCGTCTACATCGGGACCACCGGGTACGGAACCCTGCTCACCTCGGACAACGGCGACGACTGGGTGCGCGCCGACCCCGGGCTCCCCGACGACGTGCTCAGCCTCGCCGCGGATGCCTCGGGCGCCGCTCCGGCCATCTGGGCCGGCACCAGCCAGGGGCTCTACGTCCACCGACTCCAGGCGCTCCCGTCCATCCCCAACTACTCGGGCGGCAGCCTGACCGGCAAGTGGCTCATCACTTTGGCGCTCTGCCTCGGGGTGATCGTCCTGGCCGGCCTGGTACTCATCGCCTGGGCGCGCAGGCGGCCTCCGGCGGCGGGTCACGAATCCTCTACATGACATCAATCTTGCTGGGCAAGAATGGTACAGTTCATGTAGGACATGACCTCCGCCGACACCTCCCCTGATCCGTCTGCCCGGCCCGCGCCCCTCCTCGCGGCCCACGGGCGAGCTCGAAGGCGCCGCCCGTGACCCTGGTTCGCATGATGCTGACCCGCCTCCGCCCCTACCGGTGGCTGGTCGCGATCGTCCTAGGGCTGATCGTCATCCAGACCGTCCTCGGCCTCTACCTCCCCAACCTCACCGCCGACATCATCAACAACGGCATCGTCGTGGGCGACGTCGGCTACATCTGGCGCACCGGCGCCTGGATGCTCGGGCTCACCCTGCTGAGCGGCGTGGCCGCCGTCATCGCCACCTACTTCGCCTCGCGCACCTCGATGGGGGTGGGCCGCGATCTGCGCGCCACCGTCTTCTCGCGGGTGATGCGCTTCTCCGCGCGCGATATGAACAGCTTCGGTACGGCCTCGCTGATCACGCGGAACACCAACGACGTCCAGCAGATCCAGATCTTCCTGCAGATGGCGCTGACCCTCATGGTCGCGGCGCCGATCATGATGGTCGGGGGCGTGATCATGGCCCTCCATGAGGACGTCACCCTCTCCGTCCTCCTGGTGGTGGCGGTGCCCCTCATGGCCGCGCTGGTGCTCACCATGCTGTTCGTCGCCGTACCCCAGTTCAAGTCGATGCAGGTGAAGATCGATCGGATCAACCAGGTGCTGCGCGAGCAGATCACCGGCGTCCGGGTGATCCGCGCCTTCGTCCGAGGCGACGACGAGGAGCGCCGCTTCGCCACCGCCAACGCCAGCCTCACCGCCACCGGCCTGCGGGTCAACCGGATCTTCGTGCTGGCCATGCCGGCGCTGATGGGGATCATGAACCTCTCCAGCGTCGCGGTCCTCTGGTTTGGCGGCCACCTGATCAGCAGCGGGCAGATGCCGATCGGCAACCTCACCGCGTTCCTCGCCTACATCATGCAGATCCTGATGTCGGTGCTGCTCGCCGTGGTGATGGTGATCCTCGTCCCGCGCGCCCAGGCGAGCGCCGAGCGCATCGCCGCGGTGGAGCGTGTCGAGCCTGCCACCACGAGTCCCGATCACCCCATCACCCCGTCCGTCTCGAAGGGGATCATCGAGTTCCGCAACGTCAGCTTCGGCTACCCGGGCGGTGAGGATCGGGTGCTGCGCGACCTCTCCTTCCAGCTCCAGCCAGGGGAGACCACCGCGATCATCGGCGGCACCGGCGCCGGNNGGCGTCGACGTCAGGGATCGCGCACTCGAGGAGCTGTGGGCCAGCGTCGGGCTGGTACCCCAGCAGGCATACCTCTTCGGCGGCACCGTGGCGGACAACCTGCGCTTCGCCGCCGAGGACGCCAACGACGCCGACATCTGGCACGCCCTCCAGGTCGCCCAGGCCCGCGATTTCGTGGCCACCATGGACGGGCAGCTCGAGGCTCCCATCGACCAGGGTGGGACCAACGTCTCGGGTGGCCAGCGTCAGCGGCTGGCGATCGCCCGGGCCGTCGTCAAGCGGCCGCTGATCTACCTCTTCGACGATTGCTTCTCGGCCCTGGACGCGACCACCGACGCGCGGCTGCGCGCGCAGCTGAGCGCCGAGACCCGCAGCGCCACGGTCGTGATCGTCGCCCAACGGGTGAGCACCATCCTCAACGCGGANNGGCAGAGGTGGCTTCGGCGGGCCCGGCCGGATGATGGCGGCCGGTCCACCCAAGAGCGCCAAGGATCTCGGGCGAGCGCTGCGGCAGTTGGTGGCGCGGCTCCGTCCCGATCGCTGGCGGATCGCCGCCGCCGCGCTGATCGGGTCGACAGGGGTCGGGATGCTGGTGGCTGCGCCCCGGATCATCGGCAATGCGACCAACCTTCTCTTCGACGGCCTCATCGGCAAATCCCTCCCCGCGGGGATGACCCAGGCTCAGGCGGAGGCGTACCTGAGACTGCAAGGTCAGAGCGGCCGCCAGCTGGCGCAGATGCTGACCGGCACCACCGTGAACCCCGGCCACGGGATCGACTTCAACCAGCTCGGCGTCAGCCTGGGGGTGATCGCCCTCCTCTACCTCGTGGGCGCCGTCTTCAGCTGGGCCCAGGGATACATCATGGCCGGGGTTGCGCAGCGCACCGTCTCGGGCATGCGGCGCGACGTGGAGGCCAAGCTCGCCCGGCTGCCCCTCCAGTACTTCGACAGCCATCCCCACGGCGACGTGCTGAGCCGGGTGACGAACGACATCGACAACGTGACGACGACCCTCCAGCAGGGTCTCAGTCAGCTTCTCACCTCGATTCTCACCATCCTCGGGGTGCTCGCCATGATGCTCTTGATCAGCCCGCTGCTGGC
>PLXL01000268.1:0-752 GCA_003153215.1 Candidatus Dormiibacterota bacterium
GAACGGGTCCGCGTCGGTCGCGAGGTGATCGCGTCGGTGGGCGATCTGGCCATGATCGTCATGAACGACGACGTCGCGGCTGCCGAGACGCTGGGGGTCACCGTCCATCTCGGCCAGGACGACGGCGGTGTGGAGCGCGCGGCACGCGCCGGCATCCGGTTCGGCCGCTCAGCGGGCACCCCGGACGAGGCCCGCCGCGCCGAGACCGAGGGGGCGCTCTACGTCGGCGCGGGCGCGGTCTGGTCGACGCCGAGCAAGAGGGACGCCGGACCCCCGATCGGGCTGGACGGCCTCCGTGCCATCTGCCGGGCGGTGAGCATACCGGTGGTCGCGATCGGCGGCGTGGACGCGAGCAACGCCGCGGATTGCGTCGCCGCCGGTGCGCGCGGGGTGGCGGTGATCCGCGCCGTCACCGAGCTGCCGCGCCTTCGCGCACTGCTGGAGATCGCTGTCGCGGACGGCGGGGACGGCCGGGCGCGATGAGGAGGGTGGGAGGCGCCGCGGGGGCCCGGGCGGCACGGGTGGAGGCCCGATGACAGAGGCACTCGAGAAGCCGGCACGGCGGGTCGGACACGCGACGGTGGAGATGGAGGGGGGCACGGTCCCGGTGCGCGAGGGCGTCTACGGCGAGCGGGTCGTAGCCCTGGAGCCGGGCGGGATCGAGTACATCTCCGAATCCGAGCGTCATGGCCGGCCGCTGGGCCTCTTCTGGATGTGGGCGTCCCCCAACCTCGAGTTCGCCACCGTCTACG
>PLXL01000268.1:813-4061 GCA_003153215.1 Candidatus Dormiibacterota bacterium
CCTTCTGCGCCGCGGTGCGGCTGCCGGTGCCCGGCTTTGTCCTCGCTCTCGGGATCGTCGTCCTCGTCGAGATCCTGGTCGCCTTCGCCGGTTACAACTTCATCCACGCCATCGAGCGCTGGGTCTTTCCCTTCCTGGCGGTTGTCTTCGCCGCCTGCACCGCGATCATCTTCCTGCACGCCCGTCCGGGCACCGGGTTCGACGCGACGGCGGCCGCGGCCGGTGGCGGGCCGGCGGGGGCGTTCATGATCGCGGTCTTCTTCGCCTTCGCCTACGCCGCGAGCTGGAACCCCTACGCCTCCGACTACAGCCGCTACCTGGCCCGGGGCACGAGCCGGCTCCGGATCGCACTCTCCGCCGGCCTGGGACTGCTGGTCAGTTGCGGGGTGCTNNCCGCTCGCCATCTGCGTCGGCGCCGTCTCCGCCAATGCAATCAATCTCTACAGCAGCGCGATGTCGTTCCTCAGCATGGGCGTCCGGGTCACGGCGCGGCGGCGGCGGGCGCTCGCCGCCGCCGGCTTCGGGATGGTCGGCTTCGTGGTGGGATTCCTGGTGGTGAAGACCGGCCAGGTGGGTCCGGGCGGGACAGGGGGCGCGTACGAGAACTTCCTCTTCTTCAGCACCTACTGGATCGTCGCCTTCCTCGGGGTGGTGCTCACCGACTGGGCGATGCGACGCGGGCGGCTCGATACCGTCCTGCTGTTCGACCGGCACCATTCGAACTGGCGCGGGGTCGCCGCCTTCCTGCTCGGCATCGCCGCCTGCGTGCCTTTCATGAACCAGTCGCTCTATGTCGGCTGGGTCGCCGGCACCTATCCCCAGACCGGCGACCTCAGCTTCGCGGTCGGCTTCGTGGTCAGCGCGGCCGCCTACTGGCTGCTGGGCCGGTCACGGGCGGCCGGCGACGGCGCCGGTTGAGCCGGCGCGGTGGCATCTCCGGCGTGACCGTCGACCCACGCAGCCCTGTCTGCCTGGTCGCGGCCATCTTCGCGCCGGCGCACCCCGCTGGACGACCCGATCGCAGGTTGAACTCCAATTTGACCGGTTCGATGCTTTCAGCTTGATCTTGTCCGCGGTCTCCGGCTCTCCCCTCGCGCGGCTCACCCTATCGGGTGATACCGGCGAGCGGTGAGAGAGGTACATTTGCGGACTTAAGACTTGGCCCCGGTGGACGCTGCCCTCATTAAGCACGGCCGCCGCTGTCCCGAGTTCGGATCTGGACGGACGCAAGGAGGGTGAGATGACGTCGAGGACACCACATCTTGGAGGGGCGGCGGCCGGCCGGCACAGGCCCTCGCAGGCGATGCTGCTGCTCAGCGTGCTGGCGGTGGTCGCCGCCGCCTGCGGAACGACCAGCAGCGCGTCGTCGTCCTCGTCAGGCCTGGCCAGCAGCCAGGTGCTGAAGTTTCCGGCCTTTCAGAACCCCGGGACGTGGGACCCGGGTGAGGCGGACGCCGAGGTCGACACCGAGTTCATGCAGAACGTGTTCGACAACCTCTGGCGCTTCGACGACAGCCTCAACATCGTGCCCGACATCGCGACCGTGGTCCCGACCACGGCCAACGGCGGGGTCTCCAGCGATGGTCTGACCTACACCGTTCACCTCAACCAGAACGCCACCTTCGACAACGGCGACAAGGTGACCGCTCAGGACGTGCTCTACTCTTGGGACCGGGCGGTCGCTCTCCAGGGTCCCTACTCCGCCAACTTGTCAGCGATCGCCGGCTACTCCGACGTGCAGAAGGCCGCCGGGTCACCCCCGGCGAGCTCCAGCGGCAGCCCGGAGGGATTCCAGCAGAGCATCGAGAACGGGCTCTGGGGCTGCTTCAGGGGCAAAGGCACGGCGGGCGCCACCTGCAACTCGAGCCTGGAGTTGAGTGGCCTCACGGCGCCCGACGGGCTCACCGGCTCCACCGTCCAGATCAAGCTCGCCAATGCCTGCGGCTGGTGCCTCGCGGCCTGGACCCTTGAGGGCACCACCGGGGCCATCGTCGACGAGAACGTCATCCACAATGACCCGGTCAACTGGTGGACCAAGCCCAGCAGCAAGACCGACGGCATGGTGGGCACGGGCGCCTTCTACCTCGCCTCCTTCATCCCCAAGCAGTCGATGGTCTTCAAGGCGGTCAAGAACTGGTGGGGCTCGCCGAAGCCGACCCTCACCGAGGTCGACGTCGACATCAAGGACCCCTCGGCCCTGGCCACGACCGTGGCGGCGTGGAAGCAGGGGAGCTACGGCATCATCGGGTACGGCGGTGACAGCGGCAACCTGGACTACCCGACCATCGAGAGCATCAAGAGCACTGCGTACGCCAAGGACCTGCTGACCCAGCCCAAGGGCCGGACCACGTGGCTGAGCTTCGCCATCGGGTACCCGAAGACGGGAGGTCCGTTCGTCGGGGAGTCGGCGGCCGCGGTGGGCCTGCGCAAGGCCTTCGACCTGGCGGTCGACAAGACCGGCCTGGCCAGCACCGTGTGCCATGACCTGCTCTGCACCGCAGCCACCGGCGGCCTGATCACCAAGGGATTGACCGGCTACCTCGGTGACAACCAGGACCCGCTGGCCCAGTACAACCCCACCGAGGCCAAGCAGCTGCTCAAGCAGTACGACCCGACCGGCACGCTGACCGCCAACCTCACGTACTCGTACAACACCGGGGGGCTCAACGACCCGGTGGCCGAGTACCTCCAGAACGACTGGCAGACCAATCTCGGCATCCACGTCAACCTGAACCCGGTCGGGGATGCCTCTCAGTTCATCTCCAACCGCCTGGGCGGCCAGTACGAAATGTCGCGTGACGGCTGGCAGTTCGACTACAACAACCCCCAGGACTGGTTCGACAACCTGTGGGGCTACCTGGCGACCGCCGCCGGGGCGAACACCAGCGGCTTCGACGACCCCACCTACGACAGCATCCTCAAGCAGGCTGACACGGAGCCGATCGACCAGGCGCTCCCGCTCTACAAGCAGCTGGCCCAGATCCTGCAGCAGGATGTGGCCTACATCCCCCTCTACTACTCGGTCGGCAACTTCCTGATCCAGCCCTGGGTCAAGGGAGCCGGTTCGAACACCGGGTTCGACTACTACTGGGACCAGATCTCGATTCTCTCCCACTGAGAGGGTCAAGCAGAAGCTGAACTCGGGACGCCCGGCGCGCGAGCCGGGCGTCCCGCTCCATCGGCGGGGAGGGTGCACCCAAGGTGACCAGGGGGACGCTTATCTACATCGCCCAGCGGTTGGCGATCAT
>PLXL01000268.1:4091-11461 GCA_003153215.1 Candidatus Dormiibacterota bacterium
TCGTCACCATCGGCCTGGGCATGACCTTCGGTGTCCTCGCCGCCATCCGGCAGAACACCTGGGTCGACTACCTCCTCACCACCCTCGCGGTGGTCGGCTACACGGTGCCGAGCTTCGTGATCGCCGGGCTGGGGATCATGATCTTCGCCAACTTCCTGGGCAGCGTGACCGGAGGCGCCATCGCCTACTCGCCGGTGTGGACCGGCACCTACGGCACCATCGGCGAGCTCTGGCTGCCGGCCCTGTCGATCGGTCTCTACACCTCCGGCCAGATCACCCGCATCACCCGCGCCAGCATGCTCGAGGTCATCCAGCAGGACTACATCCGGACCGCTCGCGCCAAGGGCCTGCGCGAGCGGGTCGTGACCATCCGGCACGCCCTGCGCAACGCCCTGGTCCCGGTGATCAGCATCCTGGGCACGACGGTGGTCGGCATCCTGGTCGGCGTGCTGGTCATCGAGAACATCTTCGGCATCCCCGGCCTGGGAAAGGAATTCGTGGAGAGCATCCTCCAGCACGACTACAACGTGACGGTCGGCGTCTTCACCATCTTCGCGCTCCTGATCGGCTTGTCGAACCTGGCGGTCGATCTCATCTACACGGTCGTCGACCCGAGGATCAGGTACTGATGGCCATCCCCGCCAGCCCGTGGCTGGAGTACGAGGGCGGCACGCTGGCGCGGGAGCAGGTCGGCCTCTGGCGGGACGGGCTGCGCCGGCTGCGTCGCAACCGGCTGGCGCTGGCCGCCCTGATCTACCTCGGCCTGCTCGCCTGCGTCTGCGTGGTGTCGCTGTTCTGGACTCCGTACAACCCCAACCTGGTCGGCGCCTGTCCCACCTATGCGCTCCCCGGCACTCCCGGCCATCCGCTCGGCTGCGACGACCTGGGTCGCGACCTGCTCAGCCGGTTGATGGTCGGCTCGCAGGTCTCACTCGCGGTGGGTCTGATCACGGCGGCCATCGTCGTGGTGCTGGGAGTCGGTGTCGGCCTCCTCATCGGCTACCTGCGGGGCGTCGTCGACGCCGTGTTCGCGCTGGTCATCAACGTCTTCTACGGTGTCCCCCCGCTGATGATCGCCATCGTCCTCTACGTGCTGCTGGGCCCCGGGCTGATCAACATCATCATCGCCATCGCCGCCAGCTCGTGGATGGACATGGCCCGCCTGGTCCGGGGCCAGACCCTGAGCATCCGGGAGCGCGAGTTCATCGAGGCCGCCCGCGCCGGGGGCGCGCGCACCGGCAAGATCCTCTTCGGCCACATCTTCCCCAACGCCCTGGGACCGATCATCGTGCAGACCACCTACGTCGTCCCCGCCGCCATCCTCACCTCGGCGTTCTTCAGCTTCCTCGGCTTCGGGGTCCCCGCCCCCCAGGCGGACTGGGGAGGGATGGCCAGCGAGGGCTTCTCCCCGCTGCTCGCCGGGTTCGACCCCTACATCCTGCTCTGGCCCGCCATCGCCCTCTCGGTCACCCTGCTGGCCTTCAACTTCTTCGGCGACGGCCTGCGCGACGCCTTCGACCCGAGGCAGCGACGCTGATGACAGGATTCGTGAGCGACCCGGTGCTCGAGGTGAGGGAGCTCTCCACGTCGTTCTTCACCGACGACGGTGAGGTCAAGGCGGTCCGCGATGTCAGCTTCGACCTGGCCGCCGGGGAGACCCTCGGCATCGTCGGGGAGTCGGGGTGCGGCAAGAGCGTCACCGCCCTCTCCATCCTCGGCCTGGTGCCGCGACCGGGAAGGGTGGTCGCCGGAGAGATCCTGTTCAAGGGTCGGGACCTGCTGAGCATCGGCCGGGAGGAGCTTCGCCAGATCCGTGGCCGCGACATCGCCATGATCTTCCAGGACCCGCTCAGCTCGCTCAACCCGGTGCACCGGATCGGCTTTCAGGTCGAGGAGGCGATGCGGGCACACGACAAGGTCGCGCCGAGCGAGGTGAGGCCCCGCGCCCTCGACCTGCTGCGGCGGGTCCAGGTGCCCGACGCCTCCCGGCGCATGCGCAACTACCCCCACCAGTTCTCGGGCGGGATGCGCCAGCGGGTCATGATCGCCATGGGCCTCTCCAACCGACCCGAGATCCTGATCGCGGACGAGCCGACCACCGCCCTTGACGTGACCGTGCAGGCCCAGATCCTCCAGCTCCTGCGCGATCTCAACCGCGACCTGGGCACCTCGATCATCCTCATCACCCACAACTTGGGGGTGGTCGCCGGGCTCTGCAAGCGGGTCATCGTCATGTACGCGGGCGAGATCGTGGAGGAGGGATCCACCGAGCAGATCTTCGACTCCCCGCAGCACCCCTACACCTGGGCGCTGCTCCGATCCCTGCCGCGGGTCGATGCCGACCGGCACGAGCGGCTCCGGTCCATCGAGGGCCTGCCGCCGGATCTGATCGCGCCACCCCAGGGCTGCAAGTTCAATCCCCGCTGTCCGTTCCGCCTCGAACGCTGCTTCAGTGAGGATCCCGAGCTGGAGCCGGTGGGCGATGGCCACGTCGCCGCATGCTGGGTGACCATGAAACGAGCGTATGCGGAGATGGGGGCGGGCTCGCTGGTCGACACCAGGCCCGGGGCCGCCAGCGGGGTGCGCCCGCCCATCGCGCCGGAGACTCCGGGTCTCTCCGGGGCCGATGGCCACGGCCTCGCGCCCGAGGCGCAAGACCGTGACTAGTGCACTCCCCGCGAGGCCGCCGGAGGGCACGCGTCCCGAGCCGCCCGGGGAACCCCTGCTGCGCGCCGTCGATGTGGTCAAGCACTTCAACGTCGGGGTCGGCGCCGTCTGCCGGGCCGTCGACGGCGTCAGCTTCGAGATCCGGGCCGGGGAGACGGTGGGGCTGGTCGGTGAGTCCGGATGCGGGAAGTCGACGCTGGCCCGGGTACTCACCCAGCTCACCCCGCCGACCTCGGGCCGGGTGATATTCGAGGGCGTCGAGCTCACCGGGCTGCGCGGTGAGAGCCTGCGCCAGCAGCGCAAACATCTCCAGATGATCTTCCAGGACCCCTTCGCCTCGCTCGATCCCCGGATGACGGTCGGCGACATCATCGCCGAGCCGCTCACCAACTTCAAGGTCATGCGCGGCAAGGCCAAGGACGCCCGGGTCCAGGAGCTGCTGCGGGTCGTGGGCCTGAACCCCTACTTCAACAACCGTTACCCGCACGAGTTCAGCGGCGGTCAGCGCCAGCGTATCGGCATCGCCCGGGCCCTGGCTCTCAACCCCAAGCTGATCGTCTGTGACGAGCCCGTGTCCGCCCTCGACGTCTCGATCCAGGCCCAGATCATCAATCTGCTCGAGGACCTGCAGGCCGAGTTCCACCTGACCTATCTCTTCATCGCCCACGACCTCTCGGTGGTGCGCCACATCAGTCAGCGGGTTCTGGTGATGTACCTGGGGAAGATCGTCGAGATTGCACCCAGCGACGACCTCTACACCAATCAGTATCACCCCTACACCAAGGCGCTGCTCTCGGCCGTCCCGGTGCCCGACCCGCGGGTGGAGTCGCAGCGCCGGCTGGTGGAGCTCTCCGGCGAGATCCCCTCACCGCTGCATCCCCCTTCGGGCTGTCGCTTCCACACCCGATGCCCCATAGCCCAGGTCCCGGGCGTGTGCAGCGAGGACGAGCCACCGCTCGAGGAGAAGGCGGTCGGGCGCTTCGCCGCCTGCCATTTCTCGGCGCGGGTCCGAACCGGGCTGGACTGAACCGCGACTCGAGCCGCCCTCGCGGCGGTCCCTCAGCCGTAAAGTAGTCACCGATGGACCATGGGGCTGCGCTGGCGTTCGTCCGCAGCAACCGGCGCGGGGTGCTCGCCACCCGCCGCCGCGACGGCGGGGTCCAGATGTCGCCGGTGGTGGCGGCCGTGGACGCCCAGAACCGGGTGGTGATCTCCACCCGGGAGGGCGCGATGAAGACGCTCAACCTCCGCCGCGATCCACACGCCACGCTCTGCACCTTCACGGATCGCTTCTTCGGGGCGTGGCGCACCGTCGAGGGCACGGTCGAGATCCTCAGCCTTCCCGAGGCGCTGGAGCCACTCGTCGACTACTACCGGCTGACCTCGGGGGAGCATCCCGACTGGGAGGACTACCGGCTCGCGATGCACCGCGAGCGCCGGGTGCTGGTCCGGATCACGGTGGAGCGCAGCGGTCCCACCCGGACGGGCTGAGGCGACCCCGACCCTACCCGGCGGGCGCGATGCGGTGGACCAGCTCCTGCCGCGCGGCGCGCAGACGATCCAGGCTCTTCTCGGCACCGATGAAGGCCATCGCGTCGAAGACGGGGACCCCGGCGGGAGCGCCGACGATGGCGATGTAGAGGACCCGGAAGCCGTCGCGGGCCTTGACCCCGCGCGCCTCGAGCAGGGCGGTGAGCCGTTCCCGCATGGCCGCGAGGCCTTCCAGGCCGCCCGACTGCACCTCGGCGATGGCAGCGTCGAGGAGCACCCCAGCAGTCTCGGCGTCCACCTTGCGCGGCGGAAAGACGACCTCGGGATCCCAGGGAGCGGGTCCGAGCAGCGGCTCGGCCAGCGGCACGGCATCGCGCAGCGCGACCATCCGCTCCCGGAGGAGCGGCACCAGCTTGCGGCGGGCCTCCAGGCTCGTCTCGGGCAGATGAAACTCGAGCGCGGCCACCAGCGCCTCGGGGTCCATCCGCCGGATATGCAGCCCGTTGAGGGAGTCCAGGCGGCGCGTGTCGAAGACCGCGGGTGAGGACTGGATCCGCTCCAGCGTGAAGGCGGCGATCAGCTCCTCCCGGCTGAAGACCTCCTGCTCGGTCCCGCTCGACCATCCGAGCAGCGCCATGGCGTTGACCATCGCCTCGGGCAGGTACCCCTGCTCCGCGTACTCCAGGACGGTCTTCGCCCCGCGCCGCTTGGAGAGCTTCTGCCGCGCCTCGTCCAGCACCGTGGGCACGTGGCAGAAGACGGGTGGCTCCCAGCCGAGCGCCACATAGATGGCGAGGTGCTTGGGAGTCGAGGGGATCCACTCGTCCGAGCGGATGACGTGGGTGATCTCCATCGCGTGGTCGTCGACGACCACCGCCAGGTGGTAGGTGGGGAAACCGTCCGACTTCAGCAGCACCTGGTCGTCGATGTCGGCGTTCTCGTACCGGATCGGGCCATGGACGGCGTCATCCCACTGCGTCGCGCCCTCGGGCATGCGCAAGCGGAGCACCGCCGGCATCCCGGCGGCGCGCTCTGCGGCGACCTCGTCCTGGCGGGCGAGGCAGCGACGGTCATAGCGCGGGGGCTGGTGGAGGCGCTGCTGCTCCTGACGCATCTCGGTGAGGCGCTCTGGAGCGCAGGTGCACCAGTAGGCGGCTCCGGAATCGACCAGCCTGCCTGCGTTCTCGGCGTAGAGGTCGAGGCGCAGCGATTGAATGTATGGGCCATGCGAGCCGCCCACCTCCGGCCCCTCGTCCCACGTCAGCTCCAGCCAGTTGAGCGTCTCCAGGATGGCGGCCTCGCTCTCGGGGACATACCGCCCCTGGTCCGTGTCCTCGATGCGGAGCACGAAGCTGCCGCCTGTCGAACGCGCGGCCAGCCAGGCGAAGAGGGCGGTGCGGACGTTGCCGAGGTGGAGGAATCCGGTGGGCGAGGGGGCGAACCGGGTTCGGATGGGCGCCACCGGACGGGCTCAGCGCTGCGCGAAGAAGAAGACGGAGAGCCCGGTCCAGATCAGCAGGACGGCCACCAGGATGGCGGCATCGAGCCCGGAGACGGAGAAGCCGACCGGACGGGGCGCCCCGCCGCCACGAGGCCGCCCGTCAACGGGGACGGCGCCGCTCCGGTCGTCACCCATCCCCCACGCGGGGATCGGTCCGGCGGTGGCGGGGGAGATCGGGGGGACCTCGTCGCGGG
The DNA here is from genome assembly GCA_003153215.1 of Candidatus Dormiibacterota bacterium. Classification (GTDB taxonomy): domain Bacteria; phylum Chloroflexota; class Dormibacteria; order Aeolococcales; family Aeolococcaceae; genus Changshengia. The sequence goes on from PLXL01000268.1 coordinate 9,945, forward strand.
CGGGCATGGTACCTCTGCGTTGGGGGACTGCCGATATGCATTCGAGTATACCGGCGCCAACCGGAGGCAAAGGGTGCCGGGCGGAGCCGGATCACGCGGTCGCCCCGAGCGTGGCCACAACCGGGGCCGCTCCGTTCGGGGTCGCGTTGCGGACGGCGAGTGCCATGACGGCCACCAGCGTGGCCGCGGCGATCGCCACGAAACCGAGCAGAACGTTGGGTGAACTGAGGTTGAGGTCGGGAAGAAACGCCAGGGAGAGCACCGCGGAGGCGGCGACGCTCGGGCCGCGTCGCCATCGCGCGGAGAGGGAGAGGGCGGGGGCGAGGAGGACGAAGTCAGGAGCGAGCACATGAGGGGAGAGGAGTAGGGAGAGGCAGACGAAAACGGCGACCGTGAGCTCTGGCCGAGCACGCAGGCGTTCGCGAAGCAGGAGAGCCGTGACCACGACGATGGCGGCCCCGATCGCGAGAGCCACGTAGCCCGCACGGGACCCGGCCGCCACTCCGACGACACCGGGGAGCCCGAAGGTGATCGACAGCTGGCCAGATCCGGCGCCGATCATCGCCGACAGCCAGGCGACGAACTCGGAGGGCCCGACGATGGCGAGACTGGCCACCACCCAGAGGAGCGCACCGAAGGCCAGCCCGAGAAGGACGCGGAACTGGCGGAGGACCAGGAGGCCCACCGGAACCAGCCAGAGGGATTGGGGTTTGACGATCAGAAGGGAGAGCGCGAGGCCGGCGAGGAGTGGATGGCGGCGAGCCGCCCAGAGGCCGAGAACGAGGGCGAGGGTGAGCAGCGCATCCCACTGACCGAGCGCGAGCCCAAGGACGCCGGGCACCGCGGCCACGGCGCAGAGGGTGGCGAACTGGGGACAGTCGAGGCGGGTGGTGAGCAGCTGGTAGGCGACTGCCATCGCCGCCACCGAGAGGGCGGCGAAGATCAGGAAACCAAGGGTCGGTGGCAGCACGGCCAGCGGGACGAGCAGGGCGGCGGCGGGTGGCGGGTTGAGGAAAGGCGCGTACGCCGCCCCTGAGGGAAGCGAGTTGAGGACGAGCACATGGCCCACCGCCGTGGGCAGGGGATGGCCGAGGTAGGCGGCCTCGGAGGCGGCGAGCGGCGCGGCGCAGTACAAGCAGGACGAACCGCGGCTGAGGAGGCGCGCGGCTGCAGCGAACGGGATCCAGTCGACCGTGACCGCGGGGCCGGCGGCCATGTTCCACACCCCGCGCGCCATCTGGGAGACGAGGTCGCCGACCAGCAGGCAGACGGTGGCCAGGCGCAGCAGGTGGCGACTGCGTTCCGTGATCAGAGGCATGAGGGGCCCCATCCTGCCAGGAACCCGACGCGCGTGACGCGGAAAGCGCCGTCTCGGGCAGGCCGATAAACTCGCGGGCGATGGCGTCCCTCCTCGCTGCGGCCCGGAAGGGCGCCGCTCGCCAGAGCGGCGTGCTGCGCATCGCCCTTCCCCCCTTCGTCGCCAGCAAGCTGATCGGGCTGCTGGTGCCGATGCTGAC
>PLXL01000015.1 GCA_003153215.1 Candidatus Dormiibacterota bacterium
GGAGGGGGGGGGCCTCATGACCCATGGCGCGGTGATCGCACGGGAGTACGGCTTGCCGGCCGTCGTGGGGGTCGAGCATGCCACCCGGCTGATCCTGGATGGGGAGCGGATCCGCGTGCACGGAACGGACGGGTACATCGAGATCCTGCCTTAAGGGTGGCGGTGGAGGCCGCCGAGGCCTTCTACGTCGGCCGGGGCCAGCCGCCGCGGTTCCAGGTATCTGAAAGGGCGGCGCCCGTGGAGCTGCGCGCGCTCCTCAAGAGGCGCGGCTACCGGGAGGACGCGCGCACGGATGTGCAGACCGCGCCGCTCACGGGTCTTGCCGGCCGTGCGGCCGCTGAGTGGGTCATCGAGGAGGCACCCATCCCTGGCGACCGGTGGTGGTCCATCTACTCCACCGTGGAGCAGGGGTCCATCCGGCCCGCTGAAGGCACGGACGTCGAGACTGCCTTCCGCGGCACCCTGCTGCGGCCGAGCGACCCCACCATCTTCGTGACGGCGTCCCGCGACGGAGAGACTGCGGCCGCCGGGCAGGGGGTCGCCCAGGGCGAGTGGCTGGGAGTCCAGTGCCTCGCCACCCTTCCCAAGCACCGCCGCCTCGGCGCCGCGCGTACCCTGATGGCGGCCTTGGGACATCTGGGTCAAGACCGCCGATGAGATCCTGGCCAGCATCGAACGGTTTTGCCTACGAATCTCCGGTACAGGACACTAGCCCGCTACTGAAGTCGTTGACCAGGAAGTCGTCCTTGCCATGCGATCCGGCCGGCGCGCTGCCGGCCGGATCTGGCCCGCCCATCACGCTGGGCGGGCCGACCAGGAAACCGTCCGCTGACCGAGGTCAGACGGACATGCGATGCGTCAAGAGGCCACCGGCTTGAGCTGCATCAGGATGTAGGGCATCTCCGGATCGCTCGGGGTGGGGTTCATGTACGGGTGCGACTGGTCCGGCCAGCCGGTGTACTTGGCGCTACTGTAGACGTTCCAGTCGGCGCCGTAGACCACTGGAACATAGGGGACCTGGGTCGACATGATCGTCTCGAGCGACTGAACGATCGGGTTCACTGCCGCGGTGTCGCTGGGGTCGGTGCTGGCGTACTGCGTCAGGGCCTGCGCAGCGGCCGGAATGGAGACTCCCGTGTAGGCCGCGGCGTTCGACTTGATCGTGGGGTCCAACCAATTCTCGTACTGGATGTACGGGAGGCTGCCGCCAGCGCCCCAGATAAGCAGGGTCTGCCAGTCCGTGGTGCTGCTGAAGTATCCGGCGTACCAATCGGAGTCGCCCTGGGCGGCCTTGGTGGTCACATCCATGCCCAGTGCCTGGAGCTCCTGCGAGATGAGGGCAGCATCCTCCCATTTGTCGGTGAACGCGACCGGGTCGTACACCGAGAAGCTGATGTCCTGGCCGCCCTTCTCCCAGCAGTTGGTCGCGCTGTTGCTGGTGCAGTTGCCGCCCGGGGTGTACGTCCCCGTGCTGCTGTTGTAGCTGGAGCTGGTCGGAGCCGTGTAACCGTCCTTGGTGAGGATGTCATAGACGTCATCGCCGGTGGGTAGGTTGTCGGCCTTGGCGGTCGCCGCGTCCGGGACGTTCCCGGCGGTCGAGAGGTCGGCGGTGAGACTGCCGCTCGACGGAAGGTACGCCTTCTGGGCGGGCAGGATCAGCCCACTCGAAGAGCTCGCCGCAGTCTCATATCCGGACTCACCCAGGAGGCTGACGGCGTTGCGGTTGATGCCGTAGCTGATCGCCTTGCGGACTTGCGCATCCCCGATCCCCGTGGCCCCGCCGTTACCGGGGTTCTGGTTGAACTGGAGGGTCACGGTGTTGCCGGAGGCGAACCACGCGTGGTTGGTCTGGGGGTCGAGGTCGACGAAGCTGGAATAGACGTTGGGAATGTCGTTACCGGCCCAATCGAGCTGGCCGCTCACCAGCGCGTCGCTTGCCGCGGAGTTGGTGGCGAGAGAGGGGGTCTCGATCTCGGATTCCGGCGGCTTCCCACCCCAGTAGTAGGGGTTCGGCTTCCACTTGATCAGCGAGCTAGAGTAGCTGTCCAGCATGAAGGGGCCGGTGCCGATCGGGTTGGTGATCGCGATCTTGGGGTTCGCGGCGATCTGGCTCGCCACCGACGCCTTGAGGATGTACGTGGTGCCGAGAACTTCGAAGAGGCTGGTGTACTGCGCCGCGGCAAAGTGCAGGGTGACGGTGTCGCCCGAGACGGTCGGGGCCGCCGACTGCGCCGGGACGCCGGTGATGTTCGCCTTGACGGTGTTCATCAGCATATTGAAGGTGGCGGCAACGTCGGCCGGACCGAAGGCCGAGCCGTCATTGAACTTCACGTTCTTCCGGATCGTGACCTGCAGGTCCTTGCCACCGTTCTGGAAGCTGTAGGCGGTCGCCAGCCAGTAGTGGGTGCCGGAGACGGTCGGGTCGAGTTGATCGAACTCGATCAGCGGCTCGTTGACCATCGACCGCGTACCCATCTGGGCCGCCACCGAGTTGCCGTCGTCGGGGTTGAAGTCGTCCGAGAACGTGACCCCGGTGGTCGGCTCGGCAATGAGGGGCGGACCCGCCGTGGTCGTCGACGACGACGCCCCGGCCGAGGACGCCCCGGGCGAGGATGTGCTGGAGCTCCCACACGCGGCGACGGCTAGAACCGTCACCCCGAGCAGGCCTATCAAAGCTCTCCGATTCATGGATTCGTGACCTCCGTGACGCACCGCCCCGAAAGGGGCCGTGCATTCGAGTGGACAGATACAGCCGCAGGAGCGTCGTTACGGAGGGTAGCCACACCCAGCCCCACCGGCGGGTGAGTCGCCTGCGCCGCCCTCGTTGTCCGCGGAAGCCCATGGAGCCCGGAACGCTAGGCCATTGGATGCGCGGGCTCGAGATACCTCGACGGCCAGTACCTTTGTCCCAGTCGGTTCCTCCCCGCATACACAGGGTCAACTTTCACCATACACCGTCCAGCGCATGGGTGCAAGGCGGTCCATCCCTGCGCGCGGGAATCGACACTTCACTACTCGTATTCACTCAGAGCCCTTTCGATGAGTTGGATGCCGTCGAAGTCTTGTACGCTCCTGACTCCTGCTCCCCAGAAGTCGATGGTGAAACGCTGCTCGACAGGTCTGTCGGACACCATGAGCGCGTCGCCATCACCGCAGCTCCCGCAGACCGCCCCACAGAAATCAGGCTCTTCGACCCTTTCCGTGGGTCACGAGCGGCCCGGTAGAGGTGGGCAAAGGACGTAGGCCCACTCGGCCAGGAAGGTCCGGTTGTAGCGCTCAACCTTGCCGTTGGTCTGTGGCCTCCGGGGGCGGATGAACCGCTGCTCGATGCCCAGATCGCTGCAGGTCGATCGGAACACCGCGCTGTCGCGGTACATCCGGGCGTTGTCGGTGAGCAGCCGCTGGATCACGATCCCTCGAGCCCGGAAGTAGGTCGCGGCCCGTCGCAGGAAGGCGGCACAGCTCTCCGCCCTCTCGTCGGGAAGGAGCTCGGAGTAGGCGAGGCGGCTGTGGTCATCCACGGCCGAGTGGACGTACTCATAGCCGCACCCGGTGTGCGACGGGGCCGCATCTCGCCCGAGTTTGCGGTCCCCGCCTCCGGGCGGAATCCTGGCCAGCTTCTTGGTGTCCACGTGGACCAGGTCACCGGGCTTCTCCCACTCGTAGCGCCGGATGGGTTCTCCGGTGGGGCGGTCGATCCGGTCCAGGCGCTGCAGCTGGTGGCGCTTGAGAACCGCGTAGCACGGCGATCGAGGGACGCCCAGCCGCGTCGCCAGCCGATGCGGCCCGAGCTTCTTGCGGCGGCGCAGGCGGAGGATCCTGTCCTCGAGCCGGCGGGAGACCCGCCGCGGGCTCCGGAGCGGCCGGCTGCTGCGGTCCTGAAGCCCCTCCGAACCCTCCGCGTCGAACCGGGAGAGCCACTTGTAGACGGTGGCGCGAGAGACGCCACTGGCCTCAGCGGCTGTGGCGGCGCTCCAGCCGCCCTCTCGAACCCGCTGGACGATCAAATCCCGCCCGAATACCGTCAACCGCGCCGTAGCATGTGCCACCGGGAGCCCTCCTCAGGCCAGGAACCTTCGACAGTCCCGAACCGTGAGGAAGGGCTCCTCTCTTTGTCAACAAGGTCTGTGGGAGCTACATCTAGCGATCCGACAGAGCCGGCTGTCAGTTCCATGGATGCGCGGCGATGCGAGATGGTGCGCGTCTGCTCGCTGTGGGGGCTCACCATCGGCTCCGAGGCGACCGCCGACGCCACCTCGGCTTCCTCCGCCGGCGCAGCGGGTGGAGCTCTGCTTCAGAGCGACCAGGGCTGCGTCCGCACTATTTCGCCCGCTCCCGCATCAGTGGTATGTGAAACGCCGAGGACCTCTCGGCCGTTCGCTGAGGTGGACGAGATGGCAGAGTTGGTGGGACCACTGATGCCCGATGCCCTGGCTTCGCTGGGGATCGACGCGGTCACGCCAGCGGACACGGGCCGTGCTCCGGTTGAGAGTTGCGACCTCATCGTCGTCGGGGGCGGGCCGGCCGGCCTAGCCGCCGGCCTCTACGCTGCCCGCATGAACCTGAAGACGGTGCTGGTCGACGGTGGCCCGATCGGTGGCCAGCTGCTCAACACCGAGCTGATCGAGGACTACCCGGGATTCGAGTCGATCTCCGGCGGGAACCTGGCCGGCAAGATGGGCGACCACGCCCGCAAGTTCGGTCTCGACCTTCGCGAATTCGAGCCGGTGGAGGCGGTCGAGGTTCGCCCCGGCGGCACCAAGGTGGCCCGGCTGGAGGGCGGGAGGGAGCTGCACGCCCCCGCCCTGATCTTCGCCGCCGGCGGCCGGCCCCGGAAGCTCGACGTGCCCGGCGAGGCGGAGTTCGCCGGCCGGGGAGTCAGCTACTGCGCGGTCTGCGACGGCGCCTTCTTCCAGGCTCAGGAGCTGGCGGTGGTCGGGGGC
>PLXL01000185.1 GCA_003153215.1 Candidatus Dormiibacterota bacterium
CCTCCCCTGAGGCTTGACAGGAAGCTATGGGATCTAATCGGCGAGTAAATCGATGAAGGCCTTGTTCAGCTCGGCGGCGTGCGTCCAGCCGATGTTGTGTGGTCCGCCCTCGACCTCGATGAACCGGATGTCGCTCACGAGGTCGGGGAGGCGTCGGCCGGTGGCGTCGATGGGCAGGATGCGATCCTCAGTGCCCTGAAGTACGAGCAGGGGCACGTCGATCTTCGGCAGGTCGGCGCGGAAGTCCGTGAGCCAGGTTGACACGCACGCGAGGGTGGCGTAGGCGGACGAGCCGGCCGCCACCTCGAAGCTGGCGTTCCAAGCCTCGTCGCTGATGCGGGTGCCGTGGAGCTTGTCGACGTTGTAGAAGTTGTCGAAGAAGGACTTGAACCACGCGTAGCGGTCCTGCTTGATGGTCTCCATGAACCCGTCGAAGACGCTCTGCGGTACTCCCTTCGGATTGTCGTCGGTCTGCAGCAGGAACGGAGGGATCGGGCCGAAGAGCGCAGCCTTGACCACACGCTCGGAGCCGTAGGTTCCAAGGTACCGGGTGACCTCGCCCGTCCCCATTGAGAAGCCGGCCAGGACGGCACCGTGTAGGTCGAGCTTGTCGACCAGTGTCTTGAGATCGGCGGCGAAGGTGTCGTAGTCGTAGCCAATCACCGGATGGCTGGAGTGCCCAAACCCGCGACGGTCGTACGTGATCACACGTTTCCCGGCTTCGAGGAGCACCGGCACCTGCTTTTCCCACGAGTGGCCGTCAAGTGGGTAGCCGTGGATCAGCACCACCGGCTGCCCCGATCCGTGGTCCTCGTAGTACAGCTTGATCGGGCTGGAGTTCTCCTCGCCGACGGTGACGTAAGGCATGGCATTGGCTCCTCTCTGGGGAGGTGGCGCTGGCTCGGCGTCGGTCTGGCGACCCACGTATGACGCTTGAAGTCAATCACGAATGCAGCCCTTTAGCAACTTCGGATAGCCGTATTCGTGGCCTAAAGAGCGACGCGATCGCCTGCTGTGGTCAACTCTCCCCCGAGTAGTGTGAATGCAGCGCGCGCTCCTCCTCGCCCCCATGGACCTCGGCGAGTCGCTCAGCTACCTCCGTCACCACCTCGCCCTAGTGGGACGCACCGACCCCCTCTTCGCCGACGACGCCGTGGGCCGCCTCCACCGGGTCGCCAACGGGCTGCACCGTCAAGCTCAACAACGCCGCCACCGCCGCCCTGATCGCCGCCGCCGCCGACGGCAAGGCCCTGGTCGACAACGCCAGCGCCAAGCGCGCCGTCGCCGAGCTCACCCGGGAGTGACCATGGCCAGCGCTCCCCATCTACACGGCGTCATGGCGCGCCTGCCGCTCAGCAGCGCGCTGCCGATATATCGTTAGCTATACCACCGCGCAGAACCACTGGAGCCCACGAGTCCTCGCCGAGCGAGCGTCCCGGCGTCGAAGGCCCTCGTTCAGCCCCGGTATGCTTTCTGCCACCCTGGGACCTGCCGAGTCGCCGCCGACGCGGACCTCGCAGCCGAACAACGCCAACTTATAGCAACTTATAGCTTCGGGCAGGCCCTTCCAAGGTCACGACAATCGAGCCAGTGCGGACGGGAATGCCTCGACTCATAGAAGTGTGAAACCACCCCGCCGGCACACATCGTCAAGGCGCGAAGCCCCTTCCATCCCACCTTGAGTGGCGAGCCCCCACCCCACCGGCCGCGACAAGCTGATCTTCCGGCTCGTCTCCGACCTCGAAGGCGGCCGACCCCACCCAGGAAGCCCCGGCCGCATCCTGACCGGGGATCGCGAATGGGCAAGACCGTGCCCGCCGCTCTGATCAATGTCCAGGGCCGAGGCGAGCTGCATCGCGAGCTGGCGCGCTGCCTGAGGTCGGGCAGGGCCCAGCGGCGCCCCCGAGGTACGGTCGACCGTCGTGGGCGTATCCCGGGCATGATGATGCTGAGTNNGCGCCGGAGCATCACCTGGGATCAGGGCGCGGAGATGGCTACACACGCAAGCTTCACCCTAGCAACGCGCATTCCCATCTACTTCTGCGATCCGCACTCGCCGTGGCAGCGCGGAAGCAACGAGAACACGAACGGTCTCCTGCGCCAGTACTTGCCGAAGGGCAGCGACCTCTCGGCTGTAAGCCCCGGCGAGCTGCGTCGCATCCAACGAAGTCTCAACACTCGTGCCCGGCAGACCCTCGCCTACCGCACTCCCCATGAGAAGCAGACCCTCGCCTACCGCACTCCCCATGAGAAGATGTCATAACTCGTTGCGCTGACCGCTTGAGATCGCCCAGGAAATATTATAGGATAACTATTTGATAGGGAGGCAGATATCGGTTCGCGAGGTGCCCCGTGCAGACCGTCCTAAAGCGCCTCGGATCGTGGCGCCCTGTCCAGGTGCTGATGGCTTACGGAGCTAGCCAAGGTGGCAACTACGCCGCAAGTCTCTCCTACAATGCGTTCCTGGCGATGTTCCCGCTCATCCTCGGGATCCTGTCCATCATCGGCCTCGCGGTGAAGGACCCAGGAGTGCAGAAGACGCTCTACACGGGCATCGTTTCCGTGTTTCCCAGCGATGCTCACGCCCAAATCCTCCAGACCTTGGAAGGCGTGAAACACAACGCAGGGATCCTGGGGATTCTTTCCATCCTCGGGCTGCTGTGGAGTGGTACTAGCCTTTTGCATCCATGGAGTTCGCCCTCACACAGATCTTCGGCACCAAGCAGCGGGACATGCTTCGGCAACGCGCCATGGGGCTAATCATGGTGGTGGTGTTCATCGCCGCGGTGCTCTTTGTGGTTGGTGCGAATAGCGCCCTCGCGGCCTCACCGGGCGCCGGCGCCATTGGGGCTGTCGCCGGCGCCGTCGTTTTAGTGGCGCTGCTCATCGCCATCTATCGATTCGTTCCTAATCGGACCTTCGCGTTGAAGGACATCTGGCCCGGTGCCGTGCTGGCCGGGGTTCTCGTCGAACTCTTCTCGCTCCTCTTTCCGCTCTACGCCAAGATCTCACACGGATTCGGCACCTACGGACAGCAGTTCGCATTGTTTTTCCTCCTGGCGATGTGGCTCGGGTTCCTCAGTCAGTTCATCCTCGTCGGGGCTGTGTTCAACAAGATGCGTCTGGGAACTCCGCAAGAAGAGGGGATTGTGTCGTCGCCGGCCGCCGACAGTCGGGAGCACAAGGCTCCAAATGAGGCCATAGAGGATCAGAAGAAGAGCCGAGCAGGGATCGCGACTGATCGCAGCGCCGGACCGGTGTCGCCTCCTGCGCAGCATCCGACGGCTTTTGAAGCTCGGGTTGCGCTCGGTGTTGGCATCGCCGCCGCAGTGGTGGGAACGGCTACGGCTCGACTTCGCAAGCGTCGGTAATGGCGTCATAGGGGGCAGTTGACCATGACAACAGATGAATCCAACGGGAGCGACGCCGAGGTGAGCGAGGCTCAATTAGAAGGAACAGGTCGCCTGATCCACAGTGCTATTGACAAAGCGAGTCACCTGGTGGCGTCGGAAATCCAACTCGCCAAACAGGAGATAACCGAATCGCTACACGCGGCAGTAGGGGCGCTTATAGGCGGTGTTGTTGCCGTATTCGGAGTCATCGCGTTCTTGGTCATGGCGATCGTCACGTTGGTGGTGGCTGTTCCGTTGCACTGGGTCGCAGCCCTCGGCTGCGCGGCGCTGTTCCTGGTCATCGCCATTGTTGGAGCACTCATCGCAGCCCGACGGCTGAAGCGCATCAGCCCGTTGCGCCAGACCCTACAGACCATCAAGGAGGATGTGCAATGGGGGAAACAGCAGCTGACACCAGAGCCGAAATAGAGCGTACGCGGAGCGAGCTCGGAGCAACGCTCTCTAAGCTCCGCTCACGCACCGTCGTCGTTCGCGGTAGGGTCGTTCGGGTGGCGGTGATCGCCGCCGGCACGGCCGCGGCCATGGGAGCGACGGTCGCGGCGGTGGTGGTCCTGCGTCATCGGCGCGGTGGCCCGATCACTCGCGCGGCTAAGAATCTTCCGGAGATCACCCATGGCGTTGGACTCCCGATCGCGCGCGCTTCGGAGCGATGGGTGAGCCGGCGAGCGCAACGGGCTCAAGAACAACGCGAGCAGCTCATCGAAGCTATTTCGATCAAGATCGCGGAGAACCAAGCACAGGCGCAACGACGTGCCAATCCCCTCTGGCGCCGTGCCGCAGGGACGGCTATTGAAACAGCGGCAAGCTTGGGGGTCGCTGCGCTGATCCGGCGCGCCATGAGTGAGCGCGCATCGCGCGACGTCGGCAGGAGCGGCAGCCTTTCCGCCCCGGAGAAGGTGTAGACCGGGAGTCTTACGCCACGGGACTATGACGGCGCCGCAAGCTCGCCTACGCGGAAATTGTCAACCTCTTTGGGACACATCGGACCGGGTAATTACTGAGCAAGTGGTCCCTCCGGCTGGAGTGGGTTGATCCAGACGGCGGTGGGCAACGACGGCGGCTGAGGCATCGCCTGGACGAAGCGCTCTGAGTGAGCAGCGCAGGCAGCCGCGAGGACCACAGTGCGGTGCTCACCGATCGTGACGGCGCCTCCGTAGTGGACGGAGGCGGGCGTGTGCAACCCCAGCCCGGAGTGCCGGTGCTCGTCGTTGTACCAGCCGAAGAACGGCTGCCCAAACGCTCGGGCATCCTGGATGCTGCCGAACTCGCGACATCCAGCTTGGAAGNNCACCATGTAGGCGACGAACGCGGGGCAAGCCCCGAACTGACCCAACCGGGCTCAGCGGCGCCCTCGCCTCAGAGCTTGAACTCCCGGCCGTTCCGTTCGATGAACTCAACCATGCAGATGGAGGCGGCCTCTTAGTCTTGGCCGGGGAGAGGAACGTGCTCCTCGGGCGATGGGAAATCCCCCGTCTTCCCGTCTATCCGCTCCCGGATCAGGTCAGCGTGACCGTTGTGCCGCGAGTACTCCTCGATCATGTGGTTGACCATGCAGCGCGCCGACATGTCGAGGTAGTCTGGGGTGCCGAAGGTCACGTCCAGCGAGTCCAGATCCTTCAGGATGGACCGCGCGATCCGGCACTCATCCTCCCACCTTGACAAGGCCTCGGCAACATCGGCGTCCGCGACTGAATCGAAGTCGGCGTCGGGCTGAGCCTCGGTACACCAGATCCGCCCAATCGGCTCTCCAGAAAGGCGCCGGCGGAACCAGCTTCGCTCGACCTCGGCCATGTGGCGGACAAGTCCAAGCAGGGTGAGATTGGAGGGAGGGACCNNCCCAAGCACGGGTCCATCATAGTCACGAGCGCAGATGTCGTCCGTGGAGCGAGAGGTGAGTGGTCGGGACCGAGGAGACGGCGGCGATCGCGGCGGATACACACCAGGTCCTGAACGATGAAACTACCTCAAAGGCGTCAAGGAGGTCGGCGATGCCCACACCGGTGACCACTCTGGACCCGCGGTACAGCGACCCGGTAGCGGTCGCCACCCCGTGGGATGAGACCCGCCGCGTACTCGAGAAGGCCGAGCTGTTCTGGATCTGCACCGTCAGGGCCGACGACCGGCCGCATGTGACCCCAGTGGTCGCGGTGTGGGTCGACGAGGCCCTCCACTTCTCCACCGGAGCCGAGGAGCAGAAGTACGCCAACCTGCGCACCAATCCGCACGTGGTACTGACCACGGGCTGCAACGACTGGGACAGAGGGCTGGACGTGGTCGTCGAGGGCGACGCACTGCGCGTCACTGACCACGAGCTGCTTCAGCACCTCGCTACAGCCTGGGGAACCAAGTGGGATGGGCGGTGGCGCTTCATGGTTCGAGACGGCCGCTTCTACAATGCAGGCTCCCCGAGCCATGTGTTCAGGGTGGCGCCGACCAAAGTCTTCGCGCACGCCAAGGGCGATCCCTTCGGTCACACCCGCCACAAGTTCTGAGCCGGGGCGCTCATCCCGCCGAGACGCCCAGGCAAAAGCGGCCACGCAACTCGGATTCGGAGCCGAGAGCGGGAGACGAGACTCGAACTCGCGACATCCAGCTTGGAAGGAACGTACTCAAATTCGTATTCAGAATCGCCCCGGAGCCCCTGATGAGCACCATCCTCGAGGTTCTGAAGGTAACCTGTGAATCGTCCACGGGTGCGGTGTTGCAGGGACCGGGACGAGCGACCGAGCACTGCCTCTCTCCTCCCCGGGAATCCCTACCCGAGAAGGACGTTCAGCTTGGGCAAGGGCTTCTGAATGAGCGCCCAGCTCGACTACGCCGGCGCTGTCTCTGGCGGCCAGACGATCTCCACGTTCACGTTGTTGAAATCCGGGTCGTCCAAGTCTCCCCGATGGCGACAGACCATCCGCTCTGGCACCCCTGCCACGCGGATGGCTTGCCTTCTGGTATGACGTGGGAGAAGGCCAGCATCTCGATAAAGCGGTTGGACAGTTCGGCGGCCATCAGCAGTCTGTGGTCGGGAACCTGCCGGACGCTGATCTCTGGCCTTCCGAACAGCCGCATGCCACGCGTGTGCACCCAGAGTTGGCCGGACCCCGGCGAATCCTCCTCAGCGCTGTGAAGGATGCGGCGGTCGAAGCGAAGCTCTCGGAGCTTCCCGCGAAGATGCCGGCCCCGTGACGGGCTGCTCCGTTAGGTGCGAAGCTCTTCTCAGATGTCCCCGAGTTGCTTGATGATGACTACCGGACAGGGAGCATGCTGAGCGCATTCCCGACTAACCGAGCCCAGCTTGAGACCGGCGAAGCCGCCGGCCGCGGGATCCGAGCACCAGCCTGACCCCCCGACCCCTCACAGGCCCGCAACGCCAGTGAATCTTCTCGTCAGGGGCGCTTGTCAGGCCAACGATACGAGCTCACGCCGCCCCGCCATGAAACCGCGAGGCTAACCGCCCAGCGTTATGTCTTGGTCTTGATACCATTCCAAAGCCTTGTAAACTTGCTCAATGCTGTAGTCGGGCCACATCTCATCCACCACATAGAAGTCCGCATAGACTGACTGGATTGGTAAGAATCCACTCAGCCTTCGCCCGCCGCCCCAACGGATGATCAAGTCGATTCTTGAGATATCCGAAGACGCTATACCGTCAATGATGTTGCCGCTCGAGCTGGTGGCACTGTTCTGCACCGAATAGTTGAGGTCCCAGTTCCAGCCATAGTTGGCCAGGAAGTTGACTTTGATGAGACCGTTCCCGAATCTAGTTCTCTCGGTGTACGACAGTAGTGCCTTCGGAAAGAATCGCGACTGAGTATTTCCGACGACCACCAAGTCCGTGTCTTTGCTTGCCAGGTATTCAACGGCGTCGACACACGCCTTCTGAAAAGCTCTGACCTGCACGTAGGGCCGTTTTGTGTTATCTACCGTGAATCCGTAGAAGGTTAGCTCCTTTATCCCCAGCTCCAAACATAGTTCGTACAGTTCGAGCCCTGGTCGAAGGCCGGACTCATACCCGTCCTGCTTCTTCAGTCCCTTGCGCAGAGCCCACCTCCGATTGCCGTCAGGAATAATGCCAATGTGTTGCGGGAGTCGACTAAAGCTCTTCATTACGGTCTCTGGCACCCGATCGGCCGCTCGCCACCCGCTAGCGTCCCCGCTCGTCCTCCGCGCGGCAGCCGAGCGTGATCCGTGCTCGGGTCGTTCGGCCCGAGCCGAGCAGGCGCGCGAGCGGCTCAGCCGACGGGAGGCTCGTCCTGGCCAGACTCCTCGGCGGCGTCGGCCTCTTCCTTGGTGGCGTGCACGGCTCCGGCTGCGTGCTCGGCCGGACCGTACACGGTGTAGAGGACGAGGGGGTTGGCGCCGGTGTTGCGGAAGTTGTGCAGCGTACCGGCGGGGACGGCCACCAGGTCGCCCGGAGCCACCCGCTTGGTCTGACCGGCCACGTCGGCCTCGCCGGCACCACTGACGAACGTCAGGATCTGGTCAGTGTGCTCGTGGGTCTCCGGCCCGATCTCCCCACCCGGCGGGATGGTCATGATGACGAGCTGGGCGT
>PLXL01000014.1 GCA_003153215.1 Candidatus Dormiibacterota bacterium
GCGCGTGACCGGGGGATCACCTCGGGCCGCCCTGGCTTCGCAGTCAAGGCATACGAACATGCCGGGGCGCTGCTCACGGCCGACGGAGCCAAAGGCCGTGGAGTCCTTGTACCCCTGCACGAGATTCTCCGACCCGCACTGGTCACATGTCGGCTTGTCGTCAGGCTTGGGATCGTCCATGGCCGGTCGTCAGGGCGTAGTCGGAAGCTCGCGGAGGTAGCGGTCGTACAAACGCCTCGCCGCCTGCTTCTGCGCGACAGTGAGTTCCAACTCTGGATCATCGACCACCTTGACGAACACCCCGGCCATCGTGTCGGCCTGCCCCTGTTCGATGGCCGTCGCCTCGTCGACCAAGCGCTCGACCCGTCGCCACTCTCCTGCGGAGTAGCTGGCCACAAGCTCCGACACATCCCCGGAGACGCCTACTAGGGTGAGCGAACCGAGCGCGTCGATCCTCCAATCAAGCGCCTCGTAATCTTGCCTCTCCGGAGGACCTTCCTTGAGGACGACGCGAACCTTGGACATGATCTGCCGCTGCCTCCTTGCTTTGCCCAACCCCTTGCCGGGGAGCTTACGCCTCCGTGGTCAGCGAGTTTCGCGCTGACCGCTTGCGAGTGATCTCCGCGACCGCTTACGAGGCAGGAGGAAGTCCGAGGTCGTGTCGCACTTCACCGGCGGCAACCCCCAAAGCATTCGCAGCGCTGGTGAAACTCTGTAGCCAGGTGCCTTCATCGAGGAAGTTGAGCGTGCTCAACGTCTCCAGCGAAGCGTTGAGTTGTCCCACATCGGTGGTCAAGGTCTCCACGTCCCCCTTCGCAACCGTCGGCCAGTTGGTGCCCTCCAACTGCGTCTCCAGCGCGTTAAGGGCGGAGATGGTCGGCTGCGCGTCCGCTTCAGCCTCAGCATCAGTGGTCGATGAGGTCCATCCATTGGCCTGCGTAGCCAACGCCGCGACGGCGGTGTTGTCGGGAGCTACGTCAGCGAGGTAGGCGGTCCCCGCCGCCGCCACGCTCAGGGTGCCCGAGCTCGCGGATGGAGTCGCCGTTACCGCCGCATTGGCCGTGACCGTCGATGTGCCCCCNNTTCCGAGGCCTCATGCCTCTACCTCCAGTCAGATCCGTAGCCACCGTGGCTTTCAGCGCTCTGAGGTCAGTGCGTCGGGATCATAGCGCCCAAACGTGCCTGTCATCAGGGCGGGGAAGCCTAGCCCGCCGATTGACTGAGAATCAACCCGGTAGGCGCTCCTGCCGCCTGGCTGACCGCTTGCGGGTGATCTCCGCGACTGCCTCCCGCCCGGCGCCCCCTTCTCGCCCCGCGTTGCCCACGGGGGGGCGGGTTGCATGGTGCCCGCATACCCATCTTCGCGCCCCGTCCTCAGTCCGCCGGGCTGGTTCCCGGGTCGTCCTCGGGCTGGCCCAACTGCGCGGTGATCTCGGCGGCGATGTCGCGGAGCTCCTCCGCTCTCTTGCTCCGCGCTTCGTCTGTAGGCCCACCCCACACCTTTATTGCATCGAACGCATTTGCAATAGGGTCTAGGGGCGCCGCCTCGACAATCGCCGCAGCTAGGACGAGAACCTTGGCCACCTCGCGCGCCTTACGTTCGTAGAGATGGATCACGGCGGACCTCCCATGTACCCGCGTGGCCTCACGCGCGGGCAGATGGTACGAGACTGACGCGCCGCCCGGCCTCGCTGTACCCCTCGGGGTCAGCCTTGCCGGCCTTCAGAAGCCACGCCTCCGCCGCATCGACGCCCACCCCCTCATCGTACCCCTGTTCGGGACCAGGCCCGGCCTATGTGGTCAACCAAGTGGTCATCTGAGAGAGCCGACGGGGAGATTCGAACTCCCGGCCAGCGGTTTACGAAACCGCTGCTCTACCACTGAGCTACGTCGGCTTGGGAAGATGGGCGCGGCGGACCAGCCCTATTGGCCCATTATCCCAGTTGCGTGAAGACCCGACGCCCCCGGCCCTTCGCCGCCCCTCCGGGATGACCGCCGAGGCCCTGGCTCGCTTCGCCCAGGCCGACGGGTTCGAGGTTGCCCTCGACGAGGAGGGCCCACCTCCGGACGATCCGCTCCTCCGCCTGTACGGCGGTCCTCTCAGGGTTCGGCTCGGCACCCCGCGCCTGGTGGCGAACTTCGTCGCCACCGCCGATGGGGTCACCGCCTTCGGCGAGGGCCGAGGGGAGGGCGCCATGGCGGTCAGCCTCCACAGCCCCGCCGACCGCTTCCTGATGGCCCTGCTCCGCTGCGCCGCCGACTGTGTCCTGATCGGGGCGGCCACCCTCCGCGACGACCCCCACCATCAGTGGACCCCGAGCACGCCAATTCCGGATTTGGCGGAGGAGCTGACCGCCCATCGCCGGCGGCTCACCGGCGCCGGCGGCCCCCCGCCGCTCGCCGTGGTGAGCGGGAGCGGCGCCCTGCCCGCCGCCCACCCCGCCGTCCGCCAGCCCGAGGGCGACGTCCTGGTCATCACCACCGAGGAGGGGGCGGCACGGCTTCCCGTGATGCATCCGCGGGTGCGGGTCGCGGTCGCCGGAAAGGCGGGCGAGATCCCCGCCGGCGCCATCGT
>PLXL01000246.1:0-7442 GCA_003153215.1 Candidatus Dormiibacterota bacterium
CAAAGGCGCCCAGCACTGGGGCCAGGCCCCACTCCAGCCAGGTCCACCCGTACTGCTCGGGCAACCACGGCGCTGCCGCCTCGGGCTCTTCCCCCCGCTCCCTGGCCGCGTCCGCCGCCTTGGCGACCTCGGCCTCGTACTCGGCACGCTCCTCGTCCTCCTCCGGACGGAGCCGCTCCAACCGCTCCAGGAAGACGTTCAGCCATCCGATGCCGAGCCCCACGGCGGCGCCTGCCGCCCCCGCGGCGAGCGTGAAGGCGAGATTCATCGACGGCTGCTGGCGGCGCGGTACGTGGACGGCCTGGTCATCCGGCGAGCGCCTCCTCCAGCGCGGCGCGGGCGGCGTGCCACGGAGGATCGACACCGGTCCAACGCTGGAAGCTGAGCATTCCCTGGAAGAGGAGCATCTCCGCGCCGTCGGCGGCCCGGAGGCCGCGCGCCTGAGCGGCGGCCACCAGGTCGACCGGGCGGGGTCGGTAGCGGAGGTCGGTGACGACGCAGCCGGCCGGCAGCAGCTGGACCGGCACGGGGATGCCGGAGACCCCGGTCGACGAGGCGTTGACCAGGATGCCGGCCTGACGGGCGGCGGCCTGGACCGCCTCCGTGTCCTTCCAGTCGACGGCTCGGGCGTCGTCGGGTGAGACGCGCAGGCANNCCGGCTCGGGACGGAGTCGCTGGTAGCTCAGCGCGAGCTCGAAGCCGCGGGCGTCGGTGTTGTCGCCGATCAGCTCCCCCTCCTGGACGAGGAGGGTGTTGACGGCCTGGCAGACGGCGGCATCACCCTCCAGCCGGTCGCAGGCCGCCGCCAGCGCCGCCTTGTAGGGGACGGTGACATTGCACCCGCTGATCTCCCCGCTCCGAAGCTGCCGGAGCAGCCCGGGAAGCTCAGCCGCGGTCACGTCCAGGGCGGTGTAGTCGCCCTGGAGATCGCGGGCGTGGAGCGCGGCACGATGCATCGCGGGACTCGGCGAGTGCCGTATCCCCGATCCGATCAAACCGAGCTGAAGCCACTTTGGCGGCGCTACTGGCATCGTCGGCCCGCCGTACCGATCAACAGGAGGCCTCATATTGAGAAACCTGCTGCTCGTGGACGGCCTCGGTGACCGAATAGTGGTTGTGTCCGCACGCGTCGGTCACGTAGAAGAGGTATGAGGTCGAGGCCGGGGCGAGCGTGCCGCCCAGGGTGGCGAGCCCGGGAGAGTCGATCGGGGTGGGCGGAAGGCCGGGGTTGAGATAGCTGTTGTAGGGGGTGTTGATGCCCTCGTCGGCCGTCGACATCGGCTCCCCGGACAAGTGCAGCCCGTACATCACGATGGCGTCGATCTGGAGGTCCATGTGGGCGGCCAGCCGGTTGTTGACCACTGAGGCGACCAGCGGAAAGTCGGCGGCGAACCGGGCCTCGGCCTGGATGATGGAGGCCGTGATGAGATCGTCGTAGGCCCGGGTCGGGGACGACGGGAGCTTCGGCGCGATGTTGCCCTTGAAGGCGTCCAGCTGCTGCTGCACCACCTGGTGGGCGGTGGCGCAGTCCGGCACCACGTAAGTGGCCGGGAAGAGGAACCCCTCCAGCGAGGTGTCACCCGCCGGGCGGATGCTGAGGAAGGTCGCCGTGTAGCCGCTCTGGGTGAGCGCGGCGAGGTAGTCGGCCTTGGTGATATCCAGTCCCTTGGTCGCGGCGATGCGTTCGGCGATCTGGTCGATGGTGAAGCCCTCGGGGATGACGAAGGTCACCGGCGCGCAGTACCGCGGGCCCTCCAGGACCTTGATGATCTCGCTCGCCGCCATCGCCGAATCCATCTGGTACCCGCCGGCGTGGAGCTGCACGCCCCGGATCCGGGCATAGGCCGAGAAGAAGAGGGCACTCTTGATCAGCCCCTTGTTCTCGAGGCTGGTCGCCAGCTGGTCGAGGCTCTCCCCCGGCGTGACGGTGACCACGGTCGGAGATTCGCTCCCGGTGTCCGCCGCCTCGAGCTGGATGCGGCCGTAGACGAAGACGGCCCCGGCGAGCAGGGCCACGACCACGACCACCCCGATGAGTGCGANNTGGCGGCCACCGCGTCCACCGTACTCCTCCGCTGCGCCCGGCGGACCCCTCCGGCGATGAGCGCGCGCTCCGCCTGAGCGGTGGTCAACCACTCATCCCACATGGTCACCTCCAGCCCGAGCCGGCGCTCGGCGTCAGCGGCGAAGCGACGTGCGACCGCCGCGGCATCGCCTTCACCCCCGTCGAGGCGACGGGGCAGGCCGATCACCAGCAGGCGGCAGCCGCGCTCCACGCAGGCCTGCTCCAGCGCCGACCAGAACTTGGGATGCCGGCGTTCCAGCGTGGTCAGGGGAGTGGCGATGGTGCCGGTGGGATCGGCACCGGCGAGGCCCACCCGGCGGGCCCCCAGGTCAACGCCGATGGCGGCGCAGGTCGCGCTCACGCTCACGGTGCCGATCCCCGCCGGAGGCTCAGCCGCTCGCACTCGACCCAGAGCCGGTCGAGGTGACGAAGGTCTCCACGATGTGGATGCTGGAGCTGGAGAACGGCATGAAGAGGAACTGGACCGGGGTCTCGTCGACGGTCACGCTCTTGACGTTCGGGATCGCCTGCTCGACGATCCCCTGCACGCTGCCGGGACTGTGCCCGCTGAGCTGGCTCTTGAGCTGCGTGAGGTCGACCTTGCCGTGGTAGTAGTCGACGCCCGACACCGACAGGGCGAAGCTGCCGTCGCTCCCCGCCTGGATGATCTGGACGTTGTTGAGCTGGAGCTGGGCGGGCACCAGGCTGTCCCCCGCGGGAAGGTTGGACGAGGTCTCCAGGTCCTTGAGGACCACCGCATCCAGGCCGGCCGGGTTGTACACGGTCTCCTGGGCCGTCATGGTCACCGTCACCGTCTCGGGGCTCATCACCGTGTTCGCGGTGGCCGGGGGGAAGGTGGAGGGGCTGACCACGAAGGTGATGCTCTTGCCGCCGCCACTCGGGTCGATGGCGAGCTTGTCCTGGCCGGCCTTGGCGCTCAGGTCCGCGGTCGCCTTGGTGCCGAGCGTGGTCTCGACCTGGCCGAGCTGCTCCTGCCAGTTGGCGATGTCGGTGGCGCTGGCCACGGTCTGTGTGCCACCGTCCACGCCACCCGTGGCCGCGGCCGGGTTGGTGGCCTGGAGGTCCAAGGTTGTGCACCAGTCACCCGAGGCCGATGTGGACGGGCAGAGGCTGATCGCGCCGGCGGGGACGTTCCCGATACTTCCCGTCGTCAGGGCCGTCACCGGGATGGCGCTGCTCGTGCCGCCGCCCGCGGGGATCGTGACCCCCGTCTGGCCCGAAACCCCGAAAACGATCGATGGAGTGGTGGCGGTCTCGAACTGGTAGTTTGAAGTGAGCGTGAAACTGCATCCGTCGGCGCACTCACCTTTTCCACCCGCGGTCAGCGCCACGACGGCGGTCGCGGCCACCGCCGGCACCGGCTGGCTCCCCGTGGGGGTGGCCTGGAAGGTCTGGCTCGCGGTGTCGGTGATCTGCTTGCTCAGGATGTAGTTGGCCTGGCCGGCCTGGGCCGTCGAGGTCGTCCCCTGGATCGTCGGGGTGACCTTGAGCGGCGTCTCGGCCACCGTGATGGTGACCGTGGCGGATGTGCCGAGGAGCAGGAAGAGGACGACGCCGAGCGCCAGCGCCCCCACCACGATGCCGTAGATGACCCGGCGCTGGGGCAGGTGGATGCGTCCCGCCGTGGAGGTCGGAGGCGGGGGCGACGGCTGCCGACGGATAGGGAGCCCGGTCCTCGGCGGCGGGGGCGGTGTCGGCGCCAGGATCGAGGGCGGAGCCGGCGGCGTGGCGATCACCCCGGCGGCCGCCGCGGCCCAGGGCGACAACGACTCCTCCTCGTCAGGGATCTCGGAGAGCGAGTTCCGCGGGCCCCCCGGTCGGAGCGGCGGTCCGGCGGGCGACGCGGGCAGGAACGGGGCATATGGCGGCGAGGCCGGGGAGATCTGGCCCGCCGGTTGCGACGCGGTGTAGCCCGGGTCCGCCGCGCGCGGGGTCGGAACGAAGCTGACGGGAGCCTCCCAGGCCGGCACGACGGGCTCGGGTGTAGCCGGTGCCCGGGGCGGGGCGATCGGTGCGCCCCATGGCCCGGTCCGGGGGGCCGGGACGGCTCCGGGCGCGGCCGCCGCCGGGGTCTCGGGCAGATCGGCGCCGGCGGGCGCCGGGGGCGTCAAGGGCCGGAGCACGTACTCGAACGGCAGGGCGGCCACCGCGCTCGCCCCACCCGGGGCCGGCGCCGGTGGCCCCGGCAGGAACGGCGCCTGGGGCCGGGACGCTGGCCCCGCCGGGCGGAAGCCGGGACGCGGCGAGTCGACCGGAACTCCGCCCTCGAGCGCCGCCACCGAGCTGTAGACGACCAGTCCGACGCTCTGTGCCACCTGCTGGATGCGCGGATCCGGGCTGACGATCGTCGTGGTCAGCCTGCGCTTCATCGCGACGCTCCGCAGGAGGCGGAGGTTGAGCGGGGTCTGGAAGGCCTGGGCGCCGGGCGCCACCGTCAGCGCGATCTCGTCGCCGGGATCGGCAGCCTGCAGTCGCCCGGCCAGATCCGCGACGTCGTCCTCCGGGCCGACGTGAATCAGTCTCTTGGCCATTCAGCAGGCCCCATCACACCTTCATCGCCTTCATGACGCGGCGCATCAGGCCGCCCAGAGGCTGGTCCGCGTCATCTTCGAGGGACACCGCATGATACGCAAGGCCCATCGGAGTCACATCCTGACTCCCGACCAGAAGGCCGGTCGAATCGTGGATCCCCTGGACGTCGCCGGGGCCGAGCACCCTGACCGTCGGCTGGCGGCTCATCGGCAGCACCTCGGTCCAGTCCAGCGCCGACAGCTGCTCCGCGACCTCGGGCAACGCCGCCCCGCCGCCACCGAGATAGAGCGCGGGAGGCAGCTGTTCCTTGCCGGACAGCTCCTCGAGGGTCAGTGCAACCCCCTGCGCGAGCACCTCCGCGGTCGGCTCCAGAGTGGCGCGGGCGAGGGCGTCCTGCTCGGCAGGGAGCCGGCCCTCGGCGTGGGCCAGCTTGAAGCGCTCGGCCTCCTCCAGGCTCATCCCCATCTCGTTGGCGAGCCGGCGGGTGAAGGAGCGACCTCCCAGGGCAAACATCCGGATCGCCTCGATGCCGCGGCGGACGACGGCGATGTCGGTGGTGCCGCCCCCGACGTCGATGTAGATGCCCCCGAATTCGTACACATCCTCGGTCGCGCAGCCGCGGGTGAGCGCGTAGGGCTCGGCGACGGTCGCCACCAGCTCCAGGTCCAGCTCCTGGGCGATGGTCTGGAGGGCCCCGATGTGGGTGAGCGGGGCGAAGGTGTTAAAGACGGATATCTCCAGGACCTGGCCCTGGAAGTCGAGGGGGTTGGTCACCGCGTAGCCGTCGATGTGCACCGAGGTGATGCTGCTGTGGACCAGCTTGACGTTGACCTCGGCCACGCCCAGCTCGTGGGACATCTGGCGCACCGCCTCCTTGAGAGCGCGGCGCTGGACCGCCTGGAGCGCGGTGGCGACGTCAGCCTGGGTGATCCGGGCCTGCGGCTGGGAGCGCGGCATCGTCATGGTGGTGCTGAAGCCGCGCACCTGCTCCCCGGCGATGCCCATCACCACCTGGCCGGGGATCGTCCCGCACATGTCCTCGGCCTCGGTGAGCGCCCGATCGCAGTTGTCGATGACGCCCTGGATGTCGGCGACCGCCCCCGACTGCATGTCGGAGAGGGACTGGCGCACCTTGCCGACGCCGATGACGATGCCCGCTCCCTCCTCCCGTTTGACCACCAGCGCCTTGACGAACTCGGTGCCGATGTCGAGCACGGTGTAGTGGCTGTGGAACTCCCCGCGGCGGCGCAGGATCGTGAACTTCTTGCGCCCGATCACCGTGCCAGCTCCTCCAGCGTGGATCGGAAGGCCGCCACCGCCTCGGCGCGCCGCCCCGGGTCCCCGAGCCCCCCACGGCCGAAGCCCGGCTGACCTCCGCCCCTGCCCCCGGACGCCTGCGCGGCCGAGCGCACCAGGCGTCCGGCGTCGACCCCGCCAGCGAGGGCCGCACCGCCCACCTTGGCGCAGACCGTCCCCTCCCCGAACACGGCGGCGATTCCATCGCCTCCGAGGCGCTCGGCGAAGATCCGGTCCACCAGGGCGACGGCATCGTCACCGCTCATCGCCGGGTCGTCGCAGAGAGCGAGAGCCAGGGTGCCGCCGCGGACCACCTCGACCGAGCCGAGAGCCGCGGTCACCGCATCTCCCCCGCCCTCGCGCGGCCTCCGCTGCAGCTCGCGGTTCTGGTCGAGCAGCCGCGCCACCCGATCGGGGACCTCGTCGAGGCGCGCCCTGAGCGTCCGGGCGGTCTCCTTGAGCAGAGCCTCCGACTCCTCCCACCGCCGCACCGCGGCGCCGCCGGCCACCATCTCGATACGCCGTGTGCCCTGCCCGATCGAGGTCTCGGAGATCGCGATGACCGCTCCGATGTCGCCGCTTCTGCCCACGTGGGTGCCGCCGCACAGTTCCCGCGACCAGCCGCCGAACTCAACCACCCGCACCAGCTCCCCGTACTTCTCTCCGAACAGCGCCATCGCCCCCGAGGCCTGGGCCTCGGCGACCGGCATCTCCCGGACGTTGCGGACGAGGTTGTCGCGAACAGCGGCGTTGACGCGCCGCTCGACGGTCTGGATCTCCTCAGGGGTCAGCCCGCGGGGGAAGCTGAAGTCGAAGGTGGCGTGATCGGGACCAACGAAGGAGCCCCGCTGCACCACGGTCTCGCCGAGGGTCTCGCGGAGCGCCCGGTGGAGCAGGTGGGTGGCGCTGTGGTGCCGGGCGGTGGCGGCGCGTCGGTCCGGGTCGACCTGGGCGGTGACCGTCTCGCCCCGGCGCAGGGTGCCGGTCTCCACCCGGGCCCGGTGAGCCCGTCCCCGGACCGGGCCGTCCACCAGCGGGAGGCAGTCGAGCACGCTGGCGCGGCCGCCCTCCCAGCTGAGCGTGCCCGTGTCGCCGACCTGACCGCCGGCCTCGGCATAGAAGGGGGAGGCGTCCAGGAAGACGACGTCCTCCTCCCCCGCCGCGAGGGCCTCCCGCTCGCTCGCGGCACCGATCCGGGCCAGGGTCACCAGGGCGGTGGTGGTCTCGTAGCCGAGGAAGTCGGTCTGGACGGTCAGCGCCGGAGCGAGCGCGTTGCCGGTCGCCTCGCCGGGCGCGCTGACAGACGGGCTCCAGCCCACCACCGCACGGCTCGCACGGCTGCGCTCGCGCTGAGCCTGGAGAGCGGCGTCGAAGCCGGCCCGGTCCACCGAGAGCCCGCGTTCCCCTGCCATCTCGACGGTTAACTCCACGGGGAGCCCAAAGGTGTCATAGAGACGGAAGGCGTCGTCTCCGGAGATCCCACTCGCCCCGCCGGCGAGGAGCGCCTCCAGCCGGTCGGTGCCCGCCT
>PLXL01000246.1:7461-10749 GCA_003153215.1 Candidatus Dormiibacterota bacterium
AGGACGCCCTCGGCGATGAGGAAGGTCGCACCCCTCGCATGGTCGGCGAGCACCCGGAGGGAGCGTGCCCGCCGGGCCGGGTCAGCGCCGCCGGCGGCTCGACGGTCGAGCCCGGCCACGATGGGGGCGAAGAGGTCGCTCTCGTAGTTGCACCGGACCCCCTGGAGAACCGCGGTGATCCGCTCCAGCCCCATGCCGGTGTCCACGGTGCGCTTCGGCAGGAGCGCCCTGGAGCCGTCCTCGGCCTGGTCGAACTCCATGAAGACCAGGTTCCAGATCTCGATCCATCGGTCGCCGCCGCATTCGTCCTGGGGGGTGCAGTCGGGCCGCCCGCAGGAGCATGGTCCACCGCGGTCGAAGTAGATCTCGCTGTCGTACCCGCACGGTCCGGTCGGACCGGCCTGCCACCAGTTGTCCTTCAGCCGGGCCACGCGGCGATCGGCGACGCCGATCTGATTGGTCCAGATGTCGAGGGAGTCGCCGTCGTCCGGGTAGATCGAGGGCCAGAGCCGGTCCGGGTCCAGGCCAAAGCCCTGGGTGAGCAGCTCCCACGCCATCTCGATCGCGCCCTGCTTGAAGTAATCCCCGATCGACCAGTTGCCGAGCATCTCGAAGAAGGTGTGGTGGATGCAGTCGCCCACCGAGGCGATGTCGTCGGTGGTCAGCCCCGAGCCCCGGAAAACCTTCTGGCAGGAGGTGAGGCGCGGGCTGGGCGGGGTGCGCTCGCCGCTGATGTAGGGCTTGAGCGGCACCATCCCGGCCACGGTGAAGAGCAGCGACGGGTCGTCACTCGGGATCAGCGATGCGTTGGGCAGGACATGGTGCCCGCGCTCCTCGAAGAATCCGAGGAAGCGCTGCCGGATCTCGTGGCTGCGCAAATGGGGGAGCTCGTGGAGGGTGGGGCACCTGGCGGCCGCTGGGCGGCACCCGCTCGGGTGCGGCGGCGCCCTTTGTCCGAGGTGCGGAGCGGGGTGATTGTATCGGACGGCGGAGGACTTGCCCCATCTGACGGGGAGATCCGCGCTCGGCTCAGACCGCCGCCGACCCCCTCCCGCTCAGACGAGCACCTCGTCCCCGAACTCCTTCCGGAGATGATCGACGGCCGCCCGCTGCAGCCGTGAGACATGCATCTGGGAGATTCCCAGGCGCTTCGCGACCTCGGTCTGGGGGAGCTGCTCGACGAAGCGGAGCGCCATGATCCGCCGCTCGCGCTGGCTGAGATGGGCCATCGCCCGCTCCAGAACGTCGCGCATCTCGACCCGGCCGAGCCCTTCGTCCTCCCCTCCCAACCGCTCCCCGAGCATGCTGCCGTCCTCCGCGTCCCCTATGGGTGCCTGCAGGGAGACGGTGTGCTGGGCGGGGCTCACCTCCAGGGCGGCCAGGACGTCATCCGGCTCCAAGCCGAGGTGGGCGGCGATCTCCTCGATCGAGGCGGGCCGGCCCAGCCTCCCCTGCAGCTCCTGTTGGGCGGCGTGCACCCGGAGCAGGTTCTCCTGGAGCCGCCGGGGCACCCTGACCGCCCAGGAGCGATCCCGGAAGTGGCGCCGGATCTCGCCCATGATGGTGGGGGTGGCGAAGGTGCTGAACTCGTTCTCGAGCGACGGGTCGAAGCGGTCGATGGCCTGGATGAGCCCGAGGAAGCCGACTTGCTCGATGTCCTCCAGGGGCTCGCCGCGATTGGCGAAGCGACGCGCGATGTAGCGCACGAGGTCGCTGTTGAGCTCCACGAGCCGTTCCCGGACAGAGGGATCGCGCGTGGCGCGGTACTCCCGGAGCAGCCGCCGGACCTCCTCGCGCAGCGGGGTGTCACGCGGCTTCGGCATCGTCCGCCTCTCGGGCGTGGCTGCGGGACCGCCCTGAGTGGCGGCGCTCACCGCACGAGGTACTTGGTCAGCCGAACCCGGAGGCCGCCGGTGCGCTCGTCCATCCGGTAGCCGAAGTCGTCCACGAAGAGCCCCATGACCTGCATGGCCATCTCCTCGGCTTCCCGCGTCTGCGCCTCACGGGCGGCCTGAGCGACCGCCACCGCCTGGCGGTGCGCGGCCGCCTCCAGCTCGGCGCGCGACAGGCTGCTCCGGACCCGGACCTCGAGCGCGTTGTCGGCGAGGGTGAAGACCAGCCGGATCTGCCCGTTGCCCGGGCCCGCCACCCGCTCGGTGAGCGAGATCGCGTTTTCACAGGCTTGGCAGACGGCGATGACCAGGTCGTCGAGGGCCTCGACGTCCAGCCCGGCCACCGCGGCGAAGCCGGCGGCCGCGCGCTTGGCCACCAGGACGTAGCGCCGATCCGCGGGCAGCCTCAGCTCCGACGTATTGGGGGTCACATCCGGGGCATACCCGAGCGGAGCCATGCCCAAACTCACCAGGGCTCCCGCCCGCGTCCGGGCCGCGGATCCCCGGTCACGCGCCTGCCGTCTCCGCGGGCTCGCCGCGGGTGGCGGCGCGGCCGGCGGACACGCCGTCCTGGATCGCGCTCTGGACGTCCTCGTCCCACTCGCGGTCGGCGGCCTCCTGGCGGCGGGCACGCACCCGCCAGTAGACGACCCCCGCGGCGATGGCCGCTGCCGCGATCAGGCCCTTGCGGCCGAAGGGGATGGGCAAACGCATGGGCGGTCCTCCATATGGCACCGGGGTGGCGCGGGCTCGGATCGAGCACCGGTGGTGAGGCCTCGATTATGGCCGCCCCGGGCGGCTCCGCGGGGATCGGAGCAGGGCCCCGACGACCTCCAGGGCGGCGATGCCGGCGGCGTCGGCGAGCGGGTGGAGAGGCCCGAGCGGCGGGCCCCCGCCGTGCAGCTCCAGGGCGACCAGCTCACCGGCGACCACTCCGGCCGCCGCCAGGACCAGGGCGACCAGGTAGCCGAGCCGGCGGGGCCACACCAGGCGGGTNNGTCCTGGGCTGAGCCCGAGGACCAGGTGGGTTCCCGCACGGCGCTTTTCTCCTTCCCCGTCCGAGGGGCGCGAAGGCCGGCGGCGGATGTTGGGATCCCGGTGTCTTTTCTGTTGGTCCAGCCGCATGAGGCGCGCTGCGACCGGCGAGGGGCCGACCTCATGGTACCCGGCCGGCGGCGCTGCGCTGACATCGGCGCCGATCGCTCACCACGGCTCCGGGCTCACTGCCCGGTGAGCAGGAGGCGGAGCGCCCCCGCCACGTCGGCGACCGCGGCGGTCTGCTGGCGGCCGCTGTCCAGGTCCTTCCAGGTGGCGGTGCCAGCGGCGGCCTCATCCGCGCCCACCAGGACGGCGGCGCGCGCGCCGTGGCGGGCGGCCGCGGCGAGCCGGCGGTCCA
>PLXL01000035.1 GCA_003153215.1 Candidatus Dormiibacterota bacterium
CCGGGTCCTGGAGAGCTTCGCCGAGAAGGGCGGGGTGGCTGCGGCCGTCGTCGGCGAGGTGGCCGCCGCGTCGATCGAGCTGGCCGATCGCCTGATGCTCCCCCTCCTGCTGCTGCCTGAGCAGTCCCATCTCGCCGACGTGCTGCAGGCCACGACCCGGTTCATCCTGGACCAGCGGACCGCCCTCCACGACCGTGCCCAGGAGCTGCAGACCGAGCTCATGGAGCTGGCGCTGAACGGCGCCGGCCCGGCTGGGATCGTCGACCGTCTCTCCGAGCTGCTGGAGCTCGCCGCCGCCTGGCAGGACGAGGGGGGCGAGCTCCGCCATGAGGCCGGGGCGGTTCCCGCGGCCGTCGCGGCGGATCCGTGGACCTTTGAGATGTCGGCCGTGCGCCGCTTCGCGGACTCCTCGGTGGTCCTCGCCGCCAACCCTCCCGTCCGCGAGTTCGCGGTGGGCGCTCCGGGGTTTGCCCGGGTGGTGGCGCCCATCCCTCTCCGCGACGGCATCGGCGGCTTCATCTCGGTCCTGGGAGCGGAGGGGGACCTGGGCCAGCTCGCCCGGCTCGGTTGCGCTCGGGGGGCATCGGCCTGCGCCATCGAGCTGGACCGCGAGCGGGCCGTCGTCGCCGCCCGTGACGATCTCGAGGGTGAGTTCGCCACCGCGCTCCTCACCGGCGCGTACGGCTCCGAGGCGTCGATGCTGGAGCGGGCGCGCCGGGTCGGCGCGTCGCTGGGTGGCGACTCGGTCGTCATGGTGGTGCGGCCGTCGGCGCGCCCTGCCGCTCCCGCCCCCCAGGGTTGGCCCGAGAGCGGCGTCCGCTCGGTACAGCGCTGGGCGCAGCGGCGCGAGCTGCCGGTGCTCGCCGCCGCTCACCAGGGCGCGGTGGCCGTGATCGCCGGCGCGGGCCTCGGCGACCTCCGGCGGGCGGCCGCGGAGCTCGCCGCCGATTGCCGCTCGGCGGTCGGAGGCGTCCCGCTCGCGGTGGGTATCGGCCGGCCCAAGCACGGACTCGGCGGCATCCGCACCTCCCACCGCGAGGCCGAACAGGCCTTGGGGATGGGTCTCAAGCTCGACGGCGCGACGAGTGTGGTGTCCTTCGCCGACCTCGGCCTCCACCGTCTCCTCTACTCGATGGCGCAGCACCCCGAGGTGCACGAGTTCTACCGGGACAGCATCGGCGCCCTGATGGACTACGACGAGAAGGGGGGAGGGGACCTGCTGCGCACCCTCGACGCCTTCTTCCGGTGCCACGGCTCTCCCACCGAGACCGCTCAGCGCCTCAAGCTTCATCGCAACACCGTTCTCTACCGGCTCCGGCGCATCGAGGAGGTAGGACATCTCCGCCTGAGCGACCCCGATACGCGGCTCAATCTTCAGCTCTGCCTGCGCATTCGGGACGTCCTTCAGGCTTCGGCATGACCGGCGCGGGCAAGCCGGTCGTCCTGCGGGCGTTGGGCGTCGCCCCCATCCCGGGACATCCCCCGGTCGCACGCCCGCCCCTAGCCGGCGGGCGGCCCGCCCGGGTGCAGCACCCGCACCCGTCGGCCATCGCCTCGTAACCCGAGGGGGCCGGCGAGCGCCCCACGCTTCTCCTCCTCACGGCCGCTCTCCTGGCCCCCCCCTTTAAATCAGGGGGGGCCGGGGGGCGGTCCTCGTGCGTTGCGCACAAGAAATCCGGCACTCTTTTGGTGCGCCGCGCACCCTGTCCTCCGCTGGCCAACTCAGATAGCTTGGCGCCGCAGGATCAGGTCTGGCACGGAGATCTTTCTTTGCGACTAATTGCGCGCGTCCGCGCCGGCGGCAGCTTGGCCATCGCCGGAGCCACCTTCCCGATCATCACCCACGCCGCCACTCAGACGGCGGGCCAGAGCGCGGGCGTCGCCGTCGACACCGTCTGGGTGATCCTCGCCGGGATGCTGGTCCTCTTCATGCAGGCCGGCTTCGCGATGCTCGAGGTCGGCTTCTCCCGGATGAAGAACGTCGGCACCGTGGTGGCCAAGATCATCGTCAACCTCTCGATCAGCTCGATCATGTGGTGGGGCGTCGGCTTCGCTCTCGCCTTCGGCGCCGGGAGCGGTTTTCTCGGCCACCTGATCGGCGGCGGCGCCGGCGCCGGCTTCTTCCCCTCGTTCACCCCGGGTTCGACGCTGGATCTGCCCGCCCTTCACGGGTCGGACGTCCCCGCGGCGGCCAAATTCTTCTTTGAGTTCGTCTTCTGCGCCATCTCCCTCGCGATCGTCTGGGGGGCGATGCTGGAGCGGACCAAGTTCATCGTCTACATCCTCTTCGCCATCCCCTTCGCCGGCTTCATCTACCCCCTGATCAGCCACTGGGTGTGGGGCGGCGGCTGGTTGGGTGCCGGCCTCGGCGTCGAGGACTTCGCCGGATCGGGCGTCGTCCACCTCACCGGCGCCAGCGCCGCGTTTGCCGGGCTGATCCTCCTCGGACCGCGCATCGGGAAGTACGGCCGCGACGGCAAGCCCAACGCGATCCCGGGGCACAACATGCCGCTCGCCCAGCTGGGGGTGCTCATCCTCTGGTTCGGGTGGATGGGCTTCAACCCCGGCTCCACCTTCCAGGCCCTCAACCTGCACTTCGCTGACGTCCTCATCGTCACCAACCTGGCCGCGGCCGCCGGGGCGCTCTCCGCCATGACCGTCATCTACTTCCGGCAGAAGAGCCTCGACGTGGGCATGATCGGCAACGGCGCGATCGCGGGCCTGGCAGCCATCACCGCTCCGTCCGGGTTCGTCCAGCCGTGGGCCGCCCTCATCATCGGCGCCATCGCCGGGGTGATCGTCGTCTTCGGCGTCTACTTCATCGACAAGTTCATCGACGACCCCCTGGGCGCCCTCTCCGCCCACGGGCTGGCCTGCGTCTGGGGCCTCCTCTCCTGCGGCCTCTTCGCCGACCCCCTGCTCGCCAAGGTTGACGGCGTCGGCTGGGGAGGGCTCTTCTACACCGGGAACTGGGCCCAGCTGGGCGCCCAGGCGGTGGCTGTGGTCTCCATCTTCGCGACCGTCTTCTGCCTCTCCTTCGGTCTCTTCTGGGTCATCAAGAGGACGGTGGGGCTCAGGGTGAGCGAGCGCGACGAGATCGAGGGCCTCGATATCAGCGAGCACGGCATGTGGGGTTACCCGGAGAGCTTCATGCCGGTGCCCGGAGGGGCCTATATTCACCCTGACGCTATTGCCGGGGCGACCAGCCAGCGACTCGCCTCGATCTCGGGAGAGAGGACGACATGAGGAAGGTGGAGGCCATCATCCGGCCGGACCGGCTCCAGGCGGTCCAGGACGCCCTCGATACCCTGGGGACGTCCGGGCTGACGATCACCGAGGTGCTGGGCTGCGGCCGCCAGCGCGGCTACACCGAGATGTACCGGGGCACCCGCATCCACATCTCCCTGCAGCGGAAGGTCAAGGTCGAGGCGGTCGTGGTCGATTCGAGGGTGGAGGCGGTCGTCGAAGCGATCGCCGCGGCCGCCCGCACCGGCGAGATCGGCGACGGCAAGATCTTCATCCTCCCGGTCGAGGAGGCCGTGCGCATCCGGACCGGGGAGCGCGGTGAGGTGACCATCCACCACCTCGAGCCCGAGCACTGGGGCCACTGATCGGGCGCATCGCGGACGCCCCTCTCCTTCTCCGGGCGCGGCTGAGCCGCGCCGGGGGCAATCCTCCCGCCCCCACCATCCTGAGCTCCCCTCCGGGGCATCCGCGGGGTATCCAGGGGCCCTGCATCCTTTGGGCTCCTCACCTGAGCGCGCTGTGCGCCCCTGCCGTCGAGGGGCGGCGGGCCGGGCTACGCGCACGCCCTTGACCCCACTTCGCGCACAACCCGAGCGCCTCGGGGACTGTGCGTGGCGCACATATAAGGAAGTTGGCCGTTGCAAATACGATGTCACGACATATCAGCGTCCAGACCGGACGGCACGGGGAGGTTCTGATCTGATGCTTCTGGCACAACTAACGCCAGATCCGAATTGGCTCAACTCGGGGGACAACGCCTGGCAGCTCACTGCCGCAACCCTGGTCGGGCTCATGAGCATCCCGGGGTTGGCGATCCTCTACGCGGGCATCATGAAGCGGAAGTGGGCCGTGAACTCGGCCATGATGGTGCTCTACGCGTTCGCCATGACGCTCATCGTGTGGACGCTCTTCGCTTACAACATGAGCTTCGGCCACCCCATGATCGGCCACGTGGTGGGCCAGCCGGGCACCGTGTTGAGCGCCAACAGCCTGGAGCAGCAGGCACAGATCCCGCTTCTCAACGGGCTCGTACCGCCGATCCGATTCCCGCTCAGCACGCTGGTCTACTTCCAGTTCGTGTTTGCGGCCATCACCGTGATCATCCTCGGCGGCTCACTGCTCGGCCGGATCAGCTTCAAGGCCTGGGCGCTGCTGGTCCCACTCTGGATCACGCTGGTCTACTCGGTCGGCGCCTTCAGCATCTGGGGCGGCGGCTGGCTCTCCCAGATGGGAGCGGTGGACTTCTCCGGTGGCTACGTCATCCACGTGGCCGCGGCCGTCTCCGGCTTCACGGCGGCGGCGGTGGTCGGTCCGCGGCTGCTCCGCGACCGGCAGCACACCTCACCGAGCAACCTGATCATGGCCGTGGCCGGCGGTGGCCTGCTCTGGCTGGGGTGGAGCGGCTTCAACGGGGGTGACACCTACTTCGCCAACCCGGACGCAGCTGCGGCCGTCCTCAACACCCACCTCTGCACCGCGACCGCGCTCTGCACCTGGGTGATGTGGGACGCCCTCCGGTTCAAGAAGGTGAGCGTGGCCGGGGCCATCAACGGCATGGTGGCCGGGCTGGTGGCGATCACTCCGGCAGCAGGTTACATCGACGGCTATGCCGCGCTGGTGCTGGGCCTGCTTGCCGGCACCCTGCCCTGGATCACCATCAACGTCGCGCCCAGGTTCGCGCTCTTCCGGCGGGTGGACGACACCCTGGGCGTCATCCACACCCACGGCGTGGCCGGGGCGATGGGCGGCCTCTTCACCGGCGTGATGGCCGACCCCAAGATGCTCGTGTACTACGGGCCCAACCACAATGGCGCGGGCGCCTCGGTCGTCACCGGGCTCTGGTACGGCAACCCGCACCAGCTCTTGGTCCAGTTCTTCGCCCTGCTCTTCATCATCGGGTACGACGCGGTCGCGACCTTCATCATCATCAAGCTGATCGGCCTGGTGGTGCCGCTGCGCGCACCGGATGCCCACCTCGAGGCGGGTGACCAGCTGATCCACGGTGAGGTCGCGGTCGACCTGGAGCCCTACCCCGGGGCACCCCACCTACCGGTTCCGGCCGTGGTCGGGGCCACCTGAGAGCGACGTCAACTGAATCGACCGGGGGCGTGCGCATCGCGCGCGCGCCCCCAGCCGCCATCCCCTGAAGCCCCAGTGGAGGCGCCGACCATGATTGCGAGATCCGACACCCAGATCGCCGAGACCTTCAAGACAACGGCCGTCGAATTGGCGGGAGACCTCTGTCAGGCGAGCCGGCCCCTGCTGCCGGTGCTGCAGGGGAGCATGCTGCGCGTCGACGAGCTGTGCGTCACCTCGGGTCTGGAGCGCCAGAGCCCCCTCGCCGCGACGGTCATGGCACTCGGGCCCGCAGTTGCCGCCGCCGGCGCGAGCGTCTCCGGCATGGGCAGGATGACCGCCGAGCAGGCGAGCAGGCTGGCGGGGGTGGCGGAGAGCGTTGTGGATGTGGCCATCGACGCTCTGGACGCTCTGGACACCTTCGGCGATGGCGGCGATCCGACAGTGGCTTTCGCGCATCGACTGGCGCACGCCACCCACCTTGCCAGCGCTCTGGCCGGCGGCCCCTTCGTCGCGCGGGAGGGCATCGCCCACGGCCATCCTCCCCGCGCTCCGGCGTTGTGGCCCGCGCTGCTCGGGGGGCTGAGCACGCGCATCGTCGTCAAGCAGCACTGGAAGGACGGTCCCGGGCTCTCCGCCTGGATGCACCGTGTCCAGGCCGCCTCCGCCTGTCGTGACGCGGCGGTCCACAGCATGAAGGCGCACGCGGTGGTGGTCGCCACCCGGGCGGAATCCTCCAAGGAGCGTCTCCTCCGCTGCCTGACCTTCGCGAGCCTCTACTGCGGCTTCGCCATGCTCGAGCGTCCCCCCTGGGCGACCCCGTGCACGGCCGCGCGCGCCCACCGGACCGTGGCCGACCGCGGCCCGGTGCCGGTGCAGCTCCGGCGGAGGCTCGTCTACCCCTTCAGACCGGGCGGGCAGGGCGNNCATGACCTACATCGTCACTGAGACTTGCGTCGACCTGAAGGACAAGTCCTGCATCGAGGTCTGCCCCGTGGACTGCATCCACGAGACCGACGATGACCGGATGGTTTTCATCGACCCGGATGAGTGCATCGATTGCGGTGCATGCGTCGATCCGTGCCCCGTCGACGCGATCTTCGCCGAGGAGGACGTCCCGACGGCCCAGATCGCCTACGTCGACATCAACAAGGTGTACTTCAAGGACAAGGCGGCCGCTCGGGCCAAGCTCGACGGGGTCAAGCCCCGCGCCTAGCATCCTGCCCGCCCTCACGCTGACGCGTGCGGTCCGGAGTAGCCCCCCGGTCTCGTCATCGGGCCGGTAGTCACGGTGTCTGTGCATTCAACGCAAATCGCCAGCTCCGGCTTTGTGCGTTGCGCACAAACGCCCAGCCGTGCCTCTCGTCCTCCGAGTCCATGGCAGGTCCGCCCTGTAACTCGTTAGGCTCACTCAGTTGTGATAGCAGAGGCTCGGCCTGTGGGGCCGCGCCGGCGGCCAGCGGTTGCAAGGGGAAGTGGATGGCAGACGAGACCAAACAAGCAGGCGGGGCCACCCCGAAGGACGTGATCAAGCGGGCCAAGGATGCGGGCGTCAAGTTCGTGGACGTCCGCTTCACGGACCTGCCCGGCACGTGGCAGCACTTCAGCATCCCGGTGAGCGAGCTCACCGACGACCTCTTCGAGAACGGCATCGGCTTCGACGGCTCTTCGATCCGCGGGTTCCAGAAGATCTTCGAGAGCGACATGCTCCTCTTCCCGGACCCGGGCCGCTGCTTCATCGACCCGTGCCTCGAAGTCCCGACGCTCGCCATCGTCTGCGACGTCAAGGACCCGCTGACCAGGGCGTCGTACTCGCGCGACCCGCGCTACATCGCCCGCAAGGCGGAGGCCTACCTCGCCAAGTCGGGCGTGGCGGACCTCTCCTACTGGGGCCCGGAGCTCGAGTTCTACATNNGAGGGCATCTGGAACAGCGGTCGCGACGGCGCCAACCTCGGCTACCGGCCGAAGTACAAGGAGGGGTACTTCCCCGTCCCGCCGGCCGACCAGCTGCAGGACCTGCGCAGCCGCATCGTCCTGAAGATGCTCGAGTCCGGTCTGGACATCGAGGTGCACCACCACGAGGTCGGCACCGCCGGGCAGACCGAGATCGACATGCGGTTCGGCTCCCTGACCGCGATGGCCGACAACGTTCTGCAGTTCAAGTACATCGTCAAGAACGTCTGCGCCCAGAACGGCTACACCGCGACCTTCATGCCCAAGCCGCTGTTTGGTGACAACGGAAGCGGGATGCACGTTCACCAGTCGCTCTGGAAGGCTGGCGTCCCGCTCTTCTACGACAAGAACGGCTACGCGCTGTTCAGCGACCTCGGTCGCTGGTACATCGGTGGCCTGCTCAAGCACGCGCCGGCACTGCTCGCGCTTGTCGCGCCGACCACCAACTCCTACCGCCGCCTGGTCCCCGGCTACGAGGCACCGATCAAGCTCGCGTACAGCGCGCGCAACCGCAGTGCCTGCATCCGGATCCCGACCTACAGCGATTCGCCCAAGGCGCGGCGCCTGGAGTTCCGCTCCCCCGACCCCACCTGCAACCCGTACCTGGCATTCAGCGCCATGCTGATGGCGGGTCTGGACGGCATCGCCAACAAGATCGAGCCGCCCAAGCCGATCGAGGCCGACCTCTACGAGCTGGAGGGTGAGGAAGCCGCCCAGGTCAAGGATCTCCCCGGGTCGCTGCCCGAGGTCCTCGACGCCCTCGAGGCCGACCACGACTTCCTGCTCAAGGGGGACGTCTTCACCCCCGACCTGATCGAGACCTACGTCGCCTACAAGCGCGAGCGCGAGGTGGACCCGGTGGCCCTCCGCCCGCACCCCTACGAGTTCTTCCTCTACTACGACGCATAAACGGAGCGAGGCCGGGCACGCCTGAGGCGTGCCCAGGCTCCCGCCTCACCCGGGCGCCGCGCACAGCGCGAGCGCTCGGGTGGGCGTGGGCCGTGAGGGCGCGGAGCGCCCGGCCGAGCGAAGAGCCGCCGTCGTATCGCGCAGCGATACGACGCGAGAAAGCGCACCGGAACGATCGCGGTCCCGCGGCACGAGTCCGAACCCTGGGNNCCCCCCCCGGCTCTCAGGCGATGCGGCAGGGGATGTCGGCGTCCTCGTCCAGGTGGTAGCTGGCGCAGATCCGGTGGTACCCGTCGGCGACCGTCAGCGGGACGTCGGCGTCCACCCGTCCGCGGACCAGCAGGACGGGCGAGAGGAGCGTCCCGGCCGTGACCTTGCCGAGGTCCTTCTTGAGGTGGACGTTGTCGGCCGGCAGCACCTCCAGACGGCTGGCCCTCAGGAGATCCTTGGCCTTGTAGTGAGTGATCTGGGCCTTTCGCAGTGCCGCCACCGCGTTGGTCACCTCTCCCTTGTCCATGATCAAGCTCAGGTAGTCGGCGGCGGCGGGGTAGTCGTGATCGTCCGGCTCGGTCTTCCAGTGCTCCTTGGCGGCCATCGGGCGTCTCTCCTGTCGTGGTGATCGGTCGGTCGGGGGGCGCGCCACCGGCGCAGTTGGCGAGGAGGCCAGGGTGCGGCCGCCAAGCTCCGGACGGTGGCTGCTCCCGCGCCACTGTACCGCCGGGCTCGGACCACCGGGGGGGTGGCACGCAGCCCGTGTTCGCCGCCCGCCGCGCACGGGACGGCCCATCAAGTGACCGCCACCGGGTGCCGTCCGGGCTCAGCCCGGCTGGCGGCGGTGCCGGCTCAGGCCACACTCATCCCTTGCGTCAGGTACGCCGGCTGATGGAGGAGGGCTCGGGTCGCGGAGATCCGGCAGCCCAGCATCTCGAGGATCTCATCGAGCCGCTCGACCAGCTCCGCTGACAGCTCGATGGGGTGGTTGTCGATGTCCCGCAGCAGCGCAGAAAGTCTCACAGCCTTCTGATCGATCTTCGCAACGATCTCCTGCGGGGCTTCGACCGCTGCGGCTGACTGGCTCGGCTCCATACGTCGACCTCCGTGCGGATGGCGATCGGTGAACCGGCCGCTGGCCGGACTGGGGCCAAGCCTAGGGGTCTGCACGGGCCATGTCCAGGGCTCTTGGTCGCGTGCAGTTGAGGGTCCACCAGGGTGAGCCGCCGGCCGGCCGGCGACCCCTCGTGGCGGCTGCCGCCACCAGGCGCCGGTCCGCCTTTCGATCGGCGCAAATGGCGGTGCTACACTCGCCCCCGGCCTGCCCGGACCGGCGCGGGTGGCGGAACCGGTAGACGCGCGGGACTTAGGATCCCGTGGGGTGACCCGTCCGAGTTCGAGTCTCGGCCCGCGCACGTGGGCGGCTCGCGCCGCCGCCCAGGCCGTGCCGTCGTCCAGAATGGCGGGCCAGTGACACCTGAGGAGACCATGTGACCACCGCGACCTCCGAGTTGTCCGTTTTTGTCGAGCGCAAGCCGGGCTGGATCGTCGAAATGACCGTCGAGGCTCCACCCGGGGAGCTGGACCGGGCCCTCGGCGAGGCGGGCCGGAAGCTCGGAGCCCGGCTCCGCATTCCGGGGTTCCGGCCGGGCAAGGCTCCCGCCGGGCTGGTCGAGCGCGCCGTCGGGTGGGAGGCTCTGCGCAACGCCGCGGCCGAGGAGCTCGTTCCCCAGCTCTACGCTCGTGCCGTCGACCAGGAGCACCTCGACCCCGTCAGCGACCCCTCCGTGACCCTCGGCACGGTGGAACGTGGCCAGCCGGTGAAGTTCACCGCCGAGGTCGCCGTCCGTCCCGTGGTCGACCTCGCCGACTACCGCTCCCTGCGCATCGAACGTCCTCACACCGAGATCGGCGATGCGGACGTGGACTCGGCCCTGGAGGAGGTCCGGCGCCGCTTCTCCGACCTGGCCGAGGTGAGCCGGCCGGCTCAGGCCGGCGACGTGCTCCGGTGCACCCTGGTGATGCGGCGCGGGGAGGAGGTGCTCTCCGGAGGGGAGGAGCGCGACCTGGAGCTGGATCGCGACCGCCTCGTCCCCGGGCTGGTGGACGCTCTCATCGGGCTCGTGCCCGGCGATGAGAGGCGGTTCCCCCTCGCCCTCCCCGCCGACTACCCGCAGGAGGAGCTTCGCGGGGTGACGGTGGAGGCGGACGCCCACATCCTTGACATCCGCGAGCGGACGCTCCCGCCTCTCGACGACGCCCTGGCCCAGCGCGACGGCAGCGCGGACACGCTCGAGGAGATGCGTGACCGTTACCGGGAACGGCTCGTCGAGGCCGCCGCCCAGACCGACGAGGAGCATTTCCAGTCCGACGTCCTCAAGGCACTCCGGGATCGGGTCAAGGTGGACCTGCCGGCGGCCATGGTCGAGCGTGAGCTGGACCGCGAGCTCGCCAGCATGGAGGTCCGGCTCGCCGAGCTGGGCCTTCGCTTCGACCGCTACCTGGAGTACACCGGGGGCAGCGTCGAGAAGCTCCGCGCGGAGCGCCGCCCGGCCGCGGCGGACAGCGTCCGGCTTGAGCTGGCCCTGGGGGCCCTTGCCACCGCTGAGCAGATCGAGGTCGACGAGCTCCAGGTCGAGCACGAGGTCGATCGGATCGGCGCGGGACGCCGCCTCTCTGGGCAGGACCGCCGCCGCCTCCACGCTGCGGCGCACGTCGACCTCCTCCGCCGGGCGGCGGCCGAGCGCGCCTGCGAGATCGCCGCCGGCGGCGCCTGAATCAGCCGAAACGCAGGGCGGCCGAGGGCCGGTAGAAGCGGACCCGGCAATGCTCACAGCGGAACACCAGCCGGAGACCGAGGCGCCCGATAACGCCCGAGTTGCGGTCATCGCAGAGCGGGCACCGGGCGCGTTCCTGCGAGAGGTCCACCGGGACCGTGCGAAGGGACAGCTCGACGGGCTTGTACTTTCGGGCCATGGCCGACTCCCTCCACCATGTCTCTCAGCCAGGAGTGTCAGTATACTTGATACTGTCAGTATCAGCAATACCCTTGGCTTCAGGGCGTGTCCGGCGGTTGTCCGAGCCGGCCCTACCGGGGGGCGCCCGATCTCCCCAGGGGGCTGTCCGGGCCTCGGCACCCCCCGCAGGGCACGGCGACGGCCCGTGGGTATACTGACCTGGCAATGACCCTCATCCCTTACGTCATCGAGACCACCAACCGGGGTGAGCGCGGGATGGACATCTACTCCCGCCTGCTCAAGGACCGGATCATCTTCATCGGCACACCCATCGACGACCAGGTGGCCAACGTGGTCATGGCCCAGCTGCTCTTCCTGACCGGCGAGGACCCCGAGAAGGATATCTGGCTGTACATCAACTCGCCAGGAGGGTCGGTCTACGCCGGCCTCGCCATCTACGACACCATGCAGTACGTCGAGCCGCGGGTCGGCACCATCTGCTTTGGTCTGGCCGCCTCCATGGCGGCGGTGCTGCTGGCCGGGGGCGCGCCGGGACTCCGGTACTCGCTGCCCAACACCCGCATCCTCATCCACCAGGCGAGCGGCGGATTCAGCGGCCAGGCCGCCGACATCCAGATCCACGCCCAGGAGATCCTCCGGGTCAGCCGACGCATCGACGAGATCCTCTCGCACCACACCGGGAAGCCCATTGAGGTGGTGCATCGGGACTCGGATCGCGACTTCTTCATGAGCTCCGACGAGGCCAAGGAGTACGGCCTCGTCGACGAGATCATCCAGGGCCGGCCCAAGAGCACTGGTGACGGTTCCTCGCCGCGGGGCGTGGGTGGCGGTGGCGGGAGACCTGCTCGCATTGAGTCCGGCGATGGTCCCGAGGCCGGGGGCGGCGCCGCCGCCCGCTAAGGGCACGCGATGCGGGTGAGGACATGACCGACCGCGAAGATCGGCGCCGGCACACCCGCTGCTCCTTCTGCGGGAAGGGGCAGGAGCAGGTTCGCAAGCTGGTCGCGGGCCCGGGTGTCTACATCTGCGACCAGTGCATCGATCTCTGCCAGGAGGTCCTCGAGGAGGACAACCGCTCGACCTCTTCGAAGCGCGTCAAGTCGGGGATGATGCCGACGCCGCAGGTGATCATGGCCTCGCTGGATCAGCATGTGATCGGCCAGGAACACGCCAAGAAGGTCCTCGCCGTCGCCGTCTACAACCACTTTCGACGCATTGCAAACAGCAAGGCCAACAGCGACATCGAGCTCCAGAAGTCCAACGTCCTCCTGGTCGGCCCGACCGGCTGCGGCAAGACCCTGCTGGCGCAGACGCTCGCCAAGATCATCGATGTCCCGTTCAGCATTGCCGATGCGACCAGCCTCACGGAGGCGGGCTACGTCGGCGAGGACGTCGAGAACATCCTGCTCCGGCTCATCCAGGCAGCCGACTTCGACATCGCCCGCGCGGAGCGGGGGATCATTTACATCGACGAGATCGACAAGATAGCGCGCAAGGCCGACAACCCCTCGATCACTCGCGACGTGAGCGGCGAGGGGGTTCAGCAGGCGCTGCTCAAGATCCTCGAGGGGACGGTGGCCAACGTGCCTCCCCAGGGTGGGCGCAAGCACCCGCACCAGGACTTCATCCAGATCAACACCACCAACATCCTCTTCATCTGCGGAGGTGCCTTCGACGGTCTGGAGAAGATCATCGAGCACCGCACCGGCCGCCGGGCCATCGGCTTCACCAGCGAGCCTCTGAAGAAGGGCCGCACCAAGGAGTCGACCAAGCTGCTCCGCGAGCTTCAGCCTGAAGATCTCCTCAAGTACGGGCTCATCCCCGAGTTCGTCGGCCG
>PLXL01000284.1 GCA_003153215.1 Candidatus Dormiibacterota bacterium
ATGCTCGACCCCCGCGCCGTGGCGGCTGCGGTCGACGGTGTCGAGGCCCTGATCCACATCGGACCGCCGATGCACCCGCGCGAGGCCGAGATGGGCCATGCGGTCGTCGTGGCCGCCCGGCGAGCGGGGGTCTCCCACTTCGTGCAGTTCTCGGTGACCCATCCACAGCTCGAGCCGCTGCTCAACCATCAGGCCAAGCTCGCGGTCGAGAGGATGGTGCTGCTCTCCCGGATCCCCTTCACCATCCTGCAGCCGATGCACTACATGCAGAACATCGACGTGAGGCGCGTTGTGGAGAGGGGTGTCCTGACTCAGCCGTACGCGCTCGACACCCCGCTGGCGCACGTGGACCTCGAGGACGTCACCGAGGTGGCGGCGCTGGTCGTCACGGATGCCAAGCACCATTACGCCACCTACGAGCTGTGCGGCGACGACTACGTCAACGCGCGCCAGCTCGCCGCCACCATCGCCGCCATCTCGGGTCGTCCGGTGACAGCCGAGCAGGTTCCGGTGGCCCATGCATTCGCCGTCGGTGCCACCTCCGGTGCGCCGGATACGCCCCCGACCGAGGAGGACGATTGGCGGCGCGACGCCATGGTCCGCCTCTTCGACCACTACGGACGGTACGGCATCACCGGCAATCCCAACGTCCTCGGTTGGCTGCTCGGGCGGCCGCCGACCACCTTCGAGGAGTACGTCCAACGCTCCCTCGGGTGATCAGTCCGGCTCCATGTGGGGGTACCGCCACAGGGTGGCGGGGACGAAGGTCTCCTTGAGCGATCGGGCCGACACCCAGCGCAGCAGGTTGAGCGCGGATCCGGCCTTGTCGTTGGTGCCGCTCTGGCGAGCCCCGCCGAAGGGCTGTTGGCCGACGACCGCCCCGGTCGGCTTGTCGTTGACGTAGAAGTTGCCGGCGGCGTGGCGGAGGGCGCGCATCCCGGTGTCGATCGCCCGCCGTTCGGTGGCGAAGATCGCGCCGGTCAGCCCGTACGGGGAGGTCTCGTCGACCAGCCGGAGCGCCGTCTCCCAGTCGCCGTCGTAGGGATGGACGGTGAGGATGGGACCGAACAGCTCCCGCTCCAGGAGCTCGTGATGGGGATCCTCGGTGGCGATGATCGTGGGCCGGACAAACCAGCCGGTGCTGGCGTCGCACGTACCGCCGGCGACGATCTCGAGGGCGGGGTCCTGGGCCGCCGCCTTCAGCGCCGCCTCGTGCTTGCGGAAGGCGCGTTCGTCGAT
This sequence comes from Candidatus Dormiibacterota bacterium, assembly GCA_003153215.1. Lineage (GTDB taxonomy): Bacteria > Chloroflexota > Dormibacteria > Aeolococcales > Aeolococcaceae > Changshengia. The sequence goes on from PLXL01000284.1 coordinate 1,240, forward strand.
GACCGCCCCCATGAAGTTCGAGAAGTCGGAGGGGTCGCCCATCGGGATCGCCTCCGTCTCGCGGGCGAGCGGCCCCCGCAGCTCCTCCCAGAGGTGGCGGGGGACGTAGGCGCGGGAGGCCGCCGAGCACTTCTGCCCCTGGTACTCGAAGGCGCCGCGCAGCAGGCCCACCAGCAGAGCCTCCGGCGAGGCGCTCTCGTGGGCGAGGACAAAGTCCTTGCCGCCGGTCTCACCGACCAGCCGCGGGTAGGTGCGGTAGGTGCCGAGGTTGCTGGCCACCTGGCGCCAGAGCCCCCGGAAGGTGTCCGTCGATCCGGTGAAGTGGATCCCCGCCAGTCCGGGGTGGGAGATGGCGGCGTCGAGGGCGCCGGCGCCGTGGCCGGTCACCATGTTGATCACCCCGGGAGGCAGGCCTGCCTCCTCCAGCAGCTCGATGATGGTGCTCGCCGCCAGCATCGAGGTCACCGACGGCTTCCAGACCACCACGTTGCCCATCAGCGCCGGCGCCGTCGGCAGATTTCCCGCGATGGAGGTGAAGTTGAACGGGGTGATCGCGACCACGAACCCCTCGAGGGGGCGCAGCTCGGTCCGGTTCCAGACCCCCGTCGGGCTGATCGGCTGGTCCTCCCGGAGCCGGAAGGCGTAGTGGACGTTGAACCGCCAGAAGTCGATCAGCTCGCAGGCGGCGTCGATCTCGGCCTGGTGGACGGACTTGCTCTGACCGAGGATGGTGGCTGCGTTGACACGGTCGCGCCAGGGTCCGGAGAGCAGCTCCGCGGCACGGAGGAAGACCGCGGCACGCTCCTCCAGGGTGGTGTGGGACCAGTCGCGGCCGGCCCGGAGGGCGGCATCGACGGCGCTCTCCACGTCCGCCACCGTCGCCTGGTGGAGCTGTCCCAGCTCCTGGGCGTGCCGGTGGGGGGCGCGCACCGTGAAGCCGGCGCCGGAGCCCTCCACGGGCAGGCCGTCGATGTGCATCGGCAGCGCCCGGGGTGACGCCTGCATCTCGGCGAGGGCGTGCTGGAGGCGAAGCCGTTCCGCCGAGCCGGGCGGATAGGTCCGGACCGGCTCGTTGACGGGGACACCGACGTTGGCCATCACCCAGGATTGTGCAACTTGGCGTTTGATGGCGGGGTGCTTTGGTGGCGGGGTGAGCCGAGCGCGGCTCTGCCGCGCCGGCGAGGGGCGGCGAGCCCCTGTGAGATGAGAGGGGCCCCCATGCGGCCCGTCGGCGAGGCGCGGCGAGCCCCGGTGGGGAGAGGAGGGGCCACCGCGCGGCAGGCCGCGTGGGGTAACGTGGAAGAAGGTCATGCAGCAGATCCCGCTCGTGCCCGTGGGCAGCCCGACCGCGCCGGCCGGGAGCCCCGACCAACGGCCGACCTGGCAGCGGCTCCTCCCCGAGGGGGTGGATCGGCGCCCGCCGTGGCTCACGGTCAGGGCCCCCGTCGGTGCCGGGGTCACCGAGGTCTCCTCGCTGATGCGCGAGAAGCAGCTGGTCACCGTCTGCGAGGAGGCGCGCTGCCCCAACCTCGGCGAGTGCTGGAACTCCGGTACCGCCACCTTCATGATCCTGGGTGATACCTGCACCCGGGCCTGCGCCTTCTGCGCCGTGAAGAGCGGCCGCCGGGGCGGCGACGTCGACGCCGACGAGCCGCGCCGGGTGGGGGAGGCGGTCGCCCGGATGGGGCTGCGCCATGCGGTGGTGACCTCCGTCGACCGCGACGACCTGCCCGACGGTGGTGCCTCGATCTTCGCCGCAACCATCCGGGAGATCCGGACCCGGTCGCCGGGGACGACCGTCGAGGTGCTCACCCCTGACTTCCAGGGCGACCTCGACGCGGTGCGGGCGGTGGTGGCCGAGGAGCCGGAGATCTTCAACCACAACATGGAGACGGTGGCCCGCCTCTATCCCAGGGTGCGGCCCAAATCGGGGTATCGGCGCTCGCTCTCCGTGCTCCGTGCCGCCAAGGAGATGGCCCCCCGGTCGCGGACCAAGAGCGGGCTGATGGTCGGCCTGGGGGAGGACGTCCTGGAGGTGCACCGGCTGCTCCGCGACCTCCGCGGGCACCGGGTGGAGATCGTCACCATCGGCCAGTACCTCCGGCCGTCGCTCAAGCATCACCCGCTGATCCGCTTCTGGCACCCGGATGAGTTCGCCGGGCTGAGGGCCTACGGGCTTGACCTCGGCTTCGCCCATGTGGAGTCGGGGCCGCTGGTCCGCTCCAGCTATCACGCCGCCGGCCAGGTGGTGGCCGCCGCGGCGGTCTGACCGGCGGTGGGCGTCTCGCCGGTCGCGCGGCGGAGTGAGGGCCCGAAGGGCCGCCGCATCCGATGACGGAGGTCACCCGACCCCTGCGCCGGCTCTGGCTGGGAACCGTCCCCTACCAGGAGGCCTGGCAGCTGCAGCGGCGGCTGGCCGCCGCCCGGGCCGCGGGGGAGATCGACGACTGCGTCCTCCTCCTCGAGCACCCTCCCGTCTACACGGTGGGCCGAAATGCTGAGGACGGCCATCTGGGAGCTGGCCCCTCGGCCCTCCGCGAACTCGGAGCGGACTGCGTCGAGGTCGACCGGGGCGGCTCGGTCACCTTCCACGGCCCCGGCCAGCTGGTCGCCTACCCGATCGTCCGGCTCGCCGATGTCTTCCCCATCGCCGGCGCTCCAGGGCGGGGGGACGTGGTCGCCTACCTCCGGGCGCTGGAGGGCGCGCTCATCGCCACCGCCGGGCGCCACGGCGTCCTCGCCGTCCGCCGGGCCGGCTACACCGGCGCCTGGGTCGGCCCGAACAAGCTGGCCGCCATCGGGGTCAAGCTGGCGCGTGGGGTGACCCAGCACGGGGTCGCTCTCAACGTCTGCAATGACCTGGGCTGGTTCGCGCACGTGATCCCCTGCGGGATCGCCGATGCGGGGGTCACCTCGATGGCGCGGGAGGGCGCCGCCGGTCTCACCCCGGAGCTGGTGTCGGGCGACCTGGCAGCAGCGCTGGCGGAGGTACTCGGCGGCTCGCTGTCGGAGGCCGATCCCACCCTCCGCCGGATGGCCGCCGAGTTCTCGCCGATCCTGACGAGTTCCGAGTCAATGGGGACAAACCCCTAGCCAAGCACGGTCAGCTTGGATACCATCGCACCTTGGAACGCAAAGCCACCCGGATGACTCCCTTCCCCACATCCCACCATCCACCGGGCAGGCGGCGCTCTAGGGAGCAGTCATGGCCACATTCGTCAGAAACCGCGTTCTCAACCAGCTGCAGTGGGCTCCCGAGACGGATACCTACCGTTCTCGCCGGCGAGAGGTCCTCTGCGAGCTCGACGGGCTGCTGATCGAGATCGAGGAGATGAACCTCCGCGGCCAGCCGCTGCCCCCGCGGGTCACGGCCCAGCTCCGCCGCCGCGGGGTGGCGGTCTCCCCCGAGGCCACCTCCGCCGACCTGGTCGAGGCGATCTTCGCCGCCCAGGAGCGCTTCATGCGCCAGCCGCTCGGCGGTCTGCCGAGCCGCGACGAGATGCGACTCAAGGGCCGCCTCGTCTCCTGACCGGCGCCGGTGCCGCGGGCACCCCGGACTGCTAGGCTCCACAGCGACCATGAGTGCCGATCGTTCCAAGGAGGCGGCGGGACGGGCCGCCGCCCGGCTGCTGCGCGATGGCATGCGGGTCGGCCTCGGCACCGGCTCCACCGCCCACTGGTTCATCGTGGCGGCCGGGGAGGCGGTGCGATCCGGGCTCCGCATCCAGGCGGTCGCGACCTCCGAGGCGAGTGCTCGCCTCGCCGGAGAGTTCGGCATCGAGCTGGTGGAGCTCGACCGCCGGGGACTCGATCTCGCCGTCGACGGCGCCGACCTCATCGATCCCGAGTCCCGGCTCATCAAGGGGGGCGGAGGGGCTCACGTCCGGGAGCGGCTGGTGGCCGTCGNNGGCCCTGGAGGCCTGCGGTGCCCCCTTCAGCCTGCGGATGGACCCCGAGGGCAGGCCCCGTGTCAGCGACTCGGGCAACCTCCTGGGCGACGGCCATTTCGACCTGATCTCCGACCCCGAGGGTCTGGCACGCCGGCTGGACGCGGTGCCCGGCCTGGTGGGCCACGGCCTCTTCCTGGGCATTGCCGACCTCGTCCTGGTGGGAGATGAGACCGGCGGGGTGCGGGAGGTGGCCGCCGGGCGCAGCCAGTAGTCGCTCCGCGTACTGCCGGCTCCTCCGCTCGGAGCGATTGAGCCTTCGGCTCCTCGCTCCTCGCTCCGTCGGCGGCAGTAGAGTCGGGGTCCGGGGCGGATGGCGCAGCTGGTTAGCGCGTCTCGCTTACACCGAGAAGGCCGCAGGTTCGAGTCCTGCTCCGCCCACCGCCGCTCGCTTCAGGGGAGCG
>PLXL01000019.1 GCA_003153215.1 Candidatus Dormiibacterota bacterium
ATCGTGACGCCGCACTCAGGGCGGCATGAGGGCCCCGGAGAAGTGCCGCGCGGAGCGAGCAGGGGGCTCCGCGGGCGGTCTAGCAGCCACCCCGGAGGCCGCGCAGGGGCGGTCGGCGCCGCGGGCACGCTGACCGACACCAGCTTGACGGCCCATACACCTCGTGAAGTCGCTATTTCAGCACCCTGCTAGTGGCTCTCCTCGGGCATGCGGCGGCCCGGGTATAATGAAGTCGACGCTCGGGTGGTCGTGCCCATGCCACCCCGTCGACCATGCGTGGGGGCCCTCGCAGAAGCCCGGCCGGACACTACGGAAGGAATTGCGACATGACCCAGGGGACGAGCCTGGCTCTGGTGGTAAACGGCATTCCACGCACCCTCGACGTCCCTTCGAATTGGAAACTGGTCGACCTTCTCCGAGAGGGAATGGGCCTGACCGGGACCAAGGAGGGTTGCGACGACGGCAGGTGCGGCGCCTGTGTCGTCATGGTCGACGGGAAGCCGGTCCGCGCCTGCAGGACGCCCGCCGGAGAGGTTGCAGGGAAGAACGTCACGACGATCGAGGGGCTCGGGAGCCCCGATCGTCCGCATCCACTGCAAGAGGCATTCGCCGCGGCCGACGCCGTGCAGTGCGGTTTCTGCACGCCGGGAATGATCATGTCGGCCGCGGCGCTACTCGAGCGTAATCCCAAGCCCAGCCGCAGCGAAATCGTCCGCTGGCTCGGCAGCAACCTGTGTCGATGCACCGGCTACAGCAGCATCGTGGATGCGATCGAGTGGGCCGCCAACGGTCGGCAGGGCTCTGCGCGCCACTCGACATCCGGGCCCGAGCGCGCCGATACGGCGTCGCCTCCGGAGCGAGCGGGACACCGCCGCGCGGACTCGCTGGACAAGGCGACGGGTCGGGCCGTCTACGCGGCGGATCTCGCGGTCGAAGGCATGCTGCATGCCCGGACGCTGCGAAGCCCGCACGCCCATGCCGACGTCGTGCGCATTGACACCGAACGCGCGTCCCAGGTTCCCGGCGTCCAGGCGATCCTGACGTCTCGGGACATTCCCGGACAGAACAGCTACGGACGCAGAGTGAAGGACCAGCCGGTCCTGGTCGAGACCAGAGTCCGCCAGGCAGGCGATCCCATCGCTCTGGTCGTTGCGACCTCGCCCGAGGCGGCCGCCGAGGCCATTTCGATGATCGACGTGGAGTACCGGCAGCTGCCTGCCGTCTTCACACCAGATGAGGCGCTGGCCGAGGGCGCGCCGCGGATCCATCCCGGCGGCAATCTCGTAGCCGAGAACTGGCTGCGGCGTGGCGACATCGCCGAGGGTTTCGCCCGTGCCGACGTCGTGGTTGAGAACACCTACTCGACCCCATGGAACGAACACGCCTACCTCGAGCCGGAGGCGGCGCTGGCCTTATGGGAAGGCGACACTCTCGTCGTCCGGACAGCCACCCAGTACTCCCACTACCACCGCTCGGAGATCGCGAGGACGATGGGCCTGCCGGTCGAACGTGTCCGCGTCATTCCAACGGTCACCGGAGGCGCATTCGGCGGCAAGACGGACATCTCGTGCCAGTGCCTGGCGGCGCTGGCCACGTTCAGGACGGGTCGGCCCGTCAAGATCGTGTACAGCCGGGCCGAGTCCTTCGAGTCGACAACGAAGCGGCACCCGTATCGAATCCGCTGTCGAAGCGGCGTCACGCGCGATGGCGACATCACAGCACTCCAGATGGAGCTTCTCGCCGACACGGGCGCCTACTCCGGCTTCGGACCGGGGCTCATGGTCAAGACGTTCGGCTCCGCGGCCGGGCCCTACCGCTGGCCCCACGCTGAACTCCACGGCCGGGTGGCCTTCACGAATAACCCGAACGCGGGCTGCATGCGCGGCCCGGGGACCACTCAGGTCACGTTCGCCCTCGAGTCGCAGATGGACCTGATGGCCGAGCGGCTCGACATGGATCCACTCGAGTTCCGAGACCGGAACCGGCTGCGCCAGGGCGACGGTCTCCTGTCTGGCCAGGTCCTCGAGCGCGATCCTGGATACCGCGCGACCATCGATGCCGTCCGGCCGTACTGGCGTGAAGCGTTGGAGCGGTGCGGCCGGTCCGGCGATCAGCCGGGCACGTTGCGACGCGGGGTGGGAGTGGCGTCGATCTGGTACGGCATCGGCGGTGGAGGCGGAGGCCCGGTTTCCGGTCAGGATCCCGCGGCCACAGTCGGGAGGTCGCCGGGGCGAGCCGCGGTGGATCTCCACGACGATGGTTCGATCACGCTGCGGACCGGAGCCGTCGATCTCGGCCAGGGGTCCACGCCGGCCATGGGCCTGATCGCCGCCGAGGAGCTCGGCCTGCCATTCGAGCGCGTGACGGTCGTCACCGGTGACACCGCGTTGTGCCCGGACGCCGGTGCGGCCGTTGGCAGCCGGGTCACGTTCTTCGTGGGCAACGCCGTGAAGGACGCGGCTGTCGGTATGCGCGACGCCATGCTGGCAACTGCCGGAGAACTGCTGGGTCGACCGGTCGCCGAGCTCGAACTCCATGACGGGTACGCGAGAATGCGCCTCGATCACGACTGCCGCGTCCACCTCTCCGAGATCGCCCGGATAAGGTCCGCCGCCGGGCTTGGGAACACGCTCGACGGCTACTTCGACGCCGACGTGCCTGCGTTCGATCCTCGCTCCGGGCTGGGTGAGCCGTACGCGATGTACGTCACCGGCACGCAGGTCGCCGAAGTCGAGGTCGACACCAGCTCCGGAGCGGTCCGCGTCATTCGCGTCGTCGCGGCCCACGACGTCGGCACGCCGGTATTCGTCGAAGGCGTCATCGGCCAGATCGAGGGCGGGATCGCGATGGGCGTGGGGTTCGCGCTGAAAGAGGACTTCGTCCCTCGCGAGACCCGGAGCTTCAAGCAGTACCAGATCCCGAGAACCAGGGACGTCCCGGAAGTGGTGACGATCCTCGTAAGCGGAGATGAGGAACCGCCCGAACTGCGGCTGAAGGGCGTCGGCGAATGCTCGAATATGGCCGTCGCGCCGGCCATCGCGAACGCCATAGCCAATGCGACCGGCCAGCGCGTGGTCGACCTTCCGGTCCGACTGACCGCTTCTCCCGGGAGGCACCCCCATGACACAACCACAGCCAATCTCATGACTTCTGGCGCCTACTCCGGCATTTCTGCGCGCTGAATACTCGCATGATTTCTGATCGTCAACAA
>PLXL01000154.1 GCA_003153215.1 Candidatus Dormiibacterota bacterium
GGAAGCGGTCCTTCCCCCCTTCGCCAGCGAGGAGGTTGACGATCTTGTCGGTGCGCGTGTCCTGCCAGCTGATCGCGTTGTAGATCGGCCGGCCGCTGTGGCGGTCCCACACCAGGGTGGTCTCCCGCTGGTTGGCGATGCCGAGGGCGACCAGGTCAGCGACCTTCAGCCCGGTCTTGTCGAGGGCGTCGCAGACCACCTCGAGCACGTTCCCGAGGATCTCCTCCCCGTCCTGCTCCACCCATCCCGGCCGGGGGAACAGCTGGCGGTGCTCCTTCTGGGCCATGGACACGAGGCGACCCCGCTCGTCGAACAGCATGCAGCGCGACGACGCGGTCCCCTGGTCGATGGATGCGACGTAGGCGCCCGTCACCCGGCCACTCCCCTTGTGGCCTCGCCCCCCGGGGACGCTACCGACGGAGCCATGGCGAACGCTGTCACACCGGCCCGTTCAGCGCCACGATGGGTCCCAGTCTCCGGGGCGGTCGATGCGCTGTCAAGCTCCCGGGCCGGCGCCCACGGCGCGCGCAGCCCGGCTACCACGGGATCGCCCCCAGGTCGCGGGAGATCGCCCGTGCCGACTCGCGCACGTACGCGACCAGATCGCTGCGAGGAAGCTCCGCATCGCACAGCCGTTCGACCGGCCCCGAGATGGCGATGGCGCCGACGGTCCGCTCGCTGCGGTCGGTGATCGGCGCGGCGACCGAGCCCTCGCCGTCGACCAGCTCCCCGATGTCGGCAGCCCAGCCGCGCTTCTTGACCTCCTTGAGCGCGGCGCTCAGCTGTTTGACGTCGGTGATCGTGCTGGGGGTGAAGCGGGTCAGCTCTTCCCCGTCCAGCTCAGCGAGCACGTAGGGGTTGGCGGCAAGCAACGCCTTGCCCATCCCGGTCGCGTGGAGGGGCAGCAGCGAGCCCACCTGCAGCACCTGGTAGCTGTCATCAGGGCGGAAGACGTGGTGAACCACCAGCACCCGGCCGTCGTGAAGGGTGCCGATCCGCACCGCCTCGTTGCTGCGAGCGGCTAGCGAGTCCGCCCAGTTGAGCGCCCGGGAGCGCAGCTCGTTGCCGTCCAGGTAGGTGCTGCCGAGGTGGAGCAGCGCCGCTCCGAGCTGGTACTTCGCCGAGTCCGGGTCCTTCTCGACGAACCCGACCTGCTGGAGGGTGCGCAGGATGCCGAAGACGGTCCCCTTGGGCAGACCCATCTGTGCCGACAGCTCCACCAGGCTGAGACGGCGAGCCCGTCCGGACAGCAGGTGCATCACCTGGGCGGCGCGTTGAATCGATTGGATCGGCCGCGGCATCTGGCTACCCTAGCTGATCGGTAGGGCATTCTGAGAGGTGGGTTGACAATGCCCTACGGTACCGGATAATGGCCAACGCGTCTAGGGCCGGCCGAACCCCAACCGCCCTCAGGGGAGGGGCGGAGGTTCGCGAAGGGAGGAGCTGACGCATGAGGGCTGTGTCGTGCGACGGGCGCGGGAGTGCCGCCCGTTTTCCACCGGTGAACCAAGTTATCGCTTGGATCAATTGGAGGGTTTGGCGTGGCTGATGAGTATCGACCGTTCCATGGCGCAGGCCGGCAGACATTCGGTCTGAAAGGCCTGTGGGGCGAGTTATCGGCGGAGTTCCTGGGGACGATGACCCTGATCATGTTCGGTGACGGGGTCGTCGCCATGGCGGTCGCCGCCCTCCCCGGGTCGGGCAGGGCCGCCACGCCCACCACCATCTTCATGGCCAGCGGCGACTGGCTGCTGATCACCTTCGGGTGGGCGTTCGCCGTCATGTTCGGCGTCTACGTCGCGGGCGGCATCAGCGGGGCCCACCTCAACCCGGCGGTGACCCTGGCCCTGGCGCTCAGGCGCCGCTTCCCCTGGAAGAGCGTGCTCCCCTACTGGATCGCCCAGGTGGTGGCTGCCTTCGTCGGCGCAGCGATGGTCATGTGGGTCTACCACGACGCCATCGCCGCCTACAACACCGCCGCACACCTGGTCCCCTCGGCGGGTAATGCGCTGGCCACCTACTCGATCTTCGCCACCTTCCCCGCCGCCTACTTCCACGGGAGCATCGGGGGACCGTTCCTCGATGAGGCAGTGGGCACGGCCCTGCTGATAATCGGCATCTTCGCGGTGACCGACTCCCGCAACACGGCGCCGATGAGCAACCTCGGGCCGCTCATCGTCGGCTTCGTCATCTTCGCGATCGGCACCTCGTTCGGAGCCAACACCGGGTACGCGATCAACCCCGCCCGTGACTTCGGGCCGCGCCTCTGGGCCTTCGTTGCAGGCTACGGCCAGGTTGCCCTGCCCGGAACCTTCAACAACGGCGCCGGCTTCCAGTTCAGCGACTACTTCTGGATTCCGATCATCGGTCCTCTCTTCGGCGGTTGCGTCGGTGCCATCGTCTACGACTTCTTCATCGGCGACGTGCTCCACGCACGCAAGTCGCGGACCGGTGCGGCCGACGCGGTGCCGGAGGAGATCGGTCGTTCCGAGCCCAACGTCCTGCCTGATCGCGTGTAACAGGCACAACCATGAAGAAGCTGATCAACCGCGTCGAGGACGTTGTCAAAGAGGAGCTGGAAGGCATCGTCGCCGCTCATTCCGACCTCGTGCGGGTGCACTTCGCGCCCAACTACGTGGTTCGGGCCGACGCACCGGTCAGCGGCAAGACGGCGCTCGTCTCCGGCGGAGGCTCGGGCCACGAGCCGATGCACGGGGGTTTCGTGGGGATGGGCATGCTGGATGCGGCCTGCCCGGGCGAGGTCTTCACCTCGCCGACCCCTGACCAGATCCTCGAGGCCACCAAGGCGGTCAGCGGCGGCGCCGGGGTGCTCCACCTGGTCAAGAACTACACCGGTGACATCCTCAACTTCGAGATGGCCGCCGACCTCGCCAAGGCCGACGACATCGAGGTGGAGGCGGTGGTCATCAACGACGACGTGGCGGTCCAGGACAGCCTGTACACCGCCGGGCGGCGAGGGGTCGGCACCACGGTGCTTGCAGAGAAGATCTGCGGGGCCGCGGCAGAGGCCCACCGCTCGCTCAAGGACGTCGCCGAGTTGTGCCGTCGGGTCAACGCGAACGGGCGGAGCATGGGCATGGCCCTGACCTCCTGCATCGTGCCCGCGGCCGGCAAGCCGACCTTCGAGCTGGGCGAGCAGGAGATGGAGATCGGGATCGGCATCCACGGTGAGCCGGGTCGCGAGCGCCGCGCGCTGGCGAGCGCCGACGAGGTCGTGGAGATGCTGACCCGCCCGATCGTCGAGGACCTGCCGTTCAAGCGGGGCGACTCGGTGCTGGCGTTCGTCAACGGCATGGGCGGCACCCCGCTCATCGAGCTGTATATCGTCTATCGGGCGCTCTCGCGCTACCTGGACGGTGTGGGCGTGCGCATCGAGCGCAGGCTGATCGGGCCCTACATCACCTCCCTGGAGATGGCGGGCTGTTCCATAACCCTGCTCCGTCTCGACGATGAGATGACCAGGCTGTGGGACGCGCCCGTCAACACCCCAGGGCTGCGCT
>PLXL01000214.1:0-2651 GCA_003153215.1 Candidatus Dormiibacterota bacterium
CGGGTGGCGATCGTCGACTACGGGGTCGGCAACCTGCGAAGTGTCGAGCGGGCGCTGGCCCGCGCCGGCGCCGAGTCGGTGATCACCCCTGACCCGCGGGTCGTCGCCGCCAGCGACGGGGTGGTGCTCCCCGGTGTCGGTGCCTTCGCTCCGGCCGCCGCGCTGCTGCTCGGCTCCGGGCTGGGCGACGCCGTGAGGGAGGCGGCTGGCCGCGGCCGCCCCGTCCTCGGGGTCTGCCTCGGCTTCCAGCTGCTCTTCGAGTCGAGTGAGGAGGGAGAGGGCGGCACCGGGCTCGGCCTCTTTCCCGGGCGGGTGCGCCGCATCGCGGCGGCACCTCCGCTCAAGGTGCCGCACATGGGCTGGAACTCTCTCCGGCTGCGCCGGCCCGCGGTGCTCACCGATGGGGTTGAGGACGGCACCCGCTGCTACTTCGTCCACTCCTACGCAGCCGAAGCCGACCCCGCGGACGTTGTCGCCACCGTGGACTACGGCGGCGAGATCGTCGCCATCTGCGAGCGGGGGGTGGTGACGGGCACCCAGTTCCACCCCGAGAAGAGCGGCCCGGCCGGGCTGCGCATCTACGCCAACCTGGTGGCCGCGGCGATGGGCGAGCGGAGGGCGGCTGAGCCGTCCCTGTTGTGATCGTCATCCCCGCCATCGACATCCGAGGGGGCCGCTGTGTCCGGCTCATCCAGGGCGACTACAACCGCGAGCACGTCTACGAGAGTGATCCCGCTGTGGTCGCCCGGCGGCTCGTCGAGAGCGGCGCCCACCGCATTCACCTCGTCGACCTCGATGCGGCCCGGGGGACGGCGGACGTCGACTCCGCCGCGGCGGCCCGCGGCGTGCTCGAAGCGGCCCGCGAGGGCGGTGTCGAGATCGAGGTCGGAGGTGGCGTCCGCACCCTGGCGGCGGCGGAGCGGTGGCTGGCCGCCGGAGCAACCTTCGTCGTCCTGGGGAGCGTCGCGGTGCGCGAGCCCGATGCCGCCGAGGCGATCTGCGCCGCCCTGCCGGGACGCTGCCTGGCCTCCCTGGACGTGCGCGGCGACGTCGCCCAGGCCGAGGGCTGGACCGAGGGCGCGGGAAGCGCCGCCGCCCACCTGGAGCGGTGGGCCACCTGGCCACTCGGCGGTCTGGTGAGGACCGACGTCGCCCTTGACGGGATGCTGAGCGGCCCGGACCTCGCCGGGCTCGAGGAGACGGTGCGGGTGTTCCCGGGACCGGTGATTGCGAGCGGAGGCATCAGCACAATCGACGACATCGCCCGCTGTGCCGAGGCCGGAGCCGCCGGGGCCATCGTGGGTCGCGCCATGTACGAGGGCAGCTTCGACCTGCGCGCCGCCGTGTTGCGCTTCCCCCACGCCGCAGGCGGCGCGGGGACCCCATGACTCGAGAAGGGGGCAGTGCCGCCCCCCTCGCCGCGGTGGCGGAGCCACACGCGGCTCACCCCCCACCTCGGCGCCACTCGGCGCCGGGCGCGCTGCGCGCGCTGACCGGAGGCCACGATGACCCTGGCTAAGCGGATCATCCCCTGCCTCGACGTGGATCACGGTCGGGTGGTCAAGGGGGTCAACTTCGTCAACCTCCGCGACGCCGGCGACCCCGCCGAGCTGGCGGCGCGCTACGACGCGGAATCCGCCGATGAGCTGGTGTTCCTGGACATCACGGCGAGCAGCGACGCGCGCGAGATCCTCCTCGACGCGGTGCGCCGCACCGCCGACTCCGTCTTCATCCCGCTCACCGTGGGAGGTGGGCTGCGCGGGCTCGATGACATCGACCGCATGCTGCGCAGCGGGGCCGACAAGGTGTCGCTCAACACGGCGGCACTCGCCCGCCCCGCCCTCATCGGTGAGGCGGCCGAGCGCTTCGGCGTGCAGTGCATCGTGGTCGCCGTGGACGCCCGGCGTGAGGACGGCGGCTGGCATGTCTTCTCCCACGGCGGCCGCCGCGACACCGGGCGGGACGCACTCGCCTGGGCGGAGGAGGCCGCCCAGCGGGGCGCCGGCGAGATCCTGCTGACGAGCATGGACCGGGACGGCACCCAGGACGGCTACGACCTCCTGCTCACCCGGGCGGTGTCCGACCGCCTCACCATCCCGGTGATCGCGAGCGGGGGGGCGGGTGAGCCCGAGCACCTGCGTGCGGTGCTGGACGAGGGGGGCGCGGACGCCGCCCTGGCGGCCTCCATCTTCCACGACGGCATCCACCCCATCCCCCAGACCAAGGTCTACCTGCGGGATCACGGGATCGAGGTGCGGCTGTGAGCGGCGCAAACCGCGACGCCCTCCCGCCCTCCGGAGAGCCGGTTGCCTCGGCGCTGCCCCTGGTCGCCGAGCCGGAGGGGCGCAGCCCCGACTTCAGCCGCGGGCTGGTCACCGCCGTCGTCCAGGACGCGGGGACCGCCGAGGTGCTGATGGTTGCCCACATGAACCGCGACGCCTACGAGGCCACCCTGGTCACCCGGCGAGCCACGTTCTGGAGCAGGAGCCGGGAGCGCCTCTGGCAGAAGGGGGAGACGAGCGGCAACACCATGCGCATCATCCAGGTCCGGCTGGACTGCGATGGCGACGCCGTGCTGCTCCTGGTCGAGCCCGCCGGCCCGGCCTGCCACACCAGTGCCCGCTCCTGTTTCGTCGCGCCGCCCCCCGCCG
>PLXL01000214.1:2678-15111 GCA_003153215.1 Candidatus Dormiibacterota bacterium
CAGCGGAGCCGGGTCGACCGCGCCATGATCCAGGGGACCGACCGTACCGGCGGTTACCTCCCCATCGGGGCCTACGGGCTGATCGGCGACTGCCGCAGCGCCGCGCTGGTTGGTGTCGACGGCAGCATCGATTGGTGCTGCCTGCCGCGTTTCGACTCGCCATCGCTCTTCGGTCGCATCCTCGACGCGCGCGATGGTGGGCACTGGCAGCTCCGGCCGCGGGGCGCGTACCGGGCCGAGCAGCGCTACGACGACCGCACCAACATCCTGCGGACCATCTTCTCCACGCCCACCGGCAGGGTCCAGGTCGTCGACTTCATGCCCGTCGACGAGGAGACCATCGGGCATCACGCGCGTCCCCATCCCCGCCCACGCATCGTCCGCATCGTCGANNACGGCGGAGATCCGGGGTGGCACCGGCGGCTTCACCCTGCACGCGGGCGATGCGGTCGCCCTCTCGCTCCGCTGCCAGCATGCCCGTGGTGACTGCACCACCTCGGAGAGTGCCTGGACCGTGGAGCGGGCTCTTGGCCTGCTGCGCGAGACCCAGGCCTACTGGTGGCGCTGGATCGGGAAGGTCCGCTACGCCGGAGCCTATCCCGAGGCGGTCTGGCGCTCCGCCCTTGCGCTCAAGCTGATGATCTACGCGCCCACCGGCGCCATCGTGGCCGCACCCACCGCCTCCCTTCCCGAGGCGATCGGGGGCCGGCGAAACTGGGACTACCGCTTCACCTGGCTGCGGGACGCCTCCCTCACCCTCTTTGGCCTCTTTCAGCTCGGCCTCCACGAGGAGGCCGATGGCTTCTTCGGCTGGCTGCGCACCACCGGGATAGGCGATGGCGGCCGGTTTCAGAACCTTTACCGCGTCGACGGCAGCACGCACGTCACCGAGGAGGTGCTCGGCCATTGGACCGGGTACCGGAGGTCGGCGCCGGTCCGGATCGGCAACGGTGCCGTCGACCAGCTCCAGCTCGACGTATATGGCGAGCTGCTGGACAGCGCCTATCTCTACGTGCGCTTCGGCGGAGAGATCGGCCAGACGCTCTGGAAGGAGCTGCACGCGGTCGTCGACCTGGCCATCGAGCGCTGGCAGCTGCCCGACGCCTCTATCTGGGAGAGCCGCGGCCGGGAGCTCCACTACACCTACAGCAAGTTGATGTGCTGGGTCGCCGTCGACCGGGGTCTGCGGCTCGCCGAGCGCTTCGGACTGCCGTGCGATCGCGAGCGCTGGGAGGAGGCGCGCCGGGCGATCCACCGGCGGGTGACGGCGGAGGGGTACAGCCGGCGGTTGCGCAGCTTCACCCAGACCCTGGGGGGAAGGACCGTCGACGCCGCCATGCTCCGGGCCGGCCAGGTGCGCTTCCTCGACGATCGCGATCCGCGCATCGTCACCACGGTGCGGGCGATCGCCCGCCACCTCGGTCAGGGAGTGCTGGTCAGCCGCTACCGCCCCGAGGAGACCGACGACGGCATCGCCCACGGCGCGGAGGGGGGATTCCTGATGTGCTCCTTCTGGCTGGCCGACGCCCTCGCCCACAGCGGCGAGGTGGAGCAGGCCCAGCGCCGCTTCGAGCGGCTGCTCGCCCTCGGATCGCCGCTCGGACTGATGGCAGAGGAAGCGGACGGCGCGACCGGGGAGCTTCTCGGCAACTACCCACAGGCCTTCACCCACCTGGCCCTGATCGGCGCGGCCGTCAACATCGAACGNNCTCCACCGGCACTGCCCCTGGCAGGGTCACCCTGGTCGGGGAACATGTCGACTACGTCGGGGGGCACGTCGCTTGCATGGCCGTCGACCTCCGGCTGACGGTCGCGGCGCGTCCCTCGCGCGACGGGTGGTGGCGGGTGACCGGACTCGGTCAGCGCGTTGAGCGCCGCGAGCCGGTGATGGCGGGCGACATCGGCGACCGCCTGCTCGCGGTGGCCCAGGCCCTCGATCGTGGCGGCATCGCCGTCCCTCCCTTGGAGATGGCCGTGGCCGGTGACCTGCCCGCCTCGGCCGGCCTCGCCTCCTCGGCGGCGGTGACCCTGGCCGGAGTGGTGGCCATCCTCCGGCTCGCGGGGAGACGGATGACGGCGGAGGAGCTGGTGGCGGTCGCCCTCACCGCAGAGCGCGACATCGCCGGCATCCCCTGCGGCGACCTGGACCAGCGCGCCATCGTCCACGCCCAACCCGGGGAGGTGCTCGCCCTCGACTGCGCGAGCCATGGGATGCGGTGCATCCCCTGGCCGTGGCCGCGGATCACGCTGCTGGTGGCGGCCAGCGGAGAGAGCCACGACGTCGGAGGCCGGGAGTACCGGCGCCGCCGCGAGGCGGCGGAGGAGGTCTGCGCGGCTCTCGGTGTCTCCACCTGTCCGGAGATCGGCGAGCGCTGGCGGGAGCTGGATCCAGGGCTTCGACCCCGCGGCCGCCACATCGCCACCGAGACCCGCCGGGCCGATGCCGCCGTCCGGGCGGTGGAAGCCGGCGACGTCGCGGCGCTGGGGCGGCTCATGAACGAGAGCCATGAATCTCTGCGCCGCGATTGCGAGGTGAGCACCCCCCGCCTCGACGCCATGGTCACCGCCGCTCGGCAGATTCCCGGGTGTCACGGTGCCCGGCTGGTCGGCGCCGGCTTCGGCGGCAGCGTGGTCGCGCTCGTCGACGAGGCGGCCGCCGCACCCTGTGCCGCAGCCCTCGCGGCGGTCAGCGGGGTCCCAGGCGCGGCCTGGCTGGTACGTCCGGCGGCCGGCCTGGAGGTCACCGCCGCCGATGTCGTCGGGGCCGGTGACGGCCACCCCTGACAGCCCCAGTCCCGGCTCGTCCCTTGGGCCGCGGCTTGCATAAACATGCATCACANNGAGCTCACGCGACTCCTCGGCCGCAGCTCGGCCGGCAAGTCCTTCGCCGCCGCTGTCCCGGGGAGCCGGGTGACCCTCCAGGTCGAGGGCGGGATGGACGTCGGCGACGTCGAGGTGGTGTTCGCCGCCCTGCCCCACACGGTGGCCGCCGCCCACGCCCGGGAGTGGCTCGGCGCCGGCCGCGTGGTGGTCGACATGAGCGCCGACTTCCGCCTCACCGACCCGGCCGCGTACGCGCGCTGGTACGGGCTGGAGCACCCCGCCCCGGACCTCTGCAAGCAGGCGGTGTACTCGTTGGTCGAATTCCACCGCGAGGCCATCGCCACCGCCAACCTGCTGGCGGTCCCGGGCTGCTACCCGACCGCCAGCCTGCTCAGCACGCTCCCCGCGCTGCGCGAGGGGCTGGTGGAGCCCGAGGTGGTCGTCGATGCCAAGAGCGGGGTGAGCGGCGGAGGCCGGTCGCCGTCGCTCGGCTTCCACTTCTCGGAGGTGAACGAATCGGTCAGGGCCTACGGCGTGGACGGCCACCGCCACAAGGCCGAGATGATCCAGGAGCTCAACGCGGCGGCCGGTCGTGAGGTGCGGCTGACCTTCGTGCCCCACCTGATCCCCATGACCCGGGGCATCCTGGCCACCGCCTACCTCCACCCCGTCGCTGGGCGCCGCGTCTCCGATGTCGCCGAGCTGATGCGCGGCCTCTGCGCAGCCAACCCCTTCCTCCGCTACGACGAGGTGTCCCCCGCCACCAAGTCGGTGACCGGGAGCAACACGGCTGCGGTCAATGTCACCGACCAGGACGGGGTGGCGGTGGTCACGGTCGCCGAGGACAACCTGGTCAAGGGAGGCGCCGGCCAGGCGGTCCAGGCGGCCAACGTCCGCTTCGGGCTGGGCGAGACCGCCGGGCTGCCGGTGTCGTCGCAGTGGCCGTGACCCAGACCGGCACCTCCGAGACGGAGGCCTCCGAGGCGGGCGCCCCGGAGACGGGTGCCCCCGGAATGGTCGCTCCCGAGACGGAAGACTCCGAGATGGACGTCGCGGTGGGCATCGGCGTTTGCACCCCGCGCGGCTTCAGCGCCGGGACGGCGGCTGCCGGCATCCGCGGCGACGGCGAGATGAGCCGCGCCGACATCGCGGTGGTGACGAGCGACCGCCCCTGCGCGGGCGCCGGCGTCTTCACCCAGAACCTGGTCAAGGCCGCGCCGGTGATCATCTCCCAGCTCACCCTGCGCCGGGGGACGCCGATCCACGCCGTGGTCGCCAATGCCGGCAACGCCAACGCCTGCACCGGTGCCCAGGGGCTGCGGGACGCGCTCCGGATGTGCGCCCTGACGGCCGGTGCCCTGGGCCGCGACCCCGTCGAGATGCTGGTCTGCAGCACCGGTGTGATCGGCCGTCCGCTGCCCATGGATCGGGTCGCTGACGGCCTCCGCGCCGCCGCACGCAGCCAGAGCCGGGATGCCGGTGAGCTGGCGGCCCGGGCGATCATGACCACCGACACCGTCCCCAAGATGGCGAGCGCCACCTTCCTCGTCGACGGCGTGGAGCACCGTGTGGGCGGGATGGCGAAAGGTGCCGGGATGATCCACCCCGACATGGCGACCCTGCTCGCCCTGGTCACGACCGACGCCGACGTCGCCGCACCCGACCTCCAGGCGCTGCTCACCGAGGTCGCCGAATCCAGCTTCAATTCGATCACCGTCGACGGTGACACCTCCACCAACGACACCCTCTTCGCCCTCGCCAACGGCGCCGCGGGCGGGCCGGCGCTGGTGCCGGGCGGGCCCGGCTTCGAGGCCCTCCGCGAGGCCTTCCTGGGCGTCTGCGAGTCGCTGGCGGAGCAGGTGGTCGCGGACGCGGAGGGCGCCACCAAGCACTTCCGGGTGATGGTTGCCGGCGCTCGCGACGATGCCGAGGCGCGCCTTGCCGCCCGCACCGTGGCTGTCTCCCCGCTCGTGAAGACGGCCGTGCACGGAGCCGATCCCAACTGGGGGCGGATCGTCGCCGCCCTCGGCCGGAGCGGTGCCCGCTTCAGCCTCGACCGGGTCCGGGTGACCTTCGCGGGCACCACCGTCTTCGAGCACGGCGCCCCGCTCGACACCGACCTGAGCCCGGTCGTCGCCGCGCTGCGCGAGCCCCGGAGCGAGATCGACATCGATCTCGGTGCCGGCGACGGGCGCGGCCACGCCTGGGGATGCGACCTGACCGCCGGCTACGTACGGATCAATGCGGAGTACACCACATGAGCACACAGATCCCATGACCACCCAAGTCGAGACCATGGAGGAGCGGATCCGGCGGGCAGAGGTGCTCGTCGAGGCGCTGCCCTACATCCGTCGCTTCTCCGGCCACACCCTGGTGATCAAGCTCGGCGGGGCGGCGATGGGGGAAGACCTCGACGCCTTTCTCCAGGACGTGGTGCTGCTGCGTTTTGTCGGCATGCGCCCCGTGCTGGTCCACGGCGGTGGTCCCGAGATCTCCTCGTGGCAGAAGCGGCTCGGCATCGAGCCGAAGTTCGTCAACGGGCTGCGGGTCACCGACGGAGCCACCATGGAGGTGGTGAAGATGGTCCTCACCGGCAAGATCGGCCCCGACCTGGTGAGTCGCATTCACCGGNNCAGGACCTCGGCTTCGTCGGTGAGGTCGACCAGGTCAACGCCGAACCGATCGTCGCCGTGCTCGACCAGGGGCGCATCCCGGTGATGGCCTCCATCGGCCTGGGCGTCGACGGCGATGCCTACAACGTCAACGCCGACACCGTGGCCGCCGAGCTGGCCGTCGCGCTCAAGGCGACCAAGCTGGTGCTGCTCACCGACGTCGAGGGGGTGCGCGGCGACGACGGGGAGCTGATCAGCGCTCTGGACGCGGCAGCCGCCGACCGGCTGATCGAGAGCGGCGCCATCCACGGCGGCATGATCCCCAAGGTGCGCGCGGCGCTCCGCGCCCTCGACGCGGTCAGGGCCTCGCACATCATCGACGGCCGCGTCTCCCACTCGCTGCTCCTGGAGCTGCTCACCGAGAAGGGCGTCGGCACCATGGTGACCCGGTGAGCCAACCGGCTCTCGAGGTGAGCGCGGCCTTCTCCGCCATCGCGGAGCGGGCGGCCACCGTGCTCATGCACACGTACGCGCCTCAGCCGGTGGCGATGCGCTCAGGAAAGGGCTGCATCCTCACCGACGTCGACGGGCAGGAGTACCTCGACCTGGCCGGCGGGATCGCGGTGAACGTGCTCGGTCACGGTCATCCGGCCGTGGTCGGCACTCTGGTCGAGCAGGCGGCGCGCGCCATCCACCTGAGCAACCTCTACTTCTCCGAGCCCCAATTGGATGCTGCGGAGAAGCTGGTGGCCACCGCCTTCCCGAGCCGGGTCTACTTCTGCAACAGCGGGGCGGAGGCGATCGAGACGGCCATCAAGATCGCCCGCAAGTGGGGGAAGCTGCACCGCAACGGCGCGTCCACCATCATCTGCGCGCGGGGCGCGTTCCACGGACGCACCATGGGTGCGCTCGCGGCCACCGCGAACCGCCACTACCGCGAGCCGTTCGAGCCGCTGCCGCGCGGATTCATCCACGTCGCCTACGACGATCTCGGCGCGGTCGAGAGCGCGATCGACGACAGCACCGTGGCGGTGCTCATGGAGCCGATCGAGGGCCAGTCCGGGGTCGTCCCGATGAACGACGANNGCCGGGATCGTCCCCGACGTGATGGCGGTCGCCAAGGGGTTGGGTGGCGGGCTTCCCATCGGCGCCGTCCTCGCCGGGCCGCGCGCCGACATCTTCACCCTGAGCGACCACGGCTCGACCTTCGGGGGCGGGCCCCTGGTGACCGCGGTGGCGGCCGCCGTCATCGACGCCATCCTGCGCGAGGGGCTGGTCGAGAACGCTGCCCGGGTCGGCGAGCGGCTCCGNNGCGGCCTGCTCATCAATGCGACCGGGGCCTCGGCCCTCCGGCTGATCCCGCCGCTCATCCTGAGCGATGCCCAGGCGGACGAGGCGGTCGAGCGGCTCGCCGCCGCCTTCCTGCTGGTGGCCGGTGGGGCCGCGAGCGGGGCCGGTGCGCCCGAGGGCAAGAAGCCGTGAACGTCACCTCCGTCCTCGTTCCCGCCGCCAAGGCGGAGCGTCAGCAGGCCATCCTCGACTTGGTCCGGGACCGTAAGGTGCGCACCCAGGAGGAGATCGTGGCCGCGCTGCGCCGCCGCGGCCTCGACGCCACCCAGGCCACCGTGTCCCGGGACGTCCGGGAACTGGGATTGGCCCGCGTCCACGACCCGGACGGTCTCCGCTACGTCGCCGCGAGTGACAGCGAGGAGCCCTCACCGGTGAACACCCGGCTGCGCGCGGTCATGCGCGAACATGTCCGTTCCATGGAGTTCGTGGAGCACATCGGGATCGTTCACACGCGCCCGAGCAGCGCCCCACTGGTGGCCGCTCTCCTCGACTCCGCGCACTTCGAGGAGGTCGCGGGCACGGTCGCGGGCGACGACACGGTCCTGGTCGTGGTCCGTTCCCGGCCCGGCGCGCGCCACCTCGCCGACCGGCTGCGCGAGGCGATGGGCGGGGGGCCGGCCGCTGCCCGCGCCCTGGACGGCAATCACTCGAGCGGTCACGGAGGTGTCCGGTGAGCAAGCCCAAGCGCTGCGTCCTCGCGTATTCCGGTGGTCTCGACACTTCGGTGTCGATCCGCTGGCTCCAGGAGCGGCTCGGCTACGAGGTGATCACCTGCACCGCCGACATCGGTGAGGCCAAGAACATCGAGGAGGTCACCGACCGGGCCCTGCGCACCGGGGCGGTGGCCGCCTACTCCGTCGACGCGCGCCGTCTCTTCGTCGAGGAGTTCTGCTTCCCGAGCCTCGCCGCCTCCGCGATGTACGAGGGCGCCTATCCGCTGGCCACCGCCCTGGCCCGGCCCCTGATAGCCAAGATCTTGGTCGACGTCGCCCGGGACGAGGGTGCCGAGGCGATTGCCCACGGCTGCACTGGCAAGGGCAATGACCAGGTCCGCTTTGACGTCGCCACCGCGGCCCTCGCACCGGAGCTGGAGGTCGTTGCCCCCGTCCGCGACTGGGAGATGGGTCGCCCACAGGAGATCGAATTCGCTCGTGCGCACGGCATCGAGGTGCCCGTCACCCAGGAGTCGCCGTACTCGGTGGACGCCAACATCTGGGGGCGCAGCATCGAGGCCGGCCCGCTGGAGGATCCCTGGCAGGAGCCCACTCCGGACGTCTTCGCCTGGACCGTGGATCCGCACGCGGCCCCCGAGGAGGGGCTGCTGATCTCCCTCGGTTTCGAGCACGGCATCCCGGTGACCCTGGATGGCGAGCGGCTCACGGGCGATGTCCTGGTCACCCGGCTCAACGCCCTGGCCGGTGCCCACGGGATCGGCCGGATCGACCACGTCGAGAACCGCCTGGTGGGGATCAAGTCCCGCGAGATCTACGAGGCGCCGGCGGCGATCGTCCTCCACACCGCCCACACCGCTCTCGAGACCCTGACCCTGGGGCGGGACGTCTTCCACCTCAAGCGCCGCCTCGGCGATGAGTGGGCCCGGCTGGTCTACGACGGGCTCTGGTTTGGCCAGTTGCGCAGCGCCCTCGCGGCCTTCGTCGCCGTGACCCAGGAGCCGGTGAGCGGCGAGGTCAAGCTCCGCCTCTGGCGCGGCACCGTGAGCGTCGCCGGCCGGCGCGCGCCCGGCTCCCTCTACCGCGAGGAGCTGGCGACCTACGACCGCCGGCAGGACACCTTCGACCACTCGGCGGCCCGCGGCTTCATCGAGCTGTTCGGTCTGCCGCTGCGGACCCAGGCGCGCATCCAGGGAGCTCTGGAGGACAGCGTGCCCCTCAGTCTCGAGCGCAAGGTCAAGCGGCGCTGATGGCACGGGGCAAGCGCAAGGACCCAGCTCCGGCACGGCACGCCCCCTCGAAGGTCTGGGAGGGCCGGCTGGGAACCCGTACCGCGCGGGGGGTCGAGGAGTACACGAGCAGCCTCGGATTTGACCTCCGGCTTCACGCCGAGGACATCGAGGGGTCGATCGCCCATGCCCGGATGCTCCGCGAGGTCGGCCTCATCGGGGCGGGTGACCTCCGCGCCATCCTCTCCGGATTGCGCGCCGTCGGCCGCGAGCTGGAGCGGGGCGAGTTCACCGTGGACCCGGCCGACGAGGATATCCACGCCGCGGTGGAGCGTCGCCTTCACGAGCTGATCGGTCCGGCCGCGGGACGGCTGCACACCGGTCGCAGCCGCAATGACCAGGTGGCCACCGACCTTCGCCTCTGGTGCCGGCGCCGCACCGTCGACCTGATGCTCGGCTGCGCCGGGCTGCAGGAGGCGCTGCTCGGGCGCGCCGCCGAGCACCGGGCCACCCCGCTCCCCGGTTACACCCACACGCAGCGGGCCCAGATCGTCTCGCTCGCCCACCACCTGCTGGCGTATGTGGAGATGCTCCAGCGCGACGTCGAGCGGCTGGGCGACGGGTACCGGCGCTGCGATGTGATGCCGCTCGGCAGCGGCGCGCTCGCCGGCACCACGCTGCCCATCGACCGCGCGAGCACGCAGCGCGCGCTCGGCTTCGCGGCGCTCAGCGCCAACAGCCTGGATGCCGTCTCCGACCGCGACTTCGCCGTCGAGCTGGTCTCGACCTGCGCGCTGCTGATGGTCCATCTCTCCCGGCTGGCCGAGGAGATCGTGCTCTGGACCACCGCGGAGTTCGGTTTCGCCGAGCTGCCCGACACGCACGCCACCGGTTCCTCGCTGATGCCGCAGAAGAAGAACCCCGACGTCCTCGAGCTGGCCCGGGGCCGGGTGGGCCGGGTGACCGGCGACCTGGTCGCGCTTCTGACCGTCCTCAAGGGGTTGCCCCTCGCCTACAACCGGGACCTCCAGGAGGACAAGGAGCCGCTCTTCGACGCCGTTGACACGAGCCTGGGGACGCTCGGCATCCTCGCCGACGTGGTCCGCCGGCTCGTCTTCGACGTGGCGGCGATGCGCCGCGCGGCGTCCGATCCGATGCTGCTCGCCACCGACGTCGCCGAGCACCTGGTGGCGCGCGGGATGCCCTTCCGCGAGGCCCACGCCCTGGTGGGCGCCGCGGTGCGGCGCTGCGTCGCCGCGCGCAGGACGCTCGCCGACATGAGCGTCGAGGAGTGGCGGGAGCTCTCCGATCGATTCGACGACGAGGTCGTGGCGCTCTTCGACGTCGACGCAGCGCTGCGCCGACGCGAGCTGCCCGGCGGGCCCGGCCCGCGGACGGTCGCCCGCGCCCTCAGCCGGGCCACGGCGGCTGTCTCCCGCACTCGCAAGCTGGCGGCGGCGCTCGCCGGCTGACCGCCGGCGGCCTGAGCCCATGACGCTGCCGGTCCTCATCGTCGGGGACGTCCAGGGCGACCACGAGCGGCTGGCCGGCGCGCTGGCCGCCTTCCCCGAGGACAAGGTGGAGACCGTCTTCCTCGGCGACTTCTTCACCGGTGGCCGGCCGGGGGAGGCCGGTGGCCACAAGGCGGCCCGGATCGCCATGGAGCGGCGCCACAGCCGAGCCATCCTGGGCAACCACGACCTGCTGGTGCTGGCGCTGATCGAGGAACGGCGCGTCGGCGGGGCGCGGCTGCGGGCGCGCGACGGCGAGCTGCTCGAGTCCGTCTGGCAGCGGCGGCGCGGCGACCCGGCCGACCTCGAGGCGCTCGCCGACGACGCGGAGATGGAGGCCTGGCTGCGCCGGCTGCCGGTCATGCTGCTCCTCGACGACGGCACCCTGGCCCAACACACCGACGATGACGACTACTCCGCCCTGGGTGACAGCGTGGAAGCGGTGAACCGGGCTGCGGCCGGTTTATTGAGCCAGGAGCCTGGCGGGGTGGTTCTGCTCCTCCGCCACCTGATCGGGCGGCGAGCCTTCGAGGACCGCGCGCGACTCGAGGAGCATCTGCGCCGCTTCGGCGCCCGGCGCGTGGTCCATGGCCACACACCGCATTGGAAGAACGGCCCGGATGTGCGCCAGGGGGGACGGGTGATCGGCTTCGACGGCCGCTTCTCCCGCCACTGGGGCCGCAATCCCGGCGAGGACGCCGGCCCGATTGGCGCCACCGTCGCGCTCCTCCCGCCGATGCCGCCCGGGCTCGCCTGAGCCGCTCCGACTTGCTTGTCCCACGGCGGCCGCGGCGGCGTAATAAGGGTGTGAGGATCCGGCACGCCAGCGGGATGGGAGCGTTGGTCGTCGCCGTCTCCTTGGCCTTGGCCGGCTGCGGGGTGCCGGCCCGCTCCTTGGGGGCGTCCCCCTCGCCCACGACCTTGGCGTCCCCGTCGCCCACGACCCTGGCGTCCCCATCGGCCGCCGACCAGCTGACCCTCCAGGAGGTGCTCGCCGCGTGGGCCGGCTTCCCGGTGAACGCCTCGCCGCGGCCGCTCATCGTGCTGGGCGGCGACGACCAGACCGTGAACTCGCCGGGCTTCGCCTTTCCGAGTGGCGACGACAAGCTCACCTTCTTCCTTGGCCAGATCCACCCGCCGGTGGCCTGGCCCACGAATCCGGGCGAGGCGGACGGCTACCCGCTCATCACCCCCGCCGCGGCGTTCGCGGAGTTCATGCCGACACCGGGCACGTATGACCCTCCCACCACCACCTGGCTCGACACCAGCTCGGTTCAGCTGGGCACGGCCACCTTCACGAGCGATCGCGGCCCCTACCAGCTCCCGACCTGGGAGTTCACCTTCGGCGGCGTCTCGGGATCGGAGGCGGTGCTGGCCGTGGCCCCCGCGAGCATCTACTCCGTACCCGCCGCTCTCAGCTCGCCGTCCGGCACAGCCCTTGCCGGTGGCGCCGAGCTCGGCGCCGACGGGCGCACACTCACGGTGGACACGGGCGGGTGGGAGTCCGGATCGGGCCCGTGCGAGGCCAGCTACAGCCTCCAGGTGGAGTCGTCGGATACCGCCGTCGCCATCGTCGTGGACGAGGACTTCCATCCTCCGCCGAGCTCTGAGGGCTGCAGTGATGCGGCTTACATCACCCAGCTCACGACCGTCCTCTCAGCGCCACTCGGCGCCCGGGTCGTGGTCAACGCAGACGCCGAGGCCGTCGAGGTGACCGGGGACGGCGCGTCGAGCTGAGGGCTCACCGGGCCCCGGGCTGCGGAACCGGGGGTTGCGGAACCGGGGGTTGCGGAGAGCCGCTCAGCCGCCCGCCGCTACACCCGCGTACACCTCCCGGAGGCGCCCGCTGTGCACATCGAAAACGAACCCCCGCACCTCGTCCCGGTAGGGCAGGTAGGGGCTCAGCCGGACGCGATTCACCGACTGCCGCACGTCGGCATCGAGGTCGGAGAACGCCTCGAGGGCAAAGGGCGGCCTGACACCCGTCTCCTGCTCGATCTGCGCCTTCAGCTCGTCATCGCGGAAGCCCAGCATCCCGCAGCCGGTGTGGTGGACCAGCATCACGGCCCGGGTGCCGAGGATGCGCTGGGAGACGACCAGCGAGCGGATGACGTCATCGGTGGCGACGCCGCCCGCGTTGCGGATGACGTGGGCGTCCCCGATCTGCAGCCCGAGGATGGCGGGAAGGTCGAGCCGCCCATCCATGCAGCCGACCACCGCGATGTGCCGGGCGGGGA
>PLXL01000113.1 GCA_003153215.1 Candidatus Dormiibacterota bacterium
GATCAACCTCGCCGGGTGGGCGCACCCGGACGTCGCCGCCAGTGCGCCGGAGACGGAAAACGCCTGTCCGAGGGGCGGTCAGACCGGGCTCAGCCCGGCACGCCCCATTGACGAAGGAACCGGGCCGGGCCCGGAGCCCGTCGGCACGACCGGCGGTCGTCGACAACCGCATGTCCCTTATGTCTGCTGTTGACGAACGGTGACGACTCTACCAAACAGCGCGGACGCCGACCGGGGCGGACTGGCCGGGCGCTCCAGGTGCGATAGTGGGAGGAGGCCTGCCGGACGACCGGTGGGGGCTGCCACCCAGCGAAGCATCGGGAACATCTGCCATGCGACTGCTCGTCACCGGAGGTGCCGGCTTCATCGGCAGCGAGTTTGTCCGGATGACCCTGGGCGAGCATCCAGAGGATGCCGTCGTGGTCCTCGACAAGCTGACCTACGCCGGCAATCTCCGCAACCTCGAGAGCGTGCGAGCCGACGCGCGCTTCCGGTTCGTCCACGGTGACATCGGTGATGCGGGAGCAGTGGGCGGGCTGGCGCGAGAGTGCGATGTCATCGTCAACTTCGCGGCCGAGTCTCACGTCGACCGCTCCCTCGAGGCTCCGGGTCAGTTCATCCTCACCGACGTCTACGGCACCTACGCGCTTCTGGAGGCGGCCCGTGCCGCCGGACACGAACGCTTCCTCCAGGTGAGCACCGACGAGGTCTACGGCGAGGTCGCCGTGGGACGGAGCCAGGAGGTGGACCCGCTGCGGCCCCGCAGCCCCTACAGCGCCAGCAAGGCGGGTGGGGAGATGCTCGTCCAGGCATATCGCGCCTCCTACGGCTTCCCCGCCATCGTGACGCGCGGTTCCAACACGTACGGCTGGTATCAATACCCGGAGAAGATCATCCCCCTCTTCATCACCAACGCCATCGACGATGAGCCGCTGCCGATCTATGGCGACGGGAGTGCCGTGAGGGACTACATCTTCGTCAGCGACCACTGCCGGGGCATCGACATGGCGCTTCGCCAGGGCACTCCGGGCGAGGACTACAACGTCGGCGCCCGCGGCGAGGTGAGCGGCGTGAACGTGGCGGACGCGGTTCTCCGTCTCCTCGGCAAGGCCGCGGACCTCAAGCAGTTCGTGCGAGACCGGCCCGGCCACGACCGGCGCTACGCTCTCGACTCCTCCAAGCTGCGAGCCCTGGGGTGGCAACCGGAAGTGGGCTTCGACGAGGGTCTGGAGCGAGCGGTCCGCTGGTATGTCGATAACCAGGACTGGTGGCGGCCACTGAAGAGCGGAGACTTCTGGGACTTCTACCGGCGCAATTACAAGCCTCTGCAGTCCGGCGCCCGCTGAGACCGACGATGCGGATCGAGGTCATCGGGTCAAAGGGGCAGCTCGGGCGTGAGCTGCTGCGGACACTCAGGAGCGGGGCGCATCAGGGCTCCGGGCACGACATCGAGGACGTCGACATCCGCGCGCCCCACTCGGTCAGCGCCCTGTTGGATGCGGTGCGGCCCGATGTCGTGATCAACTGTGCCGCCTGGACACGCGTCGATGCGGCCGAGGCGGAGGCGGAGGCGGCATGGCGGGTCAACGCGGACGGTCCGCGGGTGCTCGCTGAGGCGTGTCGGTCCCGCGACATCCTCCTCTGCCAGCTCAGCACCGATTACGTCTTTGACGGGACGGCGTCGGTGCCGATCGATGAGACGGCGCCGCCTGCTCCGCGGAGCGCGTACGGCCGGGGCAAGCTGGCGGGGGAGGCGGCGGTCAGGGCCCTGCAGCCGCGCCACCAGATCGTGCGCACGGCGTGGCTCTTCGGTCAGGACGGGCCGAACTTCGTCCTCACCATGCTGAAGCTGGCCCGAGAGCGGGGCCGGCTCCGGGTCGTCGCCGACCAGTGGGGCTCCCCGACCTGGACCGGGCACCTGGCACCAGCGCTGGTGCGGCTCGTCGAGCGCGGCGTCCCCGGCACCTACCACCTCACCAACTCGGGGACGACGACCTGGCAGGGGCTCGCCCAGGCCATCGTCGAGGAGGTCGGCCTGGACGTCCCGGTCGAAGCGATCTCCAGCTCGGATTACCCGACGCCCGCACCGCGACCGGCCTACTCGGTCCTGGCCAACCGGGCCTGGCTCGAGCTCGGCGAGCCACCCCTGCCGCACTGGCGGGTCGGGCTCCGCGCCTATCTCGAAGAGCGCGCGAAGGTCGACGCGCGCCCACCGGCCGGCTGAGGATCCCGCCCACCTTTCTCCCGTCCCACCGGCACCGGCCGGACCCGGTCAGATCGCCCCGACCGCCAGCGCGTGCTCGATCCAGGGGATGACCTCGTCGAGCATCTGGTCCAGCGACGTGGTCGCGGTGAAGCCCAGGAGCCGCTGCGCCTTCTCCACCGAGGGGACCCGGCGCTGCACGTCGTGCTCGAAGGGCGGATCGGAGACCCAGCGGAAGGGCACGTCGTCGCCGCGGATGCGCTTCCAGATCTTCTCCGCCAGCTCGATGACGGTGGTCGCCGCCGCCGTGGAGAGGTTGAAGTCCTCGTTGAGCGCGGCCGGGTGCTCCATGGCGGCGACGATGCCCTGAGCGAGGTCGCCGCCGTACGTGTAGTGGCGGACCTGGCTGCCGTCGCCGAGGATGTGCAGCGGATCCTGCCCGCGCAGGACCTTCTGGACCAGGTCCGGCACGACATGGCTCATCGCCAGCCTGACGTTGCCGCTCATGACCTCGATGTCGCCGAGAGCACGGCCCTCACCGACGCCCACGCAGTTGAAGGGGCGGACGATGGTGTAGGGGAGGTGATGCTGCTGCCANNGGAGGTATCTCGCGCTCCTGGCCCTCGTACGAGGGCCAGGACGGGGTCGACTCGAAGACCATCGAGGAGCTGAGGTAGGTCACCTTCTGGAGTCGATGGCTGCGGTGAGCCTCGATGGCGGCGTCGCACGTCGCCGCCATGATCCGCTCGTTGGTGGCCAGGAGGTCATAGGCGTAGGTGTGGAAGTAGGAGATGCCGCCGATCATCGCCGCGCCGGCGATGAGGTGATCGCAGTCGGCAAGCAGGCTCTCGAGCAGGCCCACATCCCGGGCATCGCCTTCGACGAGGCGATAGCCGGGGTGGGTCTCGTAGGACTTGGCCACCCGGCCGTACTTCGACAGGTTGTCGATCCCGACCACCTGGTGACCGCTCGCCAGGAGCCGCTCCACGACGTAGCCACCGATGAAGCCGGCTGCGCCGGTTACCAGTGCCTTGCTCATCTGCTCCCTCTCCACCGCCGGAGCTCCCGGCCGTGGACGCGGAAGGGGCCGGCCGCCTCATGGGAGGCGCTCCTCTCGCCCCGGGACGGACGGCATACTAGCAGACGCGAAGAAGCACGCTGGGCCCCGGCCGAGCCGACGCGAATCAGCGGGTGCCGCCCAGGCGTCGCGACGCCCATGCCGTCGCCCGGCGGCCCAGGGGAAGCCGCCAGACCAGGTGGCGCAGCCTCTCCAGCTGGGCGTGCTCCCGGTGCAGGCTCCGCAGCTCGTCGCTCGCGATCGCCCCGGCAGCCTGGAGCGCCCGCACCTGCGCCTGGAGCAGATCCACCTCGGTCGGAGGTCGCGTCGGCCCCGCTCCCGGCTCCGGCGGCCGGAGCGGGGGGAGAGGGCGCCGGCCCGCGCTGCCGACGGCCGCGGCCACCGCGCTTGCCGACGGCCGACCGCGCGGCGAGGGATCGAAGTCCTTCAGGACCTCTCCCCACTTGGCGATGAAGTGAAGGCCGCTGTGCACCCCGACGGCGATGCGACGCTCCCCCCTCAGGCTGCCACCCCGGTGGTGGACGACCCGAGCCCCGGGCGCGTAGACGGTCCGATACCCCCTCGCCCGCAGGCACAGGCAGAGATCGACGTCCTCGTGGTAGGCGGGGAAGTACGCCTCGTCGAAGCCACCGGCCGCCTCCCAGGCCTCCCGCCTGACGAGGAGACCGCAGGCTGAGCAGTAGTCGACATCCCGGACAGAGTCGTAGGCCGGGGTGCCGGGTGGCAGCCCGCGCCCCACCTGGTGGGTCGTGGCATCGTTCCAGAGGATCGACCCCGCCTCCTGGAGGGTCCCATCGGGGTCGAGCAGCCGGCTGCCGACGGCCCCGATCCGCGGGTCGTCCTCGGCCACCTCGACCAGGGCCCGAAGCCAGTCAGGCTCCACCACGGTGTCGTCGTTGAGGAAGACCAGGTACCGCCCGCGGGCGAATCGCGCCCCCCAGTTGCAGCCCCCGCCGAACCCGAGGTTGACGGAGGAGATGACCACGACCAGGGACTCCTGGCCGGGCAGCGTGGCGAGGGCGCTCTCCGGCGTGCCGTTGGCGATGACCACGACCTCGTGCGAGGGCGTGTCGGCCAGTGCGGCCAGGGACCGCAGGCAGGGAATCAGCAGATCCATCCGGTCCAACACCGGAATGAGGATGGAGGCGGAGGGAGCCCGGGGGACCCGCCTTCCCCGCCGGACCAGCTCAGCCATGCGTGGTGAGGGCCGGGCGCTCGATCCGTCCCTGGGCTGGGGTCATGGCGGTGGCGGGGCCACGTCCCCGTAGGCGACGTTGAAACCGCTCGCCGTCCACGGCGACGGCGTGGAGAGTTGCGTTGCGCCCTGCAGCATGACGGCCTCGGTGAGCGTCTCCTGGGGTCCTCCGCTGATGCCGAGCCCGCTGAAGGTGGTGAGGGTGTAGTCGGCGAAGGGGCTCAGGGTGCCGGTCTGCGCATTGGTGGGATCCTCGACGATCCACTCCGCCGACGCTCCCGGGCCGGTGTAGGTCACCGCCTGGCTGAAGGTGTGCTCTGTGGTGTCGTCGGCCAGCGTGATGTCCCAGGCCGACCCGCTGACCTGGGCGATCGTGACCGTGACCTGATCGTTGGCTGCGACGGTCATGGGGATGTCCGTGGCGGCGGCCGGGAGGACCTCCCACCACGGAGTGAGGCATTCCTGCGACCCGCATCCGTACTCGGCCACACCCGCCTGGATGAGCGAGGTGTTGGTGGCTCCATCGATGCCAACCCATTCGAACACCCAGGTGCCCGCCTGGACGGGAGCGACGAGGCTCGGTACCGTGAACGTCCCCGTCACGCCGGTGAATGGCCCGCTTGACCCGCCCTCCACGAAGTAGCCAGACCAGTTCGTCGACGCGATCGCCGGCGGTGGCGCCACCGAGATCGCCAGCTCTGCGGCGGCGGTCGCCGGGTGGGGGGTCATGGAGTCGGTCACCTGCACCGTGAAGCTGGCGACGCCCGCCGCCGTGGGCATGCCGGAGATGACGCCGCCGGGGGCGAGGCTCAGCCCCGGGGGCAGCGAGCCGGACGCGACCGACCAGGAGTACGGGGGTGTCCCCCCGTTCGCAGCCAGCGTGGTCGAGTAGGGGGATCCCACCGTTGCCTGGGGAAGTGACGCGGTGGTGATCACCAGCAGCGCCGGCGTCTCGGGGACGAAGTAGCCGAAGGCATCGATGACCACGTCGACGCTGCCGATGTCATTGAAGACGCTCAACGCTCCGGTGCCGCCGAGGGTGGCCACGGTCAGGTTGGCAACGGTCTGGGCGGGGCTCCAGTTGAGGTCCGAGGCGAGCGGCGGGGTCCCTCCCGGGTGGACCGTCAGGTAGCCGGGAGCGGTCGTGTCCGTGGCCGTCACGTTGGTCACCACCGCGTCAGCGTTGGAGGCGATCCCATCGACCCCGGCCATCTCCTGGGTAATGGAGACGCCTGGCCCCAGCGTCTGGCCGGTATCGCGGGTGTCGAGCACCCGGATCGGGGTGATGGGGCTGAACAGGCTGGCCGCGGCCGGCGTCGAGGTGCCGTCGGTGAAGTAGCCGTCCACGTCGACCACCACGTCCGTGCTGCCCATCTGGTTGAAGACCGCGATCTGTCCGGACGTGCCCACCGGCACGACCACCCGGTTGGGAACCGTGTCCCCCGCTACCCAGTTCAGGTTCGACGAGCCCGGAAAGGGCGTGCCCTGCGGATACACGGTGAGGTAGCCGGGCGAGGTGGTGTCGGTGACGGTGACGTTCAGGAGCGCGGCAGCGACCCCAGAGGCGGGCACGGCGCCTTCACCCGTCACCTGGACGTCGAGGGTGCTCCCCGGTCCCAGGGTGTCGCCGCTGTTGGGCTCTTGGCTGGCCGGCCGGGTGTCGGTGATGCGAGCCGGCGCCAGGGGCACGTAGCTGCCCGCGGTGCTGCCCGTGGCCTCCGGGGCGAAGTAGCCCTCCAGGTCGACCACGACGTCCGTGCTGCCGGTGTTGTTGTAGAAGGTGACCTGACCGCCCGAGCCGATGGGGACGATGACCAGGTTGGGGACCGTCTCGCCGGCGACCCAGTTGAGGTTGGAGAGCAGCGGCCGCGTCTCACCCGCCGGATAGACCGAGAGGTAGCTGCTGGCGGTGGTGTCGGTGACGGTCACGTTGAGAGCGACCGCGATGGCAGCCGAGGGCACGCTGCCCCCAGTGACGGTGAGGTTCAGGCTGCCCGCTGCCGGCAGGGTCTGTCCGGTGGTCCGAGTGTCCAGCAGCCGTTGGGGGGACAGCGCCATGTATGCCCCCGTGGCGGCGGCGAGGGGGGCCTCGAGCGAGTCATCCGCCGCTGCGCCGGGTTTCGCAGCGGTCGCCAGCGGAGAGGACATCGGCAGCTCCGTCGATCCGGCGGCGGCCGGCGTGGGAACGGCCCCGAGCGCGAGCCACGACCCCAGCAGGAGCCCGGCACAGCCGGCCGCCAGCCGCGATTGTCGCGGCCCTGGTGGCTGAGATCGGATCATCATGGCGGCGGCGGAGCCACGTCCCCGTGGGCGACGGCGAAGCCGGTCGTGAGCCCCGTCCACGTCGACGGCGTGGAGAGCTGGGTGCTCTGGACCATGATGACCTCGGTGAGGCTGTTCTCTGTTCCGGTGAAGCCAAGGGCACTGAACGTGACTGCGGGGCTGTAGTCGGCGAATGGGTACAGGCCGCCGCCGTCGCCAGTGTATCCACTGGGGTCCTCGACGATCCATTCCGCCGATGCACCCGGGCCACTGTACGTGAAGGAACTCGAGGAGAACGTCTCGTCGTTGGTATCGTCGGTGAGGGTGATGGCCCAAGTTGTTCCGCTCACCTTGACGATCGTTACCGTCACCTTGTCGCCGGCGGAGACCGTTACGTCCGTGATATTGGTCGACGCGGCGGGGAGGATCTCCCACCAGGGCTGGATGCAGAGCCCGGGGCATCCTGGGACCTCGTACACCTCTTCAACTCCCGCTTGGATGAGGTCCGTGTTGGTGGCGCCGTCGATCCCGACCCACTCCGAAACGATGGCGTCCGTCGGGGGGCCGACCACGCTGGGGACCGTGAACGTCCCCGTGACGCTGGTGTAGGGCCCGCAGGTCGCGTAGTAGCCCGACCAGTTCGCCGAGTCGCTCTCGCTCGGGGGAGCAGGGCAGGATGGGGGAGTGGTGCCGGACACCGTGAACGACTGCTGAACCTGGGGGGCTGCGCTGTAGGTCGCGTTGCCGGGCTGGTTGGCATCGATGACACAGGTGCCGGGGGCGGTGAACGAGACGACCCCCGAAGCGAGTGCGCACCCGATGGACGTCCCGTCGAGGGTGATGATCACCGGCAGACCCGATGTCGCCGTCGCGGTGGGGGTGTAGGTGCCGGCGCCGACCTGCGCGTCGGTCGGCGCCGTGCTGGTGAAGGTGATGGTCTGTGACGTCGCGAGCGACTCGGGGACGAAGTATCCGAAGGCGTCGATCAGGAGGTTGATCGTCGCCCCCTGGCCATTGAAGACGGCCACGCTGCCCGTCCCCGCCGTGTCCGCAATCGTGTAGTTCGGCACCGCCGGCGACTCGTTGGCGGTCCAGTTCACGTCAGACGCCACCGGCGGCGTCGCATCCGCCTCCGGGTAGACCGTGAGGTAGCCCGGAGCAGCGCCCGGGACCACCGTGAAGTTGGCCGCCACGGCAGCCGCGTTCGATGGGATGGTGGTGTTGGTGAGACTGAAGCTCTCGATGCCGCTCGCCGCGATCGGGGTCCCGGTACCCACCAGGGTGGCCGTCCGGGTGTCGAACAAGCGGACCGGCGTGATCGCCACGAAGGCGGAGCCGGTGCCACCGCTGCCGGTGTAGTACCCGTCCACATCCACGTCCACGTTCACCGTGCCGGTGTGGTTGTAGACCTCGATCTGTCCAGCCGCCCCGACCCCCACCGTCACCCGGTTGGCGATCGCCTGCAGGGGCGCCTGCGCCCCGAAGTTGAGGTTCGACGCCTGCGGCAGCGTGCTCACCCCTGCCGGGTAGACCGTCAGGAAGCTGGAAGCAGTCGCATCCGCGGCTGTGACGTTCACCACCACAGCGGTCGCAGACGAAGGAACGCCGCTGGCAGTGCCTGTCACGGTGACGGCCTGGCTCGTGTCCTGCGCTATCGCCTGGCCGATCGCCAGCGTGCCCAGAGCCCGATACGGCGACAGGGGGTTATAGAGACCGCTGGTCGTAACCGTGCTGGCGTAGTAGCCCTCCACGTCCACCACCACGTCGGTGCTGCCCGTGTAGTTGTAGATCTCCACCGTGCCAGTCGCGCTCAGCCCGACCGTCACCAGGTTGGCCACGGTCGCGCCCGCGGCAAAGTTCAGGTTGGAGACCGCGGCGGAGCCGGTCGGCACCGTCGTCCCACCGGGAAGGACGGTCAGGAACCCAGCGGCCGTCGGGTCAACCGCGGTCACGTTGAGCACGACAGCCGCCACTCCGGTGGTGGGAACCCCGCCCTCGCCGACCACCGGGACGGTGAGGGTTGCACCTGCGGCCAGGGTCTGGCCCGCATAGGCCCCTCCCGAGCCGCCCGCCGAGATCGCCCGGGTGTCGACGATCCTCGCGGGCGTCACGGATACATACGAGCCTTCCGTGATCGAGCCCTGGGCGACCGCCGGCTCGCTGTGGCTGCCGGCCGGCAGGAGCGGCGACGTCTCCACTCCGCTCACTGCTCCGGGCCCCTCGCGGGTGGCGCTGCCGAGCCTTGCCACCAGGGCCGATGAGCTGGGAGCCCGAAGCGGCGCTGCCGCGGCCAGAGCAGGGATGGAGCCGAGGGCGAAGCTGGAGCCCAGCAGAATCCCGGCACAGCCCATGGCCAGCCGGTGAACGCGTGTTCCGAGGGTCATTCCAACGCACTCCCCGCCACCGCCAGGTCGCGCTGGCACGGTGAGTGTACTTCCTGGCGAAGCGGCCAGAGCCACAAGGCAGTCCCCACGTCGATCTCGCCCAAGGAGCGCCTGGTGAAGGCCTGCACCAGCGCCTCGGCCGCCTCGAACCTGGGCCTTTGCACCCGGCCGCCTCCCTCGAAGGCGTCTTCCACCGAAACCAGGCCTCCGAACGGAGCGGGGTGGCCGAGAAGGATCTCGCAGGCCTTGGACGTCGCCAGTCGGTGCCGCCGCCACTGCCAGCGCTCCTCCTCGCTCACGGTGAGAAGGGGCAGCGGGGCTAGCGCACGGCGACGAAGAGACTCCGATACTGCTCTTCGATGTAGTGGTCCGTGACATTGTTGCTGACGAAGTCCGGCTGCTCATAAACTGTGCTGAACCCCGCGTCCCGGAGCGCCTGGATCAGGTGACGCCTCTCAAGCCAGAACGAGCGCGGGTTGCCGTATGCGCTCCAGCTCAAGGCCTCGATGTACCTCTGATCGGCATGCTCGGGGAACTCTCGGTACCACCGACCCTGGTAGCCATCATGCTCGGTCAGCTCGGAGAGCGAGAAGTGAGCGGGTGTACTGTCAGGTAGCGCATAGTGCGTTTGGAGGATCAGAAGGTGGTTAGCCTGCTGCGCGAGCAGCCTCAGGTAGGTCGCCGGACGGTCCAGGTGGTACAAGAGACCACTGCAGAAGATGGCATCAAAGGGTGCGTAGTTCCCGAGGTTGCGCACATCATCACGCACGAAGTGCAGGTTGGGCAGCGCGAGCTGGGAGGCAACGAAGTCGCACCTTTCAAAGTTCTGCTCTCGTGCCTCCATCCCGGTCGCCTCAAACCCGGCGCGGGCGAACTCCACGGTGTACCCGCCCTCCAGGCAACCCAAATCAACAATGGTCTTCCCCTTTCGCTCCGAGGGCGGGAAGAAGAGGTCCAGACTCCGCATCACAGCTCGGGTTACGGGTTCGTCGGCAGTGACCGGTGAGTTTGGCCTGGTGAGTGTTCCGTCGCCAAGCACAATGTTGTGCGCCGTGAAGGGTATGGCAGGAGATTTCATCGTCGGCTCCTCCGACCACGACTGCGCCGGTGCGACCACGGCCGCCGTTAGTATGAGCACCTAGTCGCCTCCTGAGGGTGCGGGGGTGGCACCGCAGCCTCCATTACTGGCGGCCTCAACGTCTGCTGGGCTTGGCCACTCTCATGCCGGGCTGGTTCAGTGGCCGCCGCTGGCCAGAGGCTCGCCGCGTCCACAGATTATCGCTGGTGGGCAATTCCCTGAATTGCCGGGCAGCTGCGGGGCGGAGTCTTCCCTCTGCGGGACGCTCAGGGCTCCCGTCTTCGCACAGACAGCTCCGCCAGCTTCGCCCCCAGCCGGTCGAAGCTCAGCAGTGCGTCCAGGTGTCTGATCTCGACCAGCGCGAGCAGGCATGCGTCGGGCCAGTCCATCCCCCGGCGGCCAGCGATCCTCGATCCATGCCTGATCGACAAATCCCCACGCAGCCAGGCGGGTACGGCGACGCAGCTCGGAGAGCTGTGCACGCCCGAGCCACGGGAGAGCTCGTCAGCGTCGGCGACGCCGCAGTCCCCCCCGCTCCCCACCCCGCCACGACGTGCTCCAGCCCCGCGTCCTTGGGCTGTGGTTGGTCGCGAAAGCTCACAACCTCCTGCGATCCCTCCTCGCGATCTTGCCGGTACATGTCGAGGAACAGGGTCATCATCGCCAGGTACTCCCGCTCCAGCGGTCCGAGCACGGCAGCATCCACCTAGTCCGGCTCATCGAGGCTGCCAAGGGCCCCCAGTGCCCGAGCGGGGTCGACCTCATAGGAGTCGGCGAAGGCCCTGGCGAGCCGGAGCCACTCCGGCCAGACCGTGTTCACCTGAGCCAGGCTCACGACTCCGACAAGGCGTTATCCACGGACGCGAGGTCTTCGAAGGGAACGGGGTAGCCGAGAAGGACCTCGTAGGCCCTCGACGTCGCCAGGCGGTGCTGCCGCCACTGCCAGACGTCCTCCTCGCTCACGTTGAGGAGAGGTAGCGGACCTCGGTGGCTGCCGATGCTCATCGTCTGATCTCCCGATGACTCGACGGATCGTGCAACTCGTGGGTTAGAGATCCAGGTCGTGGTGTAGAGGGGCGACGCCCCCGGCAAGTCGTGGGTTAGGGAATCCTCCCCCAGAACGAAAGGAACCCCGGTCCCTTGCGAGGACCGGGGCTCCCATCACACCTCAGTAAAGAGGCGTTACTTACTCAGCTCAGCGTGCCAGTAGCAACTGTTCCGGGGTCCGATACGGTTTGCCCCGCAGCGTACACCGGGCTGCCAGAGGGGCCTGCGTAAACAGAGTTCAATGCTGTCTCCGTGCCCGGAACTGTGTATTTGAACGTATCACCGCTACCGGGCGCCACCACGTTGGACGCCGGGAACGTAATCGTGAGCGTGTCGCCAGAAGAGGCACACCCAGTCGGCGTTGACTCACCCACGACGGACCCTGAGCCACCGGTGTTGCTGTACGTGAAGTCAGGACCGGCATTCACGGCGCAGGTGACGTCCTCGTTGTACGTAACCAGAGCCGATCCAACCGTTGTCGACGGTGTGATGACCACCGTCTCAATGACCGGTGCCGCCGGCGCGGCGATTGTCAGCGGTGCGCTGGCGTCAAGAGGCCCACACAGGCCGACGCCGAAGGGCGCGTCGTCGGTGCACGCCACAACCGCGAACTCGTAGGTTCCCGCCCCGGGGTTGTCAACGCTCACGTCGGGGCTCGTGTCCGAACTGCCGGCGGGCGTCGACGTGGACCAATCGTAGGTCCCGGTCGTCGACTCCGTCGCCATCCAGATGTCGTAGTAATCCACACTCGGGTTGGTAAGAAGCGCTGGCGCCGGAGCCGGAGCGTTCCATTTCACCGAGATAGCACCAACATTAGGCCCGCTGGGGTTGACCGACGCCTGCACCGCCGTTGGCGCTGCGGGTACGTCGATGTTCATCTCGAAGTCCGAAGGCGCTCCGGAAGTGCCGACGTCGATGTAGAGCTCGTCACCGGCGTAAGTCGTGGGCTCAGCCCAGTCGATACCAGTATACGGCTGATTATTCGCGCTCAACCAGGACGCGAAGTCAGCCTCGGAGATCGAGTAACCGGTCGAGTTGGTGGGGTCGTCGTAGTACTCGTAGGTGTCTAGCGCCGCCCCGTAGGTGAAGGTGTAGCAGGGTGTGGTTGCGTCGAAGCCGCAGCCCGTGAAGGTGTCCGTCAACGGGTTCACCGTCTGAACGTACACGTACTCGTGCTCACCCAGCGTCGCGGCCGGTACCGGCTCGCCCCAGGTGGTCGCCGGACCGATTCCGACTTCGTAGCCGGTCTGGGGGGTGCCGTCGGCGTTGACATAAAGGGCGGTTTCGCTCCCCGCCGACGCTGGCGTGGTCCAAACAACCGGGATGGTCCCGTCCGGGTGGAAGCTGTCGAGGGCGAAGGTGATCTCACCGCTGCTGTTCGCGATGATGCCATCACACTCGTAGTCGTAGCCGCTGCTACAGACCGCAGCATTGCCGTCCACCGTGTTGATGTAGGCATAGGGCCAGCCGTGGCCGTTGTTCGAGAAGCCCTCATTCAAGGCCGTGCCGGCCGTGTCGGCAGTGCTCGGCGTGAAGTAGTAGGGCTGGGTCGGCGCGCCAGCCGTGGTCGAGGGGAACAGCGCGAGGTTGACGCTGGCACCGGCCGCGAAACCAGATGCCGTGTAGTCGACCACGCCTGCGTTGTCCGTGTTATTTGTGACGCTCGCCGAGTGCAGTGTCCCGTCGTAGATGCCGCTGCAATCAACAGTACAAGTCGATGGTGGCACCGTCCCGCCGCCAGTCACCGTGTAGGTGCCTACGGCGGTCGAGGGTGCAAAGTACCCGAAGTCGTCGGCGATCACATCGACCGTCGCCCCGGTGGTGAAGTAGCTGTTAGCGACCTCCACGTTCTGGGCGAGGCCCCCCGTCGTCATCGCAATCGTGAAGTTCGGCACCCCCGGCGACTCGCTGGCGGTCCAGTTCACGTCAGACGCAACCGGCGGGGTCGCGGTCGAGGTCGGGTAGGAGGTGAGGTAGCCCGGCTTGTTGCCCGGGACCGCCGTGAGGTTCATCGCCACGCCAACCGCGTTGACCGGGATGTCAGCGTCGGCGAGAGTGAAGGTCTCGGTGCTGTTCGGGGACTGTCCGTCCGCCGGGATCGGGGTCTCGGTACCCACATAAGTGGTGGTTCCGGCGACGGTGTCGGCGACGCGGAACGGTGTGATCGCCACGAAGGGAGACCCAACACCGCCAGTGCCGCTGTAGTAGCCGTCCACATCCACGTCCACGTTGACCGTGCCCTGGAGGTTGTAGACGTCAATCTCTCCACCTGTGCCGACGCCCACCGTCACGCGGTTGGCGATCGCCTGCAGGGGCGCCTGCGCCCCGAAGTTCAGGTTCGACGCGAACGGCCTGGTCACCCCTGCCGGGAAGACCGTCAGGAAGCTCGGCGCCGTTGCATGCGCGGCCGTCACGTTCAAGACCACTGCGCTGGCAGTGGCCGGCACTTCGTCGGTCGCGGAGGCGCCCGCGACTGCGACGGCTTGCGTGACGCCGGCTCCAATCGCCCCGCCGATCGTCAGCGTGCCGAAGGCCCGGCTCGGGACGAGCGGGGTGTAGAGACCGCTGGTCGTATACGGGCTGAGGTAATAGCCCTCCACGTCCACCACCACGTTGGTGCTGCCCGTGTAGTTGTAGATCTCCACCGTGCCAGTCGAGCTCAGTTGCACCGTCACCAGGTTGGGCACAGCGGGGGTCGTGTTCGCGGCAAAGTTCAGGTTAGAGGGCAAGTTGGGACCGGTCGGCAGCGTCTCCCCACCGGGGAGGACTGTCAGGTACCCAGCCGCCGTCGGGTCAACCGCGGTCACGTTGAGGACCACGGCCGTCGCTCCGGCGGGCACCACCGATGTGGGCACCTGGACCTGAAGCATTCCACCTGCGGCGAGGGTGTCGCCCGTATAGGCCTCTCCCGACCCGGCCCGGGTGTCGGCGATCCTAGCGGGAGTCACCGATACATAGGAGCTTGCGGCGGTCAAAGCCGTGTTGCTGGGCGTGTGGGCGCTGACCGGTGCGGTGGAGGCCAAGCCCATGAGCAGAAGGCCGGCACCCCCCACCAGGCTGACGCCAAATCGGGGCAGACGCCCCATCCCCCGATATCGGGCCCACGCTCCTCGTGGGGTACTCAAGGTTCTCACTGGATTACGACCTCCTTCGGCCGGCGACTTTGATTCGCTCGGCATTGACACACTCCGATTTCAGACCACCCGGCGGGTCCCGCCCGCTCTCCTGAGACCATTCCGTTTGACCCTCCGGTTTAGCCCTGCCTTGAGGTAGGGGCGCCTACATCTCCCCGCGGTCGACATACGCCACCCTCTATCGGGTGTCGGGGCGCATGGTAGCAGCATCGGTTGGGGAAAGCCAACCGGGGGGAGCCTGCGAGGGAGCCGATCGCTCCCCTTTTTTGATCATGGTCGGCCACGGTTGCCCCGCTCTCAGTCCGGGCCCTTGTCCGGCAGGCCCGATCTCAGCAGCCGCCGCAGGGGCCGGGTGAGCCTCCAGCTCCGGGAGGAGAGGAGCACGCGGATGAGGGTCTTGGTGCCGACCAGCTCACCACGCAAGGCGTCGATCTCGGCCTTCAGGGCGTCGATCTCGGCTGTCAGGGCGCCGATCTCGGCTTTCAGGGCGTCGCCCTCGGCTCGGTGCCGCGCCTCGGAGGTTGCCGCCTCGGCCAGGTGGCGCGCCTCGGCATCCCGGTAGGTCTCCGCCAGGGCGGCCAGCGCCCCCTCGCTGAGGCGGACCGTGTGGGCCCCGTAGCGGTGACGGATCTCGGCGAGCGTCGTCGTCCAGGGCTCCACCGCAGACCCGCTGGAGGCCGCATTGGATCCGTCGCTCCGCAGGCGGTACTCGGAGATCGGCGCGTCGACGAACTCGAACTCGAAGCGGGCCGCCAGCTCACGCAGGAAGGCCCAGTCCTCGTAGACGGGGAGGCTCTCATCGAAGCGGATCCCCGCCTCCACGACCGCAGCCCGCCGCACCACCAGGGTGTTGAAGGGGATGTAGTTCTCCAGGAAGAGACCGGCGCGGTCGAAGGGCTCGGCATACCGCCGGTCGTGGGAGACGGTGCGGAAACCCCACTCGGTGGGGTCCCCACGGACCACCTGGCCGATCCCGTAGGCAACCGTGGCCTCCGGATGCTCGCGGAGGCGTCCGACCAGGCGGTCCCCGAAGCTCGGATAGTAGACGTCGTCGTCGTCGAGGAAGGAGATGTACTCGCCGTGGGCCTGGTCCAGGCCCCAATTGAGCGGTCGTCCTCGCTGCTCGTGGTGGGGCGGCACCTCGGTCACCACCAGGTCGAGCAGCCCCTGGAAGCGGACGGCCAGCTCTCGCACCGCCTCCGCGTAGGCGCTGGACGAGTTGTCCACGCAGACGATGGCCCGGACCGCCGGGTAGGTCACCCCGACCAGGGAGTAGAGGGCGTCCTTGAGGTACCGCAACCGGCCCTCCGTGGTGCGCACCACCACGTCCAGCAGGCCCGGGATCTGCGGCTCGGCGGCCGCGGCTCGCGGATGCACGCGGTCGAGCAACGGCCGGCGCTCGGGCGCCGGGTGCAGCTCGACCACGTACTGGTAGACCTCGCGGTTGGCGTTGCCCTGACGGGCGACCGCCTCCAGGTCGGCGACCTCGGCCGTGCCCAGGCGCAGCCCCTTGCCGTAGTCGAGGACCTCGGTGCCCAGCGCGGGCAGAATCACCCGCTCGATCGCGGTCACGTCGTAGCCGCACGCGAAGGCCATCTCGCTGAAGCTGGCGGCGGTGAAGAAGCGCAGGTGGGTCTGGTCGAGGATCCCGGCGGGCCGGGTGCGCCACTGGTCCTGGGCGAGCATCAGCTGGATGTCGATGTGGGTGATGTTGGGGAAGGAGCAGAGGACCCTGCCCTCCGGCGTGAGCAGGGCGGCGACCGGAGCCAGCACCCCGGCCGGATCCACCAGGTGCTCCAGGACGTCGGCCATGATGATCACGTCGAAACGACGACCGGCGACGACCTCCAGCACCGGCTGCACGGTCAGGTCGGCGACGACGGCGTCGATCCCCTGTGAGCGTGCGACCGTCACGGCGTCGGGGTCGATGTCGATGCCCAGCACCCGGCAGCCGCGGTGCCGCTCCAGAGCCAGCGCCAGGTTGCCGGAGGCGCAGCCGATGTCGAGGACCGCGGCCCCTCGGGGAACCCGGTCGCAGATCAGGCCGTAGGTGGTGTTGCGGTTGCCGGGGTCGACGGCAAAGTCGTACTTACCAGCGGGTGGCGGCATAGATCCCCTCGGGCTGCAGGACGATGTGGGGGTCCTGCCGGCGGTCGACGGTGGTTGGGGGGAGGCCGTCGAAGAGCGCCAGGATCTCCTCGACGGCAGTCGGTGCCAGATGCTGACGCAGCTCCTCCCGGTACTCCACGGCGGCCTCCTCGCCGAAGTACTTGCGCCGCAAGCGGAGGTGGCCGACGGCGCTGTGGAGCAGCTCCGCCGATCGATCCTTGGCCAGGTCCTGATCCTCGGTCACGTGCAGGCAGCGCGCACTGGGGACGTAGATGCAGCGCCATCCCGAAAGCCAGGACCGCCAGCCGAGGTCGACGTCCTCACAGTAAAGGAAGAGTGCCTCGTCGAATCCGCCCAGCTCCTCGAAGGCGTGCCGGCGGACCAGCAGACAGGCGGCCGAGCACCAATTCGTCTCCAGGGTCGCCGGGTCGTAGGCCTTGGGGTGCTCGATGGGAAACTGCGCGGCCTCGATCAGGGCTGCCGTGGTGTTCAGCTCGGCCGCGGCCACCAATCGCTCGAGGCAGTCGTACTGGGGCACCGCATCCGGGTTGAGGAGGAGCAGGTACTCACAGCCGGGTCCGGCCCGGGCAGCCAGCGCGTTGTGGGCGGCGCCGAATCCGATGTTGCCGCGTGGGGAGGGGAGCCAGACCGACGTGAAGGCGGCATCCGCCACCACCTCCGGGACGGCTCCGGATCCCGTCCCCGGATGATTGTCCCAGAAGGCGACGGTGAAACCTCCGTCCACCGGGGTCAGGTGTCGCAGACCCGCCACCAGCTGGGACAGCCAGCGCTCCGAATGGTAGAGGACGACCTGAATCTGCACCCGTGCCCGAGGCCAGGTGTCCCCGTCCGTCACGCTCACGTGGGCATGATACGCAGCCGCCGGGCGGGCCATGGCGAAGGCGACGGGGCGTGGACGGACGCGCGCGCCGGGAACCTGTGCGAGAATCCGCGGCGAACGCGGCCCCCCGTCCCTCCGCGGGCCGGGCCGTCATCCACATCAGCGGAGAGATCCGTGTCGAGCCGATGTCGTCTGTGGCGGAGCCTGGCCACCGGGGTGGTCGCGGTGACGGTGTGCGCCGTCTCCGTCGCCGTCCAGCCGCTCACCGCCATGGCCCAGGCCACGCCGGCGACCCTGTGGGGTATCGACAGCTGCGACGCGGCGCAGTCCGTGGTGCCCGCCACCCAGCAGGCGCAGATGGGAAATCCCCAATTCGTCGGCCGGTACCTCGATCCCAGCACCTGCGGCACCGCTGACCTCAGCACCTCGGAGGTCACCTACCTCGAGTCGATGGGGATCGGCATCCTGCTCATCGCCGACCCGGGCCGCTTCGGCTCGAGAAACCCGGGGGGCGCCGCCGAGGCGCAGGCGGCGATCCTGGAGGCGCAGGCCCTGGGGGCCCCCCGCGGGACCGCGATCTTCCGCGACGTCGAGGTCTCCGACACCATCACCGCCACCTACATCGAGAGCTGGTACCAGACCTTCGCCCAGTCGAGCAGCGGCTACGTCCCCGGCTTCTACGAGAACAGCTACAACACCTCGAGCGGGTACTTCGCCGGCGTCTCGGGGGCCTACTGCACGGCGGAGCGCGCGGACCCGGCGATCGGGACCGGCGTCGTCCTCTGGACCGACGAGCTGGAGGAGCCGTGGTACGGGGATCCGACCTACTTCCCCACCTCGGCCAACGCCCCGGCCTGGGACCCCTTCGCCCTGCCCTGCGCCGACACCACGGTGGCGTGGCAGTACGAGGTGAACTCAGGCTTCCCCAGCAACAACACGGACCCGAACGTCGACGTCGACGAGTTTCTGGATCAGTACGCCAGTCTGCTCTGGAGCGGGGGAGCCT
Organism: Candidatus Dormiibacterota bacterium; assembly: GCA_003153215.1. Classification (GTDB taxonomy): domain Bacteria; phylum Chloroflexota; class Dormibacteria; order Aeolococcales; family Aeolococcaceae; genus Changshengia. Next base: position 18,338 of record PLXL01000113.1, read on the forward strand.
ACACCCCGCTCACTCCCTTCCGCGTCTGCGACACCCGACAGGGCAGCGGCACAGCGTGCTCGGGTACCACCGCTGACAACACCATCGGGCCGGGCCAGAGTCTCAGCCTGGCGGTCACCGGGATCAGCGGGCCGGAGGACCAGACGGTGCCCGCCGACGCCCAGGCGGTGGCGCTCAACGTCACCGCCATAGCCGGCACCGCCGCCACCTACCTCACCGTCTATCCCGCCGGGTCATCCCCGCCCACCGCCTCCACGCTGAACGTCGCCGCCGGCGTCATCCAGGCCAACCTCGCGGTGGTGCCCCTGGGCGCCGGAGGTCAGGTGAGCATCTACAACCACGCGGGCGCCATCAACGTCGCGGCCGACGTGGAGGGCTATTTCGCGGTGCCGTCGGTGGCGGGCTCGAACGTCCCCGGCCTCTTCCACCCCATCGCCCCGCTGCGCATCTGCGACACGCGGCCCGGCACCGACACCGCCTGCTCGGGCACCCCCCTCGGCGCTGGCGAGTGGACCGAGGTGACGGTCTCGGGGCTGCCACCGGGAGCACCGCCCGCCACCGCGTCGGTGCCCGCTGACGGCACCGCGGAGGCGGTCGTCCTCAACCTCACGGCCGTCCTTGGCACCGCCGACACCTACCTGAGCGTCGTGCCCCCCACCAGCAGCGGCACCTGCCCCCGTGGCCCTCCCAGCAGCTCCGACCTCAACCTCCTCGGCCAGGCCATCGTCCCCAACCGGCTGATCGTCCCCCTGGGTTCCGCGCAGGACGTCTGCGTCTACAACAACCTGGGCACCATCGACATCGTCCTCGACGTGAACGGCTGGTTCGGCACCGGCGCCGAGACCTCCCAGGGCGCCTACTTCCACGCCGTCTCGCCGCTCCGGATCTGCGACACCCGGAGCGCGGCCGCGACCGGCTACACGACCGAGTGCTCGGGAAGCTCCGCCGACCGCCTTATCGGGCCGGGTCAGAACCTCCTGGTCGCGGTGGCCGGCGTCGACGGCCTGCCGGGGGCCCTGGGCAGCCTGGCACTGCCGGTGGCGGTGATCGCCAACGTCACGGCGGTGAGCGGAACGGCCCCCACCTTCCTCACCGCCTATCCCGCCGACGTCTCGCTGCCCACCGCCAGCGACCTCAATGTCGGCACTGGCCAGGTCACACCCAACATGGTCATCGTCCAGCTGGCCTCGGGCGGCAGCGATGCCGGGGCGTTCGACCTCTACAACCACACGGGGTCCATCGACGCCGTGGTCGACGTCGAGGGCTGGTTCGAGTAGGCCCGGTCCCGGCGTCGCCGGTGCTTCCCTCTACCCCAGCGCCAGGCGCTCGATCCGACCCTCGCGACAGTCCACGGTCGCGCTCAGGTGGTGGCTGAGCGGCCCCGCGGGCACCGGCGCCAGCGCCGGGCCCCAGACCACCTCGTCGGCGGCGACGTCCAGCTCGATGTCGACCTCGTCACCGCCGTCCTCGCGCCAGTAGGCGGCGGTGACGCAGCGCTCCCCGCCGTCCTCCAGGGAGTGGGCGGCCCGCCCGATCAGCTGGTAGGTCTGGGGGTCGCTCTGCACCGCGTCGAGCGCGTCCGCGTCCAGGTAGTCGAGGTGCGGCTGGTGGACGGTGTCGAGCCGGGCGAAATCGCCGAGCAGCCGGCTGATCAGCTCCGACACCAGGGTCATTTCCGAGGCCCGCACCGCGGCATCCTTGTTCCAGCCCTCGTCACTGGCGGGCTCCACGTGGATGAAGGTCATCTCTCTTCTCCCCTCCGCAGGCGGCAGCGGCCACGCTCCGGACGACGCATGATAGCTGGGCTGGGGGCGTGCCGGGTGCCGTCTCGGGTCGGAGCTCCGCATAGACTGCCCCGACGTGGAACCCGCCCCGACCGACCACCGCGGCGCACGCCGTGCCTCCGCGGGTGCCGGCATCGTGGTCCTGGGTCTCGTGCTCGCCATCGCGATCGGACGTCTCAGCCAGCAGGTCCCCCTCAACTCCGACCAGGCCAGCTCGGTGCTGGAGGGCTGGGCGATGGCCCACGGCAATGTGCTGCTGAGTGGCTGGACGCTCCCCTCCGACAGCTTCTTCACCGACAAGCTCCCCCTGCTGGCGCTCCTGGAGAGGTTCCAGGGCCTGACCGCGGCGGTCGAGTACGAGGCCGCGGGTCTGCTCGGCGGCGCCGTCGTCCTGGCCGGGATCTGGCTGGCCGGCGGCCGGCTCCGGGGCCGTACCCGGGCGGTGGCGATGCTGGTGACCGGCGCCCTGCTCGCCTCCCAGGCTCTGCTCCTCCCGGGAAGCGGCGCCTCCTTCCCTGCCGGAGCCCTCTTGCCCGCCGGAACCGACCACGCCGCCAGCCTCCTGCTCCTGCTGGTCGCCTGCCTCGCTCTCCAGGGCGCCCGCAGATGGAGGGGGTGGCTGGCGCTGGTCTGGCTCGCGCTGGTGGCGGCGAGCATCGGGGACCCCCTCGCGGCGGTGGTGGGCGGCGGCGCCGTCGCCGGGGTCGGAGCCCTCGACCTGGCGGCAGGGCGGCGCGACGGTGCCCGGCACGACGTGGTCCTGATCTTCGTCGGGCTCTCCTCGGCGGTCGCCGCTCCGCTGACCTGGTGGGGGATACGGGGGCTGGGCGGGTTCACCGCCGCCCCCCTGCTCGGCGGCGGGTACGGTCTGCCGGCGCCGGTCGCCTCCCTCAGCCACAACCTGGCGGTGGGGGGCCAGGCCCTCCTCTCCCTGTTCGGAGCGGACCTCTTCAGCCGTCCGGCCGGCCTGGCCTGGGTATCCGTCCTCCTTCACCTCTGCGGGCTCGCGCTGGTGGTGGGGGTGCTGGCCTTCCTGCTCCGGCCTCGCCGCTGGCTGGGTCTCGACCTGGTGTCCCGTGTCCTCACCCTCGGCATGCTCGCCGCCGCCGCCGCCTACATCGTCGGCCAGCAGGCGACGGACCTCACCTCGGCCCGGTACCTCGTTCCCTTCCTGGGCTTCGGGGCGGTCCTGGCCGGCCGCGAGGGCGTGCCCCGGCTGATGGCACGGCGCCCCCGCCTCTGGCTCGGAGCGGTGGCCCTCGGCGCCGCCTACGCCGGCGTCTTCGCGGCCGGGGCGATCAGCGCGCAGCCGGCGCCGGCACCGCTCACGGCGGTGACCTCCTGGCTGTCAGAGCACGGGGCGACCCACGGCCTGGGCACCTATTGGGACGCCAACGTGGTCACGGTGAGCACCCAAGGAGCGATCACGGTCCGGGCCGTCAGCGCGACCTCCAATTCGCTGATGCCTTTCCTCTGGCACACCACGGTGTCCTGGTACGACCCCCAGCGCGACCGGGCCACCTTCGTCCTCCTCGACGGGAGCGACAGCAGCGACCGAGCCGTCGTCGAGGCGTCCCTGGGCCCACCGAGCGAGATGACCACGGTGGCCGGCACCACGATCATGGTGTGGCCCGGCAACGTGCTGGGTGACCTCTCGCCCCCCTGAGGCCGGACCGCCGGCGGCGACCCGGGTGGGACGGCTGGATCCCTCGGACTAGACTGGCTCGACGTGGAGCCGGCGCAGCCCATCTACCTCGACCACGCCGCGACCACCCCCCTCGACCCCGAGGTGCGTGCGGCCCTCCTTCCCTGGCTGGGGGAGCTGTTCGGCAACCCCTCCTCGGCCCACCGGCACGGCCGGCGGGCCCGCGCCGCCGTGGACGACGCCCGCGACCGGGTCGCCGCCGCCGCCGGCTGCGCGTCGAGGGAGGTGATCTTCACCTCGGGCGGGACGGAGGCCGACAACCTCGCCCTCCGCGGGGTCCTCGAGCGTTGGGGGGCAGAGCGCGGCCGCCACCTGGTGGTCAGCGCCGTCGAGCACGAGGCGGTGCTCACCACCGCCCGGGACCTGGCCGCGGCCGGCCGCGCTGAGCTGACCGTCGTCGACTGCGATCGACGGGGGCGAATCGACCCCGCCGCGGTGGCCGCGGCCGTCCGTGCCGACACCGTGCTCGTCTCGGTGATGCTCGCCAACAACGAGGTGGGGACGCTCCAGGACCTCCCGGGCATCGCGGCCGCCGTCCGTGCCCGCAACCCGCGGGCCCTGGTCCACACCGACGCCGTCCAGGCTCTGGGTCGGCTCCCACTCGGCCTCGACGCTCTCGGGGTGGACCTCCTGAGCCTCAGCGCCCACAAGGCGTACGGGCCCCAGGGGGTGGGCGCGCTGGTGGCCCGCCACGGCGTCTTCCCTGCTGCCCAGGTCACCGGCGGGGGTCAGGAGCGCGGGCGGCGATCCGGTACGGAAAACGTGGCCGGCGTCGTGGGCTTCGGCGCGGCCGCCCTTGTGGCGGAGCGCCGCCGGGAGACCGATGCGTCGGAGCTCTCCCATCTGGCTGATTGGCTGACCGACCTACTCACCGAGAGCGTCCACGGCCTCGAGCCCACCGGCGATCCGGCAACCCGGCTCCCCGGCCTCTGCAGCTTCGTGGTCCGCGACTGCCGGAGCGAGCTCCTCCTCGCCGTCCTCGACGAGCTGGGGGTCTGCGCGTCGGCGGGGAGCGCATGCTCCAGCGGAGCGCCAGTCCCTTCCCACGTCCTCGAGGCCATGGGCTTCGGCGATCTCGCCGGCTCCGCCCTCCGCCTCAGCCTGGGGCGATCCACCACCCCAGCTCTGGTCGACGCGGCCGCGGGGCGGGTCCAGGTGGCGGTGGCCAGGGTGCGCGGTGGTGGAGGGATTGCCGCCCCTATCCGGTGATCGTCAGGCGCTCCATGGGCTGCCCGGTGACCTCGGCGATCAGGTCGAAGTCCTTGTCGAGATGCAGGACGGTGAGGCCGCCGAGCTCCGCCGCCGCGCTGACGATCAGGTCGGGCACGGAGGGGCCCCGATGCTGGCCACGGTCGGCGAGCAGGGTCAGCACCTCCATCGCCCGCTCTTCCATGGCCGGCGTGAGGTACTCGACGGGCATCGATGAGAGCGGCGATGCCGCCAGGCCGGAGCGCAGGTCCGCTCCTGATCGTGCCGAGTAACCGACCTCGAGACGAGTAACGGCGGTGATCCGCACCAGGCCCCGTTCGATGCGCGCAGCCCACTCGAGAGCGTCCGGGCTCACAGCGAGGCGGACGAGCGCCGACTTGTCGATCAGCCAGGCGGTTACCGCCACGCCTGTGCCATGACCTCCGGGTTCGCCAGGTCGGAGAAGACCTCGCCAAAGCGGCTGAGATCATCGAGGCCGACGTGCGAGGCGGTGGTGGTTGCCTCCTGGGTCAGGCGGCGGCGCAGGTACTCGCTGCGCGAGAGCCCCACCCGGCCGGCCCGCGCGTCCAACGCCGCCAACACATCATCGGGAAGGTCCCGGACGAGGACATCTGGCACTTGCTCACCTCCTGTGATATCTGATGATATCATATTGTCGCGCGGTGCCCGCTCAGGCGGGCCAGGCGGTCAGCAGGTCGTCGGGGCCGAGCACGACATCCAGACCCCCGCACGCGACCCCCGCTCGGGACACGGCGACATGACGGGTGCCGGAGTGCATTCCCGGGATGACCTGAGCCGAGCGCACCAGGGTGCGGACGTCGGAGTCGTCGACGGGCGCGTGCTCGCGCCACTTCACCGTCCCCACGAAGCTGACGGTGTGGCGCTCTTCCGGCGTCCCGACCAGGTCGACCTCGACGGTGTTGGCACGTGTCCAGTAGCCGCCGACGGCATCAGCGTCGCCGAAGCGCGGGTCGGGAAGGAGCCGCCCCATTGCCTCGCGGACAACCGGCTCGATCGCCTTGCCGCGATAGCTGGGCCAATCGCGCCGGATGCTTTGGAGAGCCAGATCCGACCGCCCTCGATTGACCAGCTCCAGGCAGGGCCGGAGCTGGCGCAGCCAGAATCGCAGGTAGGGGTCGGCCACCCGGTATCGGGGCTCGCGGCTGCGTCGCGCGCTGAGAGGCTCGTCGACCGCGACCACCCGCTTGTCGTCCACCAGGACCTTCAGGGCGCGGCTGAGCGAGGATGCCGCCAGCCCGGCCCGGACGCCGATGGCCGAGAAGGTCGTCTCCCCAGCACCGATGGCACCGAGCACACCACGCGCCGGGAGATCAGCGGGGAACTCGGCAGAGAGCATCCGCTCGCCGGCGACCAGCAGGGGGGACATGGCGTCACTGAGGGCCTCCTCCAGGTAATCCCAGAAGCTGCGGCCCTTTGTCCAGGCGACGGCCAGACGGGGGAGCCCGCCGATGACGAGGTAGGCGTCGAGGGCCGCGGCGGCATCGAGGCCGAGCAACCCGGCGATCGCCCGTGGCGAGAGCGGAGGCACGACGAGCTCTCGGGGCTTGCCGAAGAGCGGGCGGCCGTAGCCGGCCAGGGCTTCCATCATGCGCAGATCGGAGCCGATCAGGATGAGCAGGACCGGGCGGCCCTCCATCCGCCGGTCCCAGACCTCCTGGAGCACTGCCTCGAACCCCGGCTCGCTGTCGACGAGATACGGCAGCTCGTCCAGGACCACGACGGAGGGCGCCTGAGGGCTCGCCGTTTCGGCAAGCAGGTTGAGGGCGGCCGACCAGCTTCCCAGGCCGCCGCCGCGGGCGGTCTCGGCTGCTGGGAGCGCCGAGGCTCCGATCTCCGCCACGAAGCGGGCCAGCTCTTCGGCCCGCGGCAGCCCGGTCGCCTGGAAGTAGACAGAGGGCAGGCCGGCACGCTCCAGAAACTCCTCGACCAAGCGCGACTTGCCCACCTGGCGCCGTCCGCGCACGGCCAGCAGCCGACCTGTGCCGTGCGCCCGGACGCTTTCCAGATGCCGCTCCAGGGCGGCCAGCTCCTCGGTGCGGTCGACGAAGCTCGACGGGGCAGCCTTCACGATCTGAGACTACCATTCTTGGTACTGCCACTGATGGAACCAACCTGTGGTTTCCCGCAGCGCGCGAGTCGGCCGCGGCGCTCCTGGGTCCTCTCCCTCACTCCTGTGCGGTCATCGCCGAACAGCTCGCGAACCCCGCCCAGGGCAGCGACCCGCCCCAAGCGCGTACAATTCCTGGTATGACGGTCGGGATTTCGACGTCGGCCTCGTTCAGCATGCGGGTGAGCTCCAAGGCTCACTACGGCCTGCGGATGATGACCGAGTTCGCCAGAGCCTACGGGAGGGGACCGATGAGCCTCGCCGAGGTCTCCCGGAACGAGCACCTGCCCCTCTCCTACCTCGAGCAGCTCGCCGCCCAGCTCCGCCGCGGCGGCCTGGTCGA
>PLXL01000093.1:0-264 GCA_003153215.1 Candidatus Dormiibacterota bacterium
CCGCCGTGGACCAGCAGGCGCTGACCACTCTCAAGGCCCGCGGTCTCAAAGAGCCCCCACCAGGCGGTGCCACCGCCGACGGGCAGGGTCGCAGCCTGCTCGAAGCTCAGGGCCTCCGGCTTTCGGGCAATCGACTGCGCCAGGGTGGTGGCATATTCGGCGTAGGCGCCCTGGCCGCGGCCGAACACCTCGTCGCCGACAGCGAAGCCGGCCGCGTCCGGGCCCACCTCGGACACGGTGCCGGCGAGGTCCAGCCCGAGGATG
>PLXL01000093.1:391-2688 GCA_003153215.1 Candidatus Dormiibacterota bacterium
AGTAGAGGCCAGCCAGCTCGTCGCACTCCTGAGGCCGCCGGGCACGCTGCTAGCTCAGCGGGCGGTCCATCCACCGTCGACGAGGATCGTCTCGCCAGTGATGAGTGACGCGGCCGGTGAGGCGAGGAAGACCACCACACCCGCCACGTCCATGGGTTCCCCAATGCGGTGCAGGGCGGCGATACGCTCGGTCACGTCACGTTCGAAGGCCGGGTCACTTAGCGCGGCCTTCGTGCCAGGAGTACGAATGAACGTGGGCGCCACCCCGTTGACGGTGATGCCGTGGGTACCCCACTCGATAGCCAGGCACTTGGTCAGATGGGCGATGGCCGCCTTGGTCATGCAGTACACAGACTCCGTGGGCAGCGCCACGAATCCGGCCTGGCTGCTGAGGTTGATGATTCGCCCGGATCCTTGCGGAATCATGATTCGAGCGGCAGCCTGGCTGGCGAAGAAGGTCCCCTTGAGGTTGACATCGACGGTGAGGTCGAAGTCCTCCACCGTCACATCCACCGCGAGGTTCGATGGACCGAGGCCCGCGCTGTTGACCAGGATGTCGAGGCGCCCCATCTCGGAGGCTGCCTCCCGCACCGCGGAGTGCACCTGGTCGAGGTCGAGCACGTCCATCGCTAGTGGAAGGCATCGCCGTCCCTGTGCTTCGACTCCCGATACAACCTCCGCTGCCGTATCCAGCGATCGCAGGCCCACGGCGACGTCGGCGCCAGCATGAGCCAGGGCCACGGCGATGGCTCGGCCCAATCCCCGGGCAGCTCCGGTGACCAGCGCGACCTGCCCCTCCAGACCAAACGATGGAAGGACCTCCATGGCCTGCGAGCTTACCAGCCGCCTTCGTGGCGCTGCCCCGCCTCTCGGGACGTGCTTCAGCGGGCCCGCCGGGACCCCACCCGAAGGCGGGGCCCTGCGGTCGCTGGACGATACCCGAGCCGTGCCGCAGAATCTCCGGCTGAGGACCAGAACCTGGCACTGGGAGTTGCAACGTCCGTGTCTTGCGGGGGNNCCCATGGCTCGGACACCTCGCCGACCCGGCCAAAGCGCTCCGCCAAGGCACGCAAGCCGGCGCCCGCCTGTGACACGCGAACGCGCCTGTGCTCCGGGCCATCGTCGAGAACTGGCAGAGCGACCATGCCGCAGGCTCAGCCGGCCACCGCAGTGCAACGGAGCACGGCCACCCTGGAGGTATCGCGATGATCGAGCGCTACGTGCTGGGTCTCGAAGAGATCGACAAGGCGCAGGTCGCGCTCGTCGGCGGCAAGGGCGCGCACCTGGGGGAGCTTTCGCGGATCGAAGGCATTCGCGTGCCGGCTGGCTTTTGCGTGACGACGGACGCCTTCCGGCGGATCATGACAACAGTGCCTTGGATCGACGCTCAGCTCGATCGGCTGTCGCGCCTCGACCCGGAGGGCCTGGAGGCGATTCGCACGCTCAGCGCGGAGATCCGCCGGACCCTCGAAGGGATCGCCATCCCTGACGATCTGGCGGCGGCGATCACCCGCTCGGTCGCCCGGCTCGGCGAGCAAGCTGCCTACGCCGTCCGATCCAGCGCGACGGCGGAGGACTTGCCGACGGCCTCCTTCGCAGGCCAGCAGGACACATATCTGAACATCGTGGGCCCGACGGCGATCCTCCAGCACGTCAGCCGGTGCTGGGCCTCCCTGTTCACCGAGCGGGCCGTGACCCTACCGCCTGCGGAACGGCTTCGACCACCAGAAGGCCCACATGGCCGTGGTCGTGCAGCAGATGGTCTTCCCCCAGGCGGCCGGCATCCTCTTCACGGCCGACCCCGTCACGTCAAACCGGAAGGTCGCTTACGTGGAGGCCAGCTTCGGCCTCGGCGAGGCGCTGGTCTCAGGCCTGGTGAACGCGGACGTCTACAAGGTGCGGGACGGTGAAGTCGTCGCCAAGGCAGTCGCCACCAAGCAGCTTGCCATCCACGCCTCGCCGGCAGGTGGGACGCAGGAACTGGCGATCGAGCCAGAGCGTCAGGAGCAGCCAGCGGTGACCGATGCGCAGGTCGTGCGGCTCGCGCAGCTGGGCCGGCGGATCGAAGCGCACTTCGGCCACCCTCAGGACATCGAATGGTGCCTGGTCGACGATGGGTTCCAGATCGTCCAGAGCCGGCCGATCACCACGCTGTTCCCCATCCCCGCGGCCAACGATCAAGAGAAACGTGTCTACGTCTCCGTCGGTCATCAGCAGATGATGACCGACCCAATGAAGCCCCTGGGGCTCTCGCTGTGGCAGCTGCCGACGCCGCGGCCCATGTACGAGGCCGGCGG
>PLXL01000162.1:0-8756 GCA_003153215.1 Candidatus Dormiibacterota bacterium
CACCCCGCGCAAGCCCGCCTCCACCGTCCGCAAGCCCGGCCCGCGGCCGTCCGTCTTCACAACTCGCAAGGCCGCCCCTCGGGCTCCCGCCTCCGCCGCCCGCAAGCCCGGCTCGCAGCCGTCCGTCTCCACCGCCCGCAGGCGCGGCTCGCGGCCGTCCGTCTCCACAACTCGCAAGCCCGCCCCCCGGGATGCAGCCTCCGCTGCCCGCGAGCCCGGCTCGCGGCCGTCCGTCTCCACAACTCGCAAGCCCGCCCCCCGGGATGCAGCCTCCGCTGCCCGCAAGCCTGGCTCGCGGCCCTCCGCCTCCGCCGGCCGGAAGCGGGCCTCCGCCGCTCGCAGGCCGGACTCGGCCCCCCGCAAGCCCTCGAGAGAGCCCTCTGCCTCCCGCGCTGTCCCCGTGCAGGCTCCCTCCCGCCGCCCCGGCGGCCGGTCGGAGCGATCGCCGGTCGCGCGGCCGACGGGTGGGCGCGCCGCGCCCCGCTCTGCCGGCCGGGGGTCCAGGACGGCGCCCACGCCGACCCCGAGTGCTCGGGCCGGCGCTCCACCGCCCGTCGCGCCGAAGAGGTCAGCGCGGCCGCCTGCGATCTCCGACGGGTTGGCCTCGCGCCCCTCATCCGGCGGACCACACCGGCCTCCGCTGGTGACTTCTGTGCACCGCACGTCTGAAAAGGCACCGAAACAGGCACAATCAGGGATGTCGCCCGTGGCCTCCCGCCTCGCGGCACCTGTTGCCGCGGATGCGCCCGCGGTGAAGGCAGGTGCCCGGGCCCAAGCCCCCTTTCGTCCGGGGGGTGACTACCATCCTCCTCCAACCCCCGGCGCAGCGGCACCACGAGACGGGGCAGGTGCCGCGACGAGCCTAATTCCGAACGCCGTCGCCGCCCCCGAGGCGACACCGTCCGATCATCAATCCGCCCCAATGCCATCGGTGAAGAAGACCTCTGCAGTGACTACCTCCGCGAAGCCCTCCGACAACCCCATCGACCCCGCTCCCGCAGGAGCGGGCGTCCTGCCGCAGCCGAGCGCGCCCCGCGCCGGAGCCAGCGCCTCGTCAGCCGCGGGGGTGCTCGCCCCCGACCCGCTGGTGGTGGCTGCCGAACAGCTCATCGTGCGCGGCAAGGAGGCGGGCTACCTCACCCCAGATGACGTGCTCGCCGCCTTCCCCGAGATCGATGTCGAGCCCGATCACCTGGAGCGCATCTTCCACGCCTTCCGCGAGATGGGGATCGAGGTCACCGACGGCGACAAGGATTTCGAGGTGGTGGAGGACGACGAGGAGCTGGTGGCCACCGCCGAGGCCATCGACTCCGTGTCGCTTGACGACCCGGTGCGCATGTACCTCAAGGAGATCGGTCGGGTGGCGCTCCTCCGCGCTGAGCAGGAGGTCGCCTACGCGAAGCTGATCGAGCAGGGCGACGAGGAGGCCAAGAACGCCCTCACCGAGGCCAACCTGCGGCTTGTGGTCAGCATTGCCAAGAAGTACATCGGCCGAGGCATGTCCTTCCTGGATCTGATCCAGGAAGGCAACATGGGGCTGATCCGGGCCGTCGAGAAGTTCGACTACCACAAGGGGTTCAAGTTCTNNTGGTGGATCCGGCAGGCCATCACGCGGGCCATCGCCGACCAGGCGCGCACCATCCGGATCCCGGTGCACATGGTGGAGACCATCAACAAGCTGGTGAGGGTCTCTCGCCGGCTTCTCCAGGAGCTGGGCCGGGAGCCGGCGGACGAGGAGATCGCCGAGGAGATGGGCATCACCCCGGAGAAGGTCCGCGAGATCACCAAGGTCTCCCAGGATCCCGTCTCCCTCGAGACCCCGATCGGCGAGGAGGAGGACTCCCACCTCGGCGACTTTGTCGAGGACAAAGAGGCGACCGCGCCCAGCGATGCCGCCTCGCTGACCATGCTGCGCACCGAGGTCGAGGACATCCTCGACACTCTGACGCCCCGCGAGCGTCGTGTGCTTCAGCTGCGCTTCGGTCTCATCGACGGGCATCAACGGACGCTCGAAGAGGTGGGCAAGCGCTTTGGCGTCACCCGCGAGCGCATCCGTCAGATCGAGGCCAAGGCGCTGCGCAAGCTCCGCCACCCGTCGCGCAGCAAGAAGCTCAAGGACTACCTGGAATAGGCGCGGCGCCGTCCATCGCCGCCTCGGCCGGCGCTGGGTTGCTCGCGGCTGACGGTCCCGCGAACGGGGCCGATCGAGCCGCGGACCCAATTCGCCCCTATAATCCCGATTCGATCCGTTCCGGGTTAGCTCAGCGGTAGAGCAGGCGGCTGTTAACCGCAAGGTCACTGGTTCGAATCCAGTACCCGGAGCCACCGCGACCAACGTCACACCAGGGATCCAGGAGAAAGCCCATGGCTGAGGCCGAGCAGGTGGAGGCCGGGCTGGCCGGTTCCGCCCCTTCTGACGACCGGGCGGAGCCGGCGAGCGTGGCCACGCTGCGCGCTGCCCCCCTACCTCCGGAGACCGCGGCCGCGCTGGAGCCGCCTGCCGCTTCCGACGACGAGCCCTCGGCGTCGGTTCGGGGTGTGCCCACCTGGACGTTCGCACTGCCGTCGGTCGCTGCGCCACCGGCACCTCCGGCACCTCCGATGGCGCCCTCACCCGCCGCTGCGGCCGGGAGCAAGGCCGCCGCCTTCCCTCCTCCGCCTCCACCTCCGCCGCCCCCGACCACGGGCGCCCCGGGTGCCACTCGGCCCGCGGCATCCCCCGCCGTCCAACTTCTCAGCGCGCCGTCTCTCGGGCCGGCCGGGACGCGGCGCCACCCCCTCGCCGTGGCCGTCCTCTCGGTGATCACCCTCGGCGCCTACAGCGTCTCCTGGCACGCCCGGGTCAATCGCGAGATGTCCGACTTCGACGCTCGCCTCGAGGTCCGTCCCGGCGCGTCGTCCTTCGGCGTGGCCCTCGCCTGGCTTGCGGGTCTGCTCTGCACGCTGGCCGGAGCCGTCATCATCGTCGCCCACGCTCTTCGGGTCGGTCCGGCCCTGGCCCGCCTGGCCGCCGGGCCCTCCGTCCTGGGGGTGTCCGTTCCCTGGCACGACCTGATGCTCGGCGGACTGCTCGCCGTCCCCTACCTGACGCTTCTCCTGCCGTTCTCCGTCGTCGCGCTGGTGATGACGCTCGAGCGGGCCCGGCTGGTCCAGGAGCGGGTCGGAGTCCGCCCCGATCGGCAGCTCCGCCCGGTGGCTCGTGCCTGCCTTCTCCTCCTCCCCGTCGTCGGAGGTCTCTTGTACGTGGCCTCGCTTCAGGCCTCGCTCAATCGCGTCTGGCAGGCGGCGCCTTCCCTCGCGCCGCCGGCCGGTCCGCGCCAGCGGTGAGCCGCCCCTCGTGCCCATCTCCATCGCGTGCGTGTCGGGTAAGGGGGGGGTCGGAAAGACGACCACCTGCGCCGCCCTGGCCGGCGCGTTCGGCGAGCTGGGCCGGAGGGTGCTCGCCATCGACGTCGACCCTCAGGCGAATCTGACCTCCGGGCTCGGATTCAATCCCTATCAGCTCAAGAGGACGATCGCCGACATTCTGGTTGACCCGACCGTGTCTCCCGAGGCGGTGACTCTCGCCACCGAGTGGGACGGGGTCTCCCTGATCCCGGCGAATCCCGACCTGAGTGCGGTGGAGGCGGAGATGGCCACCACCGTCCGCCGCGAGCTGCGTCTCCGCGATGCCCTCAACCGGGGTGCCGGTCTCCGTGCGTACGACGTGGTGCTGTTCGACACCCCGCCCAACTTCGGCTTTCACACCATCAGCGCGCTCGGCGCTGCTGCCTGGATACTCGTCCCCCTCCAGATGTCGGGCTACGCGATGAAGGGGCTCAAGGAGGTGCTGCGCACCTTCCAGGCGGCCAGGGAGCAGCTCAACCCCGACCTCCACATCCTCGGTCTGCTGCCGACCTTCGTGAACCTGCGCACCCGGTTCAGCCAGCAGATGCTGGAGGGCATCCGGGAGATCCCCAGCCTCCATGTCTTCGATACCGTGATCCGCGTGACGGTGAAGCTGCAGGAGACCGCGATGGCCGGGGCGCCGATCACCGCCTACGCGCGGAATTCGGAGGCTGCCCAGGCGTACCGGAAGCTGGCCCTCGAGATCCTCGAACGGACTGCCCCGGCTGCGTCCCCGGGCCAGGCATGACGCGTCGGGCGTCGATCAAGGCCGGCCCGCTCGAGGAAGCCGAGCCCGAGGAGACCTCAGGCGCCCCGGATGAGGAGCCCCTCATCACTGGAGGGGATGCCGCCGATCTCGACGGCGAGCCGGAGGAGCCTGAGGAGGACGTCGAGCAGGAGGAGCCCGCAGCCGTGGCGGAGGAGAAGGAGCCCGCTGCGGACACGGAGCCCGAGGCGCCCGAGCCCGCTGCCGAGATGGCCATCCCTGAGTTTGCACTCGCCTCGGCGCCCGGGGTGCCGGTCCTCGCCTCATCGATGGACTCGCTTACTCTCCCGGAGCGCTCCCGCCACGAGGCGGACATCCGGCGCCAGCGCCGGCGCCGGAGTGAGGCGTTTCTTCCCGCCCTGGTCACGCCTGTGGACATCCCCGAGGACGCGGCGGGGCGCATCGAGTTCATGGTCGTCCGGGCGGGCGTCGATCGCGATGAGCCGGCACCGGGCGAGACCCCTCTCCCGAGGAAACCCGAGGACCGCGTCCGCCGCCTCCTCACGCTTGGATCGGGCTGGGTGGCCGTCGCCGTCCTCGCCGCCGGGCTGGCCGCCGTGTTCGTCGTCCTCTCCTTCCTCTACCGTTGAGAGGGCGTTCGCTGCTCGGCCGCTCCGTCGCCGCCCTAGCGGCCGGCTGGGCGGCGGCATGCGGGCTGGTCTACTGGCGGACGTTCCGCCGGCTCCCCCGGACGCACCGCGACTCCCGCCGGCTGACCCCCGCCGATTTCGAGCTTGCCTACGAGGAGCTCGAGGTCCGGACCGCGGACCGGCTGCGCCTCCTCACCTGGCTCCTGCCCGGCACGCGCCACGCGGTGGTGGTCGTGAGCGGGGGCTACCGCGGTCACATCAGCGACGTCCTCGGGATCGGTGCCGCCCTGCGCCGGGCCGGCTTCTCGGTCGTCGCCTACGGGTGGCGCGGGACGCCCGGCAGTGACGCCGCCCCGCACACCCTGGGCGCCAACGAGCGTCGCGACCTGATTGCAGTTCTCGACGCCGTCTGGGAACGTCTGGGACCTCTCCCGATCGGGCTCCTCGGCTATTCGATGGGAGGGGCGGTTTCCATCAGCGTGGGCGCCGGCGACCCACGCGTGCGCGCCGTCTGCGCCGACAGCGCCTTCGCCGACCCGGTCAACCTGCTGGAGGAGCGCATCCGCCAGCAGCTCCGCCTCCCGGCGCCGGTGCTGGCCGACCCGGTCATGGCCCTGATGGCCCGGCGCTCCGGGGCTCGGCTCGCCGACTTCCGTCCCGTCACCGCGGTGGCCCGCCTGGCTCCCCGGCCCCTCCTCCTCATCCACGGCGACTCCGACGCCTCAGTTCCNNCCGCCTACGTGGAGCGGGTGATCGACTTCTTCGACCGCTCGCTGGGGCAACCGGCCGAGCCGCGAGCTAGTTGCACGCAAATACACTCATAAGTTACACTCTGGTCCGTGGACACCTCCCGCAGCACCCAGGCCCTTCTCCGCCACCTCGACGCCAGCCGCAGCAGCCGTCCTGAGGACGAGCTGATCGCCCAGGTCCTCGGTGGGGCCGAGCCGCCGGCCACCCTTCTCGCCACCGCCGGCCGGCTGGCACGCCTCCCCTTCTGGGAGCGGCGGGCGCTGGGGGCCAGCGGGCTGGTGCGCGACCACCGGGTCCCCCCACGCGAGGCGATTCGGCTGGCGGCCCTCTGGGAGCTGGCCGAGCGCTGGTATCCCGACGAGCGTCCAGCCGTCACCACGCCGGGTGCGGCCCTGCACCTCCTCCAGGGTCTGCGCACCCTGACCAGGGAGGAGGTCTGGGTGCTCCTTCTCGATGCCCGGCACCGGCTGATCGCTGTCGAGCCGGTGGTCGCCGGCTCACTCAACAGCGCGCGCCTCCTGCCCCGAGACGTCCTGGCCCCCGCGCTCCGTGCCGGGGCGGCGGCACTGATCGTCGCCCACAACCATCCGAGCGGGGAGGTCACGCCCAGCCGGGCGGACCGGCTGGTCACCGTGGCCCTGCGCGACGCGGCCCGCCTGCTGGGACTGCCCCTTCTCGACCACATCATCCTCACCGCCCGGTCGCACTTCTCCTTCCGCGAGGTCGAGGCCTGGGAGACCGAGGGGGCGACCGCGGCGGCCTGAGCCCTCGCGAGCCGCACCTGATCACCGGCCAGACGGGAGGTCTCCGTGCACCCGCCGGCTCGGGTCGCCGGACCGCTCGCCCGGCTATGCTGCGGCGTGACGTACGGAGGTGTGGAGGGCGAGGTGCAGCTCATCGGAGCGGGGCCTGTGGCGATGCTGCCGCCGGCCATCGGGGCGGATCCGGGGCGAGGCGCCCGCCTGCGCGGCGGGGACGCGCGATGAGCCTCGATCCTCGGGACCTCCGCGTCGGTGCCTCCTACGAGCGAGCACGCGCGGACGCCCGCTCCGACGCCATCGAGCTCCGGCGCCGCCGGCGTGTCGATTTGGGTGACCTCATGAGCGTCGTCTTCGAGAGCCCGGAGACGCTCGCCGCCGCCGCCGAGGAGGCGCTCCGGTCGGAGCGGATCGAGGACGCGGAGGGGGTGAAGGAGGAGGCAGGGCGCTTCGGGTTGCTGCTGGCCCCCGCCGGAGGGCTCGCCGCCACCCTCTTTCTGGAGGTTTCCGATGCCGCGGAGATGGCCTCCGTGCTACCCGAGCTGGAGGGCATCGCCGAGAGCGTCCAGCTGGAGGTCGACGGCAGCCACGTTCCGGCGACGGCCTTCCCCTTCCACGCGGCCGCCACAGGTGCCGCGCCCGTCGCCTACCTCCGTTTCGAGCTGTCCGCCAGCCAGCGGGAGGCCTGGATCGAGGGCGCTCGGGTGCTTCTCAGGGTGGTCCATCCGCGCTACTCGGCGAGCACCGAGCTGAGCGACGAGCAGCGCGCCACCATCGCCGCCGATCTCCTCCCCGCCGCCGGGGAGCGCCCGTGAGGCCGTCCCCGGGCGCGGGCCGTCCCCGGCTCCGAGCGGCGCGGACGTGAGGCGGCGGCGCCCCTTCCCCGCCATCGCGTTCGCGACAGCGCTCGCCGCGATTGCGGTGGCCGGCTGCGGCAGCTCCGGGCCGCCGCCCCCCTGGCGCTCGGGCCATCCCGACCCGGGGAGCCTCAGCCTTCTCGACCTCGCGCAGGCGGGGAGCTGCGCCTCCGCGGCGCCCGACCCCGACCAGGCACCGGCGGCGATCAGCTTCAAGGGTCAGGAGTACGTCCAATCCAGCCGCCAGCCCGCCTCGGCGGCGGTTCCCAGCGCGGTGGAGATCGATCACACGGGGAATTGGAGCTTCTGGGTCGGCAGCGGAAGCAGCATCACGATGGTCACGCCGCAGGCCGACTACACCTACGCGCCTGGGAGCTGCTAGCGGAAGCCGCCGCCCTCCGTCCTTGCCACAATCGGCGGATGGCGATTCCTGAGGTCCTCCCCTTCACGGCCCTGGTGGGGCAGGAGCCGATGAAGATGGCGCTGGTCCTCAACGCCGTCAACCCGGCCATCGGCGGCGTGCTGATCCGGGGCGAGCGCGGCACCGCCAAGTCCACCGCCGTGCGGGCCCTCGCCGGGTTGCTCCCCGAGATCGAGGTGGTCGAGGGCTGCCGCTTCTCCTGCAGCCCGGGGAGCGGGGACCTGCTCTGCGACGAGTGCCGTGCCCGCCAGCTCGCCGGGGAGCACCTCCTCCGGGTCAGCCGCCCGATGCGGGTGGTCGAGCTCCCCATCAACGCCTCCGAGGACCGGGTCGTCGGCACCCTCGACATCGAGCGCGCCATCAAGGAGGGGGAGCGCAGCTTCGAGCCGGGTGTCCTGGGTGACGCCAACCGCAACATCCTCTACGTCGACGAGGTCAACCTCCTCGACGACCACCTGGTCGACGTCCTCCTGGATGCGGCCGCCATGGGGGTCAACATCGTCGAGCGGGAGGGCATGTCGGTCGTCCATCCCTCGCGATTCATCCTGGTCGGGACCATGAATCCCGAGGAGGGAGAGCTCCGCCCCCAGCTCCTCGATCGCTTCGGCCTCTGCGTCGACGTGGTCGGGCTCCGCACGGTCGCCGACCGGGTCGCCGTGATGGAACGGGACATCGCCCAGCAGGCGGACCCCGGGACCCAGCGGGGATCCAGCCAGGAGGACGAGGCGCGGTTGCGCGCGATCATCGTCAAGGCCCAGGAGCTGCTGCCGCTCGTCGAGGTGCCCACCGAGATGCGCTGGCTCATCGCCCTCGCCTGCATCGACGCTGGGGCGATGGGTCACCGCGCCGACATCGTGGTGAACCGCACCGCCCAGACCCTCTGCGCACTCCGCGAGGCCGAGGCGGTGGTCGAGCGTGGGACGAGCGCGGAGGCGGGGGTTCCGTCCACCAAGTCCCTCTCAGCGACCGTCGAGGACATCACGGTCGCGGCCGATCTCGCACTCCGGCACCGGCGCCGCGACCGTCCCGGCCAGTCGAGCGGCAGCTCCTCCAAGGTGGCCGAGCAGCAGCGGGAGCGGATGCAGGAGCTGGCCGAGCAGGCCAGGGAGGAGACCGCGACCGCGGACGGGGAGCCTCAGAGCTCCGAGGAGTCGACGTCGGAGACGGATCAGGAGACCGGGGATAGGTCGGCTGGCCAGCGCGGCGCGGAGACGGCCGGCGACGAGA
>PLXL01000162.1:8794-18388 GCA_003153215.1 Candidatus Dormiibacterota bacterium
GAAAAGCAGGACCTTCGCCAGAAGGTCCGGCGACGCCGGACCGGAACCCTGATCGTGTTCGTGGTGGACGCGAGCGCCTCGATGGACGCCGAGCAGCGGATGCAGGCCACCAAGGGCGCGGTGCTCTCGCTGCTGCGCGATGCCTACGTCCGCCGCGACAAGGTGGCACTGGTCGTCTTCTCCGGCCGCACGGCGCGGGTCGCGCTCTCCCCGACCAACAGCGTCGACCTCGCCGAGGCGCGGCTGCAGCGCCTCACTGTCGGCGGCACCACCCCGCTGACCCACGGGCTGGTGGCCGGCCTCAAGCTGGTCCGGACCGAGCGGCTGCGCGACTCCAACGTCTACCCCCTCATCGTCCTCATCTCCGACGGTCGGGGAAACATCTCGCTCTTCGGCGAGGAGCCGCTGGTCGAGGCACAGCGCATCGCCGAGCAGATCGGCCACGAGCACATCCGGACGCTTATCATCGACTCGGCGAGGGACACCACCGGGACCCAGCTCCCCGGCGCCGGCGTGCTCAGCGGGCACGCTCTCCTCGGCGGCTTCGGTTTCAACGCCTGTCTGGACCTCTCCGAGCGCAGCGGAGGCGAGTACCTCGGCCTCTACGATCTCTCCCAGGGCGCGATCGTTGCCGGCGTGGAGAGGAGCCTGCGCAGCCGATGATGGAGAGGCAGCAGACCGGGAGCGGGAGCCCACTGCCCTTGAGGAGGTTCGAATGACCAGTGTGTTGGTGACCGGCTCGGCGGACGGCATCGGTCGCGAGACCGCCCGGAGCCTGATTCGCATGGGCCACCGCGTGGTGGTTCACGCTCGGAGCAGTGACCGCGCCGCCGAGGTGAGGAATGCGATCCCGGATGCCGCCGAGGTCGTCGTCGGCGACCTGGCCTCGTTGGAGGAGGCCCGTGATCTGGCCGCCGCTGCGGGCCGTCACGGCCCCTACGACGCCGTCATCCACAACGCCGGGGCCGGCGGCGCACCCCACCGCGCGGTCACCGCCGATGGCATCGAACTCATCTTCCAGGTCAACGTGCTGGCCCCCTACCTGCTCACCGCACTGATGGAGCGGCCCGCCCGGCTCGTCTACCTGACCTCGGGGGTGGAGGCGAACGGAGTGGTGGACCTGGGCGACCTCCAGCACGAGCGCGGTCCATGGGACGGCGAACAAGCTTACTCGGATTCCAAGCTCTGCGACGTCCTTCTCGCCTTCGCGGTGGCGCGGCGCTGGCCGGAGGTCCGCTCCAACGCCGTGGACCCCGGCTGGATCAGGACCAGGATGGGCGGGCCGGGCGCCCCCGGCACGCTGCCTCAGGGGGCCGACACCCCGGTCTGGCTGGCGAGCAGCGACGACCCGGCGGCGGCCGTCTCCGGCCGCTACTTCAAGGAGCGCCGGGCACTGCGTGCCAATCCGGCCGCCTATGACGAGGACCTCCAGGAGGGCCTACTTCATGCCCTTGCCACTCTCAGCGGCGTGACGCTTCCGCTCTGAACCCGGCGGGGCCGGTGGCTCNNCCTGCGCGCTGCCCGGCGGTGACGGCCGCCTCTGCGACCACCGCCGAGGGTCCGGCCCCTTCCCCCGACCGGGGGCGGTGGCCGCTTCTTGCCGCCTCCGGGATCGTCAAGCGCTACGGGGTCAAGCACGTCCTGGATGGCGGCGACCTGACCGTTCATCACGGCGAAGTGGTCGCCCTGGTGGGGGAGAACGGGTGCGGCAAGACCACCCTGCTCCGGATCTGCGCCGGGATCACCCGTCCCGACGCCGGGAGGGTGGAGGAGCGCGGGCGCATCGGGTACTGCCCTCAGGAACCCGGACTGCTCGAGCTGCTGAATGCCGACGAGCACCTGGCGCTCTTCGGAGCCGGGTTCGGCCTGAGCAGAAAGGCGGCGATCGCCGCCGGGCGGCGCCTGCTCGAGGAGCTCGACTTCCCGGTCGGCGACGGATCCGTGTCCAAGGATCTCTCCGGCGGGACCCGTCAGAAGCTCAACCTCGCCCTCGCCCTCCTCGGTGACCCGGAGGTGCTCCTCCTCGACGAGCCCTACCAGGGTTTCGACACCGGCTCCTACGTCAACTTCTGGGACCACGTCACCGGGTGGCGCGCCGCGGGCAGGACGACGGTGGTGGTCACCCACATGCTCAGCGAGCTCTCCCGGGTCGACCGCGTGGTGGACCTCACCCACCCGTCGCGCCGCGCGCCGGCCCCTACGGAGACCGCGAGGTGAGAGGAGTCAAGGCCTTCCTGCAGCGCACCCTCATCGCCGCCGAGATGCAGGGTCGCCAGCTGCTCCGCCGGCGGCTGGCGCTGGCAATCCTGGTCGCGCTACCTATCGCCCTCTACCTCGCGATGCTCAGCCAGAGCAGGGAGAGCGCGATCCAATTCGGTGCCCTGGGGATGAGCTGGTCGGTGGCCTGCGCCGCCCTCTTCGCCGTCCTGGCGGCACGGGAGGCGAGCCACGGCTGGTGCTCATCGGCTTCCGCCCCGCCGAGCTGATGCTGGGACGCTTCCTGCCCCTGCTCGTCGGCGGCACCGCATTCGCCGCGCTGGTCGGGGTGGCGATGACCCTGGCGTCGTCGCCGGTGTCCGTCGCCGCCCTCTTCGGCTCGTGCCTTCTCGTCCCCCCGATCGCGGTCTCCCTGGGCCTCGCCGTGGCTGCGGTGCTGCCCCATGACCTGGAGGGGACGCTCGTGATCATCGGCCTGGTGGGCATCCAGCTGGCGCTCAGCGGAGGGGCGTGGGTCAACGGCATCCTCCCCATGAACGGCCCCATCCAGCTCGCCTACCTGGCGGGTGGCTTCCCCGCCGACCCGGTGGGCCTGATGCTCGTGCACAGCCTGGTGTACGTGGTGGCGCTGCTCGCCATCGCCGCTGCCGGCTGGTCGCTGCGGGTCCGGGTCCGGCGCGGGCGCCCGGCAGCGCCGGCTCAGTGAGCGACGAGGCCCTCCAGGAGGCTCTTCTCCGGCGCTGGCCGGCCCTCACCCGAGCGGCGCTCCCCTCCTGAGCCTCTCTAACCGCGGCCCGAGCGTCCGGCGACCGATGCCGCGTCCTTCAGCTCCTGGGCAATGGTGGCGTGGCTGCCTGCCGTATCGGCCATCTCCAGAGATGTGGCCGAGAGCTGCTGGCCGGCGGCGCTGATCTGCTCCATCGCCTCCACCACGTGCTCGCTTGCGCTGAACTGTTCGGCGCTGGCGAGGCGCACCTGCGAGCTCGCCTCCGCGACCTCCTCCATGAGCCGGAGCCCGGATTCGAGCTGGCTCACCCCCTTCTCGATGGCCATCACCGTCGCTCCCGTCTCCAACTGGGCACCTCTCGTTATCTCGTCGATCTCCTCGGACAGCAGCTTCGTCCGATCAGCCAGACGTCGGACCTCGTCGGCGAGCACGCCGAATCCGCGTCCGGCGGCCCCGGCTCTGGCGGCTTCGATGGCCGCGTTGAAAGCCAGGAGGTTGGTCTCGCCGGCGATGTCGTTGATCACCGTCACGATGCCCCTGATGTCGCGCACCCGCTCGCTCAGGGCCACGGTTCGGTCGCTGGTGGCGCGGATCTCCTCCTGGGCCTGCATGAGGCTTTTCTGCGTCAGGCTCGCTCTGGTCGCCACATGATCGATGCTCTCGGCGATCTGGGCTGAGGCTCGGGCGAGCTCGCTCATGGTTGCCGAGGTCTCCGTCGCGGCCGAGCTCTGCTCGTGGGTGGTGCTGGCGAGCTGCGACGAAGCGGCGGCGAGCCTGGCTGCCGACTCACCCATCTCGCTGCTGGCCTTCTGCACCCTGCCTATCAGGGTGACGAGGCTGTCCACCATCCGGTTGAAGCTGTCTCCCAGCGCCGCCACCTCCACCGTCCCGGTCGGCCGGACGCGGGTGGAGAGGTCGCCGGCGGCGATGCTGCGCGTCGCCGATGCCAGCCGGTTGATGGGCCGGGTGATCCGAAAGGAGATGATGAAGAGGGCGATCGCCAGCAGGCCCACCCCGCCCAGGAGCATGAGCGCGGCGAGCCCCTGCCCACGGCTCACCGGCGCCAGCGCCACGCTCGAGGGTTCGGTGGCGGTGATCGCCCAGCCGAAGGACTCGTCGCGCACGTAGCCGGCGATCGCCGCGCCGTGGCCCTGCCCGTAGCCAAGTGCTCCGGGTTGGCTCCCGGTGCGCAGGGCGGTGTCCACCGATGGGGTGTGGACCACTTGGCTCAGCGCCCCGTCCTGGGCCATGGCCGCGGCGTTCGTCACCGACATCAGGGAGCTGAAGACCAGACGATGATCTGGCGCCACGGCCTGGATGACGATGGGCGACGACGTGCTGGCGATGACCGTGTCGAAGACCTGGGTGAGATCAGCCGCGATGTCGATGTCTCCGGCCAGGTAGCCGGTGAAGTGGCCACTCTCCATGATCACCGGGATGTAGGCGTACCAATAGAGCTCTCCCCCCGACCGCGCCACGGGGAGGATCGTCGCTCCCAGACCTCCGGCTCCGAGGGCTCCGGGCTGTGGATAGGAGGGAGCGGCGCCGACTGCGGTGGAGGCGTCCAGCAGGCCTTGGCTGCTGACGAGGTCCAGCTCGCTGAATGTCGACTCGGTCTCAGCAAGGTACTTCTGCAACACGGGGCCCACCCCGCTCTGGGGGATGGCGGCGGTGGCGAGGCCCTCCGCATAGGCGGCAAGCTGACTCTGGGCGAGCTGAGCCCACGCGTCGAGGCGGCTGTCGGCGGACTGCGCAAGGTCCTCCAGGTGCGCCTCCGTCGAATTCGTGAGGGCGGTGGATGAGCTGCTCGTCAAGACCAGGACGATCGCGCTCATCGCGGCGATGGTGATCACCAGGGTCTCGGCGATCAAGCGCACGAAGAGGTGGCGGCTCGCCGTCCGGACGCCGCGCATGCCAGCGCCGACGCGGCCTCCGAGCACGTTCCGATCACCGTGTCTGCGACGGCGCGCACGGGCTGTTGCACGTCTGATCATGCAGGAGTAGTTATGGCATGCCAGGCGCGTCAGACGTGACGGTAGGGTCACGCGCCGGATGTTGGAGTGGCACAACCGGATGATGGTGTTCTAGTCGTGAACGACATCTCGGGCGCGATGTTCATGGTTTGGGCTTTCAAAACTCGTCCCGCCCCGGTCAGGCGGTCACGCCGTCCCCGCATGGATCCGGCCTCGGCGGTGATGGCGGCTCAGCGCCCCGCAGCCTGCCACACCCGCAGCACCTCTCCGGCGAGGTGCGTCTCACCTTCGGCATCCGCCATCACGGTGTCCAGGACATGCGGGCGCATCCCCAGGGCGCTCACTCCGTCCGCCTGCGCGCCATCGGCGACATCGAGGACGAATTCGGCGGCGACCGCCGCATAGTGCCGCGCCACCCCGAGAGCGCTCGGGTCCTCGCCCAGTTGAGCCATGATCGCGACCGTCGGTCCCTTCAGAGCCCGGCCACCGACGACCGGCGAGACCGCCAGGACTCGCTCGCGTCGAAGGTGGGGGCCGAGCAGGGCGCAGATGGGGTCGATGCTGAGCAGCGGATTGGAGGGGCCGATCACCACCAGGTCCGCCCCGCTCACCGCCCCCACCGCGGCGGGCGCCGGCACCGCCTGCTCGAGGCCGTCGAAGCGCAGCCCGCGAACCGGAGGCTCGCAGCGGCTCCTGACGAACCATTCCTGGAAGCTCAGCTCGCCGGCGTCGGTGGCCACCCGGGTGCGCACCGGGTCGTCGCTCATGGGGATGACGGCCACCTGCAGCCGGAGACGCCGGCCGATCTCGGCCGTGGCCTGGCTCAGGCTCGCCCCCCGGTTGCGGAGGGTCGAGCGGAGGAGGTGGAGGCCGAGGTCCCGGTCGCCGAGTCCGAACCAGGTCGGCTCGCCGAGCTGTCCGAGCATCTCTAGGGCGTGGAAGCTCTCGTCGCGCACCCCGAAGCCGGAGTCCTCGTTGAACAGCCTGGCGAGGCGGTAGAGGACGGCGTCGGTGTCGGGACAGACCAGCAGTCCCCACATCACCTCGTCATCGGCCGTATTGGTTATCACGCTGAGCTCTCCCGGCGCCAGGACGCGCGCCAGCCCGCAGGCGAGCCGGGCGGCGCCGGTGCCTCCGGCCAGTATCGTCACCCGCACGCGATCACCGGAAGAGGTCCAGGTCGGCGCTGCGGACCAGCTCCCGCCCGCTGCCCGGGGACGCCTCCAGGCCGAGCCCGCGGACGACGACGGCGGGGATCCTCTTGGTCTTGCCCATGACCAGCTCGGCCGCCGCGGCGATCTCGTCGGCCACCGCCACCACCGTGGCGTGGAGGGGCATGCCGAAGTCGTCGGGGCTTCCCCGGTAGTCGACCGTTGCCGGTATCCCGGCCACGCCCAGGGCGACGTTGCAGAGCCCGACCCGCCAGGGGCGGCCGAAGGTGTCGCTGATCACCACCCCCACATCCGCCCCCACGACCTCTGCGATGCGCCGGCGCAGCCCGGCCGCGCTCCGGTCGCAGTCCACCGGCAGGAGGCAGACCAGGTCGTCACCGGGAAGGTTGGACCGGTCGACGCCGGCGTTGGCACAGACGTATCCGTGCCGGGTCTCGACGATCAGGACGCGATCGGCGCGCACCACTCGGACGCTCTCGTCGAGGACGACCTGGACCATCCGCGGGTCGGCGTGCAGCAGCTCGGCCAGCTCGAGTGCTCGCGGGCTCGGCGCCACGGTGCGGAGGCTGAGCAGCCTTCCCTCCGCCTTGGAGACCACCTTCTGGGCCACCACCACGACGTCGCCGGAGCGGAGCGGGGCGGCTCGCTCCGCGATCAAACCGCCCAGGTCGTCGCCGCTCGCGATCTCAGGCAGCCCCTCGATGCCGTAGAGCGCGACACCGCCGGCTGGCCCGTCGGTCACGCGGGCTCTCCCGTGGTCGCCCGCCAACGGTCCAGGGTGGCCAGGTCGTCCGGCTCGTCGACGTCCAGGGCCAGCGCCGGCTCCCAGTGGACGACCAGCTCCCGGCCCCGCCGCCTCGCCTCCGCGGCGAAGCGGGGAAGGGACGCTTCACCGAACTGCAGGTCGAATCCGTCGATCGGACGCAGGTAGAGGGCGTTGGTCCCCTCGCGGCCGAGCGCGGGGGCCACCACCGCGACCGGCCCCTCCACCGCTTCGGCGCGCTCGAGAAGGCGGCGGAGGCTGCCCGCATCGACGAGGGGGAGATCGGAGCTGAGCAGCAGGCAGCCGGAGCCTCCCCGGGCGAGCACCTCGGCCAGGCCTCGTTCGGCGGCACGGTTCTGGCCGGCGGGGTGCTCCTCGACCAGGGCTTCCGCTCCGCACCGCCGGGCCAGGTGGGCAGCCCCCGGCCCGCCGCAGACGGCGAGGGTGACGGCGACCTCCTGCGCGGCCTCCAGAGCTCGCACGGCGCACTCCTCGGCGAGGCGAACGCGCTCGGCGCCGGAGAGTGCGGCGGCCAGGCGGGTCTTCGCCGTGCCGGGCTCCTTGATCAGCACGACGATCTGCGCCGTTTCTCCCATCCCCCGGACTCTAGTTGGGGCGGGCGATGGGGCGGATGCACACGCGGAGAAAGGCCGGTCGCTCTGGGGCTTTGCAACAATGGCGCGATGCAGCGCGGCCGCAGCATCTTCCCGTTCACTGCGATCGTCGGCCAGGGGCCGATGAAGCAGGCGCTCGTGCTCAACGCCATCAACCCGGCCATCGGCGGGGTGCTGATCCGCGGGGAGAAGGGGACGGCCAAGTCGACGGCGGTGCGGGCCCTGGCGCGCCTCCTCCCCGAGCTGGAGGTGGTCGCCGACTGCCGCTTCGGGTGCCCTCCCGACGCCTCGACCAACCGCTGCGACGAGTGTGCCGAGCGGCTCCAGCGCGGCGAGACGCTCCCTCGGGCCACCCGGCAGATGCGGGTGGTCGAGCTGCCCATCAACGCCTCGGAGGACCGGGTGGTCGGGTCGATCGACATCGAGGCCGCCATCAAGAAGGGCGAGAAGGAGTTCGAGCCCGGGGTGCTCGCCGAGGCCAACCGCAACATCCTCTACGTCGACGAGGTGAACCTCCTCGACGACCACATCGTCGACGTCCTCCTGGACGCCGCCGCGATGGGCACCAACACGGTGGAGCGCGAGGGCGTTTCGGTGTCCCACCCGGCCCGGTTCATCCTGATCGGGACCATGAACCCGGAGGAGGGAGAGCTGCGACCCCAGCTCCTCGACCGCTTTGGGCTCTGCGTGGATGTCGAGGGCATCCGGGATGTCCGGCAGCGGGTCGAGATCGTCGAGCGCCGCGAGGCGTTCGAGGNNTCCCTCGGCGACGTGGCCGTCGATCGGGAGATCCTCGTCGCCATCGCCCATCTCGGCATCGAGCTGGAGGTTGACGGCCACCGCTCGGACCTCGTCACACGCAAGGCCGCCCAGGCGGTCGCCGCCCACGAGGGGCGGGACCGGGTCACCCTCCAGGATGTCGAGGGGGTGGCTCCCATGGTGCTGGCCCACCGGACCAAGCCCACCGCCGGCTCCCGGCGCGGCCTCGCCGATATCGGCGAGATCCTGCGCAGCGCCGGTGACGGCTCCACCGGGCGAGGTCGGTAGGGTGGACGCCGCCGCCCCCTCCGCGCCGGCCCCGCTGGTAGGTCTCGAACCGCCGTCGGGGCTCCAGCACCGCCTCGTCCACGGCGACCAGGAGGCGGTGATTACCGAGGTCGGGGCGACGCTCCGTGCCTACACCGTGGGCGGGCGGCCGGCGATTCTCGGCTTCGACGTGACCGAGCACGCGCCCTACGCCCGGGGTCAGCTGCTGCTCCCCTGGCCCGGGCGCGTCGGTGACGGCCGGTATCGGTGGCAGGGCGTCGACCACCAGCTCCCCCTGGACGATGAGGCGGACCTCAACAATGCCATCCACGGGCTGACCCGCTGGGCGAACTGGACAGCCGAGGCACCCGCCACCGACCGCGTGGTGATGCGCCACCGGCTCCATTCCAGTCCCGGTTACCCGTTCTGCCTGGACCTGATGGTGGTCTTCGCGCTCGACGATCGCGGCCTGGGCGTGACCCTCTCGGGGACCAACCTCTCCGGCGTCCCGGCCCCCTTCGGTGCCGGCGCTCACCCCTACCTGACGCTCGGGAGCGAGCTGGTCGACGGCTGGCGCCTCACCCTCCCCGCGGACACCATGCTCCGCACCGATTCGCGGCTGCTGCCGACCGGCAGGGAACCGGTTTCGGGCACCGAGTTTGATTTCCGGGAGCCTCGCGTGATCGGGCACACCCAGCTCGACAACGCCTTCACCGGTCTGGCCCGCGACCCCGACGGCCTCGCCCGGGTCTCGCTGGAGGCTCCGGACGGGCGCCGGCTCGTCATCTGGACCGATCGCGCATACCCGTGGCTGGTGCTCTTCAGCGGGGACCAGTTGTCGCCCGGCGATCGCGGGGACCGGCTGTCGCCCGCCGATCGGCGACGTGGGCTGGCCGTGGAGCCGATGACCTGCCCACCCAACGCCCTTCGGAGCGGCGTGGATCTGATTGCGCTGCAGCCCGGTGAGACCGCCACCGCGTGCTGGGGGATCGACGTCACCGGCTTCCGCGGTTGACCGAGCGCGGCCGCGGTGCTCGGCGCATCCCAGCCCGGCCCGGCGGCCGGGTGCCTCAGGCGCCGGCGGCCGGGTGCCTCAGGCGCC
>PLXL01000187.1 GCA_003153215.1 Candidatus Dormiibacterota bacterium
CCGACGTGAGCAGCGACAACCCGGATCGCGTCCGGCCGGTCGTAACCGGGCTCTTCCCGACCGGCGTGACCGAGACGCCCGGAGGCTTCCACATCGAGGCCGGGCTGGAGGGTGACAGCGCCCGCGAGCTCAACCGCATGCTGCTCTCCACACTGCGCCAGGCGGAGAAGCGGACGCGGCTCCGCGCCGCCTGGACGTCCGGGGGGACGATCGAGCGCTTCTTCGACTACGTGCCCAAGGGCAGCCGCCCGGAGGGCTGACCCGGCATGTCACCAATTGGTACCATACCTTTTGGTGACACACCTCACCCCGTATCACTTCGGCTCCCCGGCCGGCGCCGAGCACTTCACGGACCGCCGGGAGGAGCTTGCGCTGATCGCCGACCGCCTCACCGGCGNNAAGCGGGGAGGCCGGGTCGGCTACGTCAACCTCCTCCGCTGCTCCAGCCGGAGGGAGGTGGCCCAGGCCGTCACTCAGGGGATCTTCGCCGGCCCCCTGCACGGCGGCACCACCCGCCGGATGGGACGGCTCGTCGAGCGCCTCCGGGTGCGCCCGCGGCTGGACTTCTCCCCCACCGGCGGGGTTACCGTCTTCTTCGAACCGGGGATGCGCGACACCGACTGGCCGGGCGCGATGGAGGACGCCTGCCGGCTGCTCGCCGAGGCCTCGGCCTCCCACGCCGTCGGGCTCGTCCTCGATGAGTTCCAGCAGATCGTCGAGGTCGACCCCGCACTGACGGGCACCTTCAAGGCCATCCTCGACGAGAGCCCGACCGTCTCCTATGTCATCGCCGGCAGCCATGTCCACCTCATGGAGCGGCTGACCACCGCACCGGGGGCCCCGCTCCTCGCCATGGGAGAGCTGCTCCGCCTGGGGCCGATCCCCGACGGCGAGATGGCCCCGTACCTGGTGGCCCGGGCGCAAGCGCGCCGCAAGCACCTCACCCCCGAGGTGGCGCTGCGCATCTGCGCCATGGGCGGCCCGGCGCCCAACGACATCCAGCGGCTCGCGCAGCACTCCTTCGACGTCGCGGGCGGCAGCATCGGCATCGCTGAGGTGGAGGCCGGCATGGCCCTGGCGATGGGCCGGGAGTCCACCACCTTCGCCGAGCGCTACGAGCGCCTGGCCCCGGTCGCCCGGCGGGTGCTCCACCTCGCCTCCGCCCCCGGTGGTCTCGTCCAGCCATACGGGCTGGCCGCCCTCCGCAAGGTGGAGATGGCCAACGCCAACGCGGTCCGCAAGGCACTCGCCTCGCTCGAGGAGAGCGAGCTGATCACGCGAAGGCCGGAGGGGTGGGAGGTGGCGAACCCCTTCTTCCGGCGCTGGCTCCAGACCGACCCGTGACGGCGTCCGGGCAGGACGGCTGACGAGCCTCCGCTCAGGCGCCCGGCGCGGGGTCGCTCCTGTCCTCGGTCTCCCACGCGTGGTCGAGCACGTGCCAGGCGATCCGCCGGATCGCGTAGCGGGGCGGCCACCCCTTGGACCCGGCCGGATAGGGATCGGATCCGGCGGTGGCCCGCAGGGCGTTGGCAAGGGCGGTGCGCGCAGCGGCGCGGGCGGCAAGGTCATCCAGCGCCGGTCGGGGGAGCCGGAGCCCCAGTTTCCGGGCGTACATCTCCAACTCCACGCCAACGACGTGATCGACGATGGCGTCCCGGTCGCGGCCACCGCCCCGGGGCCCCTTGCGCAGGCTGGCCGGCGCACCAGCGACCACCTGGTCGAAGAGCTCCCAGCCGGCCTCCATGAGGCGGACCAGGCGCTCGACCTCGCCGGCGGTGACAGGCGCGCGCTCNNTAGCGGGACGCGTAGGCGCGGAGCGTCTCGACGGCCGCCTCCTCGCCGCGACCGGAACGCGACCAACCGGGCCAGTCGAGGGCCGAGGCGAAGCTGAGGCGGCCACCCGTCTCCAGGCAGACCCGGACCGGGCTGTCAGGGGCGGGCATCGTGCGCTCCTCCGTCATGCGGGGTGGAGAACTGGGGATTCCAGCCCGCTGTCCACACCCGCTCACCGCTCGGGGTGAAGAGGCTGAAAGCCTGGTCGGGCGGAAGGCCCACCTCGATGGTTCCGGTCAGACGCACGTGCTCGCGTGGGCTCACCCGCTCCTCCTCGTCCGGCTACCGACAGTCCGGCTGCTCCGGCCACACCTGATCATCGCTTACCGGGCACCGAGAGCCCGACCGCCGCACGCCCCCCGGTAGGGCCATGATTCTGCCTATGTCCACCTCGCCCGCTCCGCCCGACCATCCCAGCCATCACTCCGGTCCCGGCTATGCCAGCGCCCCGCCGCCTCCGGAGCTCGCCTTCGACGACGGCCTGTCGGAGCACTTCGTCCATTGGCTCAATTACGTTCCCGAGGCACACCGGAACCTCGACGCCGCGGCCGACGAGAGGGCCGAGGCCCTTATGGCACGGCACGTGGCAAGCTGCCGCAAGCACCCGTTCGAGGCGCTCTTCGTCGCCCACCGCCACCTGGGCGACGCGTCGCCCGAGGTGCAGCTGCA
>PLXL01000289.1 GCA_003153215.1 Candidatus Dormiibacterota bacterium
TGACGCGCCGAGCGCGCCGATCGCGCCCAGCAGCAGGCCGCAGCTGCGGGGTCACGGCACTCGCGGCGTCCCGCCACCCCGCGCCGGCGGGCTTGGGTGTTGCCGCTTCTTGGATAATCGGTCGATGGCGGATGAGTTGCGCATCCACGCGACGGTGAGCGGGCGCGTCCAGAACGTCGGCTTCCGCGCCTTCGTCCTCTTCCGGGCCACCGAGCTCGGGGTTCGCGGCACCGTGGCCAACTGGCCCGACGGGACCGTCGAGTGCGTGTTCGAGGGAACGCGCACCCAGATGGAGCTTTTGATTCAATCACTTCACGAGGGCCCCCGTTCGGCGCGCGTGGACTCCGTCGACGTGGTGGAGCAGCCGGCCCGGGGCGACCTTCCCTCCCTGCGGGGGACCGCGTGAGCGGGCTGCGCATCGCCGACCGGATGTCGCGGCTCGGGACCGAGTCCGCCTTCGAGACCCTGGCCCAGGCCAAGCGGCTGGAGGCGCAGGGGAGGGACGTCATCCACATGGAGATCGGGGAGCCCGACTTCGCCACCCCGCCCAACATCAGCGAAGCCGCGATCCGGGCACTCCGGGAGGGCGCGACCCACTACACGCCGGCGAGCGGCATCTGGGAGGTGCGCGAGGCCACCGCCCGCTACGTCACCCGGCAGACCGGGGTGGCGACCGGCCCCGAGCAGATCGTGCTCGTGCCCGGCAGCAAGAACCTGCTCTACTTCGCCCTCCTCGCCCTGATCGAGCCGGGCGCCGAGGTCCTGCTCCCGGATCCCGGCTATCCGATCTACAGCTCACTGGTCAACTTCGTCGGCGCCACCCCGGTGTCGGTGCCGATCCGCGAGCAGAACGATTTCCGCCTCGACGTTGGGGAGCTGCGNNTCGCTGGTCACCCCCCGCACCCGGGCGCTCATCGTCAACAGCCCGGCCAACCCGACCGGCGGAGTGCTGACCCGGGAGGACTGCGAGGCGATCGCGGCGGTCGCCATCGAGCACGACCTCTTCGTGGTGAGCGATGAGATCTACTCGCGACTCATCTACGAGGGCCGGCACGTCTCGCTGTACTCCCTCGACGGGATGGCCGAGAGGTGCCTCCTGATGGACGGGCTCTCCAAGGCGTGGGCAATGTGCGGCTGGCGGCTTGGGTTCGGTGCCATGCCGGTCCAGCTGGCGGAGCGGATGGACACGCTGATGATCAACACCTCGTCGTGCGCCGCCGCCTTCACCCAGTGGGCGGCGGTCGAGGCATTTGAGGGTGCCGCCTCCGACGCCGCGGTGTCGGCGATGATGGCGGAGTTCTCGGAGCGCCGCGACGTCGTCGTCGACGGGCTCAATGCCATCCCCGGAGTCCGCTGCCACCGGCCCGCCGGGGCCTTCTACGTCTTCCCCAACATCGAGGCCACCGGCTGGGATGAACGAGCCCTGCAGCACGCGCTCCTCAACCAGGCGGGGGTGGCGGTACTGGCCGGTACCGCCTTCGGCGCGCACGGCCGGGGGTATCTCCGCCTCAGCTACGCCAACAGCGTGGCCAACCTGGAGAAGGGCATCCAGCGGATCGGCAACTTGCTCGCCGGGGCCCCTCCGGGGCGGTCCGGCTCCGCCGCGGCGGTGCCGACCTGACCGAGGGCTCGCAATCCGAGGTGCGTCCGGGTCTCGACGAGATCCGACGGCTGGCGCGCGATCACGAGCTGGTCGCCCTGGTGCGGACCATCCCGGCCTATAGGATGACCGGGCCGCGGCTGCTGGCCGCCGTGGGGGACCGGCCCGGAGCCTTCCTCTTCGAGTCGGCGACCGGGGAGGGGGAGTTTGCCCGCTTCACCTTCGCGGGCCTGGCCGGGCCGGAGAGGTTCCGGGTCCGCCGGGGGCGCCTCACCCGCCTCGGGGAGGGGGAGCCGGCCGCCCCGGTGCCGTGCGCCGACCCGCTGCGCGCCCTCCAGGAGTTCACCACCGGTCCGCGCGTTGCGCTCCCCGACGACCTCGACGTGCCCTTCACGGGCGGCTCGGTCGGGCACCTCTCCTATGAGGCGCTGACCAGCTTCGAGAAGGTCGCCCGACCCGAGCGCGATCCCCTCGACCTCCCCGACGCCTGGTGGGGCCGTTGCCTCTCGTGCAGCGTCCTCGACCGGGAGAAGGGGCTGGTTCACCTCATCACCCACATCCCGACCGACTCCGACCTGGCCGACGCCCATGCCCAGGGGGTGCGCCGCCTGAATGCGATGGCCGCGAGCCTGTCGGCCGCGGTGGCCCCCAGCGTGGTGGTCGCGCCCTCCGCGCCCGCGCCCCTCCCGGACAGCGCGGCCAACCTGAGCCGCGACGCGTTCCTGGCCGCGGTGGAGCGGTGCCTGGAATACATCGCCGCCGGGGACATCTTCCAGGTGCAGGTGTCGCGCCGCTTCAGCCTGGCGTTCGACGTCTCGCCGATCACGCTCTACGCCGCGCTTCGGGAGGCCAACCCGAGCCCGTACCTCTTTTACCTGCGCACCGACGACTGCGCCCTGGTCGGCACCTCTCCCGAGATGCTGGTCCGGGTCTCCGCGGACGGGCGGGTCGACTACCACCCGATCGCGGGCACCCGGCGGCGCGGGACCACGGCGGAGGAGGACGCCGCCATGGAGGCTGAGCTGCGCGGCAGCACCAAGGAGCAGGCCGAGCACCTGATGCTCGTCGACCTCGGTCGCAACGATGTCGGGCGGGTCTGCGAGATCGGCAGCGTCCAGGTGAGCGATTACGCCGCGGTGCGGCGCTACGCCAACGTGATGCACCTGGAGACCTCCATCCAGGGAAGGCTCCGCCCCGGGCTCACCGCCGTCGACGCGCTGCGCGCCTGCTTCCCGGCCGGGACGGTGACCGGTGCCCCCAAGGTGCGGGCCATGGAGATCATCGCCGAGCTGGAACCCGAGGTCCGGGGCGTCTACGCCGGCGCGGTCGGCTACCTCGACTTCCGGGGCAGCCTGGACACGGCGATCGCGCTGCGCACCGCGGTGGTGCGCCAGGGCCGGCTCCACCTCCAGGCGGCCGCCGGGATCGTCGCCGACTCGGACCCGTCCGAGGAGGCGCGCGAGATCGACAACAAGCTGCGCGCTCTGGTCCGGGCCGCCGAGGCGGTGTGCCCGGCGCTGAGCGGAGCGGAGGGCAGCCGGTCGTGAACGAGGAATTCCTCCTGCCCGAGCGGGACCTGGGAGATTCAGTCGTCGTTGTCGACAACTACGACTCGTTCACCTTCAACCTGGTCCAGCGGCTGGGCGAGCTGGGGGCGCGCTGCGTCGTGGTGCGCAATGACACCACCACGGTGGCCGCCATCGGCGAGCGCCGTCCGGCCGCGGTGGTTGTGTCGCCCGGCCCGAAGACGCCCGCCGAGGCGGGGATCTCGGTGGAGCTGATCCGCACGCTCGGCGCCAGCATCCCCATCCTCGGGGTGTGTCTCGGGCACCAGGCGATCGGCGAGGCCTACGGTGGCCGGGTGGTGCGCGCGCCGTCGATCATGCACGGCAAGCTGAGCCAGGTTCATCACGACGGGGCCGGCCTCTTCGCCGGCGTGCCCGACCCCTTCACGGCGACCCGGTACCACTCCCTCGTGGTCGAGCCGGCCACGCTGCCGGCGTCCCTGGAGGTCACCGCCCGCACCGAGGACGGCGTGATCATGGCACTGCGCCACCGCGAGCACCCCGTGGTGGGCGTCCAGTTCCACCCCGAGTCGATCGGCACCGACGCCGGCTACCGCATCCTCGAGAACTTCCTGGAGATGACATCGGCGCCGCTCAAGGTGCGGGGGTGACGGGGATGGGGCACATCGTCTCCGGGGGGACCGGCGTCGGACAGCTCCGCTGTCCGCGCCTCGTGCTCGGCGGCATTGCGCTGCCGCCTGCGCAAGCCCCACCTTCGACGACGTGCCCCATCCCCGTCTCCGACAGGGTGGCGGCCTCATGACCACGGATCTCGGGGCCCTCGGTCCGATCGTGGAGCGGAAGCGGCGCGAGGTCGAGGAGATCAAGTGCGGCCGTGGCGCGATCTGGGCCACGGCGGAGAAGCTGCCGCCCGCGCGCTCCATCGAGGCGCTCCGTGGCGGCCGCGTCATCGCCGAGCTGAAGCGGCGCTCGCCGAGCGGCGGCTCGCTGCGCCCGGATCTCGATGTCGCCGCGGTGGCGGCGGGGTATGCGGGGGCGGGCGCCGCAGCGATCTCGGTGCTCACCGACGCCGTGGACTTCGGCGGCTCCCCCGCCGACCTCGAGCGGGTGCGCGCTGCCGTCGACATCCCGGTGCTGCGCAAGGACTTCACGGTGGATCCCGTCCAGATCGCGGAGGCCCGGGTGCTGGGCGCCGACTGGGTGCTGCTGATCGCCGCGGTCCTGGAGGGCGGCGCCCTCGACGAGTGCATCGAGGCGGCGCGGCGGGCCGGCGCCGAGGCCCTGGTCGAGGTCCACGACGAGGCCGAGCTGGAGCGTGCCGTGGTCGCGGGGGCCGGCTGCCTCGGCATCAACAACCGCGACCTGCGCAGCCTCCGGACCGACCTGGCCACCTTCTCCCGGCTGCGCCACCTGCTCCCCCCGGAGACGGTGGTGATCGTCGCCGAGTCCGGGGCGCGCAGCCCAGCCGACGTCAGCCGGCTGGTGGGGGAGGGGGCGGATGCGGTGCTGATCGGCGAGGCGTTGATGCGTCACCCCGACCCCGCTGCTTTCTGTGCGGAGATGGTGGCCGCCGCGGCCACCGCCGGAGGCGTTCGGTGATCGTCAAGGTCTGCGGCGTGCGCACCGCGGCGATCGCCGAGTGCGCCGTCGATGCCGGTGCCGACTGGGTGGGGGTCAACCTCGAGCCCCGCAGTCCCCGGCACGCCGGGGACGCCGAGGTGGAGGCGGTCCGGCTCGCGCTCGCCGGGCGTGCCGACCTGGTCGGTGTGATGGTCGACCCGACTGCCGCGCGGTGCCGGGATCTGACCCGGCGCCACCGGCTGGACGCGGTTCAACTCCATGGGCGGGTGGCCCGCGGGTTGGTGGGCGACGTCGACGTCACCGTGATCCGGGCCGTCAACCCCGCGAATCCGGGCGACGCCTTCACGACCGACTGGTGGCCGGACTGCCTGCTGCTGCTCGACAGTGCGCCGCGGACCGCCGGAGGTCTCCCCGGGGGGACGGGCGTCCCGATCGACCTCGAGACCGCCGCCGAGGTGGCCGCCCACCGCCCGATCATCCTGGCGGGTGGGCTCACCCCCGACACCGTCGCCGCGGCCATCGAGCGGGTCCGTCCCCACGGCGTCGACGCGAGCAGCGGGCTGGAGTCGAGCCCGGGCGTCAAGGATCCCGGCCGAGTGCGAGACTTCGTGCTTGCGGCTCGGGAGGCCTTCGCCACCGTCGAGGCGCGCCGGATGCGGGCGGCGGATGCCGCCGGTCCCCAGGGAGGCAGACGATGACCACCGCCGGACGGTTCGGCGTCTACGGCGGGGCCTTCGTGCCCGAGACGCTCGTCCCCGCGCTGGAGGAGCTGGAGGCGGCGATGACCGCGGCCCTCGCCGACCCCGCCTTCATCGCGGAGCTGGACGGCTGGCTCCGCGACTACGCCGGACGCCCCACCCCGCTGACCCTGGCCCGGCGGCTCACCGAGGCCTGCGGCGGCGCCGAGATCTGGCTCAAGCGTGAGGACCTGCTCCACACCGGCGCCCACAAGCTCAACAACGCCCTCGGCCAGGTGCTGCTCGCCCGGCGGATGGGCAAGACCCGGATCATCGCCGAGACCGGGGCGGGCCAGCACGGCGTCGCCACCGCCACCGTCTGCGCCTGCTTTGGTCTCGAGTGCGTCGTCTACATGGGTCGCGAGGACACCCACCGCCAGGCGGTCAACGTCTACAAGATGGGGCTGCTCGGCGCCGAGGTGAGGCCCGTCGACAGCGGGTCCAGGACCCTCAAGGACGCCACCAACGAGGCCATTCGAGATTGGGTCACCAATGTCGAGAACACCCACTACGTGATCGGGTCGGTGGTCGGTCCCCACCCCTATCCCACCCTGGTCAAGCGGTTCCAGCGGGTGATCGGCGACGAGGCACGCGCGCAGGCGCTGGAGCGCTGGGGGGCGCTCCCCGACCTGGTGGTCGCCTGCGTGGGCGGGGGCAGCAACGCCATCGGCATCTTCACCGCCTTCATCGAGGACGAGGACGTGGAGCTGCTCGGGGTCGAGGCCGCCGGTCGCGGCATCGAGACGGGTGAGCACGCGGCGTCGCTCGAGGCGGGCAGGCCGGGTGTTCTCCACGGCGCCTACAGCTACCTGCTTCAGGACGCCGACGGGCAGGTGCGTGAGACGCATTCGATCTCGGCGGGGCTCGACTACCCCGGGGTGGGGCCCGAGCACGCCGCTCTCCGCGACGCCGAGCGCGCGCGCTACGTCTCCTGCACCGACGGCGAGGCGCTGCGCGCGTTTCATCGCCTCTGCCGGATGGAGGGGATCATCCCCGCGCTGGAGTCCAGCCACGCTCTGGCGGTCGCCGAGCGGCGGGCCGGGGAGCTGGGCCTCGGCCACCGGGTGCTGGTCTGCCTCAGCGGCCGCGGAGACAAGGACATCGACACCGTCCGGGCCGTGGGCGGCACCGGGGAGGGGACCCAGTGACCGCCGCCACCGCGGGGAGATTCGAGGCAGCCTTCGCGGCGCGGGGCGCGGGCGAGCGGCCCGGGATCATCCCCTACGTGATGGCCGGCTTCCCCGGGCCCGGCGACACCGCTCCGCTCCTCCTCGCGTACGAGCGGGCGGGGAGCCTGGCCGCCGAGGTCGGCATTCCCTTCAGCGACCCGCTGGCGGACGGGCCGACCATCCAGAGCATCGGCTGGCGAGCCCTGGAGCAGGGGATGACCCCGGCTCGCGCCATCGCCCAGGTGGCCGAGGCTCGGGCGGCCGGCCTGACCATCCCGGTGGCGGCCATGACCTACATCAACCCGGTGCTCGCCATGGGCGTCGAGGCCTTCGCCGCCGCCTGCGCTGCGGCCGGCATCGACGGGGTGATCGTCCCCGACCTGCCCGTCGACGAGGCGGCCGGATTGGCCGCCTCGCTCGGGGCCCACGGGCTCGCGCACATCCCCCTGGTGGCGCCCACCACGCCGACCTCGCGGGTGGCGCGGGTCGCGGCCACCGCGGCCGGCTTTGTCTACTGCGTCAGCGTGACCGGCACCACGGGGGCGCGCGACCGGGTGAGCCCCGCGGCGCTGGACCTGCTGGCGCGGGTGCGCTCGGTGACCGATCTGCCGCGGGCGCTCGGCTTTGGCATCTCCCGTCCCGAGCACGTCGAGGCGCTCACCGGCCACTGCGAGGCGGTGGTGGTCGCTTCGGCCTTGCTCGACGCCATCGGGACGGGCGGCGACGACCCTGGGGCGACCGCGGAGCGGTTCATCCGCGGGCTCCGCGGGGTGGGTGCGGCCGGGTAAGCGTTCCGATGTTCTCTCCGACTTCTCTCCCATGAGCCCCCCCATCAACCTGGCGCCGATCTTCCGGCTGGAGGGGGAGGTGCGGGTGCCCGGCGACAAGAGCATCAGCCACCGCGCCCTCATCCTCGGGGCGCTGGCGCGCGGCCGCACCTATCTCGGCGGCCTGGCGCCGGGCGAGGACGTCGCCCACACCGCGTCGTGCCTGGAGTCCTGCGGTGTCTTTGTCCGGATCCACGACGACGGTCGCGCCATGGTGGAGGGCAACGGGCCGGACCACGCCCTGAGCGCTCCGAGCGATCGCCTCGACTGCGGAAACTCGGGGAGCACCATGCGGATGCTCGCCGGGGCCATCGCCGGGCATGCCATCACCGCCTGCCTGGAGGGGGACGCCTCGCTGATGCGGCGCCCGATGAGCCGGATCGCGACGCCGCTCCGGGAGATGGGAGCGGCTGTCCGGCTGAGCCCCGAGGGCACGGCCCCGATGACCATCGAGGGGCAGCGTCCCCTCCGGGCGATCACCTTCGAACCTCCGGTGGCGAGCGCCCAGGTCAAGACGGCGGTGCTGCTCGCCGGCCTCTTCGCCGACGGTCCGACCACGGTCCTCGAGCCGGCACCGACCCGCGACCACACCGAGCGCCTCCTCGGGCTGTGCGGCATCGAGGTGGTGAGTGGCGAGGGCCGGGTCACCGTCACCCCTGGCGTGCCACAGCCGTTCGGCCTGCGCATCCCCGGCGACATCAGCTCGGCTGCCTTCTTCCTCTGCCTGGCCGCCGCGCGCGAGGGCTGGCGGGTGCGCTGCCCCGAGTTGGGGCTCAACCCCGGGCGTGACGGGGTCATCGAGGTGCTCCGCGCCATGGGCGCATCGGTGGACGTCGAGGAGCGCGAGCCCGCCGGCGGCGTGGAGCCGGTGGGGGATGTTGAGGTGCGCGGCGGCACGCTGCGCGGGACCCGGATCGAGGGCGCGCTGGTCCCGCGACTCATCGACGAGCTGCCCGTGATCGCGGTGCTCGCCACCCAGGCGGAGGGGGTGACGGAGATCCGCGATGCCGCCGAGCTCCGGGCCAAGGAGTCCGATCGGATCGCGCACCTGGCCGAGGGATTGAGACGGATGGGTGCGGCCTGCGAGGCGCTCCCCGACGGGCTGGTCATCGAGGGGCCGACCCGGCTGGTCCCGGCCGCGGTGGATGCCGCGGGCGACCACCGGCTGGCCATGGCCTTCGCGGTGGCCGGATGCCTCGCTGCGGGTCCGGGGCTCACCCACATCGCGGGCGCGGACTCGGTCTCGATCTCCTACCCGGGCTTCTTCGAGGACCTGGCCGCCCTCTCCGCCGGGTAGGGCTGGTCCGCCGCCGGCGAGCCGACAGGGGTCGTCCGCGCCGACCCAGGAGGTCGCGGCGTGGCGTATCCTCCGTCGCGCGGGGTCTGCGGCCACTCAGGACGGCTGCGGACCCCGTCAGCCCTCCCTGCGCCGTGCACCCTGATGCATGCGACGATCGCGCTCACGGCTGTCGTGCCGGAATCGGTCACGGTGGCCGAGCCCAGGATCAGCGCAGCAGCCGGGAGAGCCTGCGGTCGGCGTAGACGCGGCCGCCGGTCTGACACCCGGGGCAGTACTGGAACGACCGCGAGGAGAGAGACACCTCTCGCACCGTGTCCCCGCAGACCGGGCAGGGCTCCCCGGTCCGTCCGTGGACGCGCATCCCCGATCGCTTGCCCTCCTTGAGCCCGTCGATGTCGAGCGCGCGTGCCTGCTCCAGAGCGGAGCCGAGCGTCTCGCGCAACGCCGCCAGCAGCCGCGCCAGAGCGGCATTGTCGAGGCGGTCGCCGCGGGCGAAGGGGGAGAGGCGGGCGGCGTGGAGGATCTCGTCGGAGTAGGCGTTGCCCACCCCGGCGATGACGCTCTGGTCGCTGAGGGCCGCCTTCAGCGTGCCCGGCCGCGCCCGCAGCAGCTCGCGAAGCCGCTCCAGGTCCAATCCCTCGTCCAGCGCATCCACCCCCAACCGGCCCACACCCGCGACGTCGGAGGGGTCCCGGACCACGTGGAGGGCCAGCCGCTTCTCCGTGCCCATCTCGGTGATGTCAAGGGCGGCGCCGTCATCGAAGCGGAGGCGCGCCGCCAGCGGTCCGCGCTGGACCAGCCGGGCATCGGAGGCTCGCTCCCGCCAGCGGACCCACCCCGCCCGGCTGAGGTGGGCGATCAGGTGCAGCGGCGCCCCTCCCGCGGCGGCGTCCGACGCCTCGATGTCGAGGAACTTCCCGTGGCGCTGCACGCCTGTGACCTCGCGGCCGGCGAGCGCCGAGACCGGCGGGTCGTAGGTCTTGAGGGCGGCGATCGACGGCACCGTGAACGCCACGATCCGGCGGCCGCGGAGACGGCGGTCGAGGATCTCGGCGAGCGCCTGGACCTCGGGCAGCTCAGGCACGGCGGCGGCGCCGGCCGATGCCGGCTGCGGGCGGGGCCGAGGCTGCGACGTCGGGCATCCGCCAATGGTCGGGCATCGCAGCTCCCGCGGCGTCGTCCGAGACCGTCCAGATGGAACAATCGTCGCTCGCGCGGCACGTCACGGAGGGTGGCTGGCGGATGGGTGGGCTCGAACGCCCCGGCAAGATCGTCTGCGTGGGGCGGAACTACCGCGAGCACGTGGACGAGCTCGACCACACCCTGACCCCCGAACCGCTCCTGTTCCTCAAGCCGCCGTCGGCGGTGATCGGGGATGGCGACGCCATCGTCCTGCCGCGGCTGCCTGCTTCGCTCGCCCGGATCGACTACGAGGGCGAACTGGTCGCCATCATCGGTCGCCCCCTGCGCCATGCCTCGCCCGAAGCCGCCCTGGAGGCGGTCCGCGGCTACACGTGCGGCAACGACGTCACCGCCCGGGACATCCAGGCAGTCGAGGAGCAGTGGACACGTGCCAAGGGGTTCGACACCTTCTGCGCCCTCGGTCCCGGGGTCGTCACCCTGGACCCCGCCGACGTGGGGATCGCCACCCGGGTCAATGGCGAGGTTCGCCAGCGCGGCCGCACACGCGAGATGGTCGTGGGCGTCGGGGAGCTGCTCGCCTACATCAGCCGCTGCATGACCCTGGAGGTGGGGGATGCGGTCTTCACCGGGACACCGGCCGGGGTGGGACCCCTCCATGACGGCGACGTCGTCGAGGTCGAGATCGAGGGGATCGGCGTGCTCCGCAACCTGGTCCGGAGCGAGCGGTGAGGGGGCCTCAGCTGTCAACTATCCGCGAGGACGCCAACAGTGTACCGTTGCGATCACCGCAGGCCCACGTCGTCACGGAGGAGGGCATGAGCGTTTCGTCGCCTGCCGCCGCGCTCGGCGCCGTGCACACACATGCCGAGGAGGATGTCCTCTGCATCCCCCGCACGACGATATTCCCCGGAGCCGCGTGGCACGGGCTGGTGACGCGCGGGCTCGAGCGGGTGCTCCGCACCATCCGGGCGTGCAGCGAGTACCGGCCGCGGCAGCTGGTCGAGGACGATCCCTCCCAGCAGCAGGTCATCCCCTACTGCATCGTCCACCACCCCGAGGACGACACCTACCTGCTGACCCGGCGGCTCCGCCGCTCCAGCGAACGTCGCCTGCACAACCTCTACTCGCTGGGAGTCGGGGGCCACGTCAACCCCGGCGACGGTGAACGCTTCGACCCGGTCGTGGGTGGGTTGATCCGCGAGTGGAGCGAGGAGATCATCTGCCCCTGGCCCGCGACCGCCAGCCTGGTCGCCCTCCTCAACGAGGACTCCACCCCGGTGGGACGGGTGCATCTCGGCCTCGTCTTCCTCGTCGAGCCCGAGTCGGGCCCGGTGAAGGTGCGGGAGACCGAGAAGCTGGAGGGCGAGATCATGACCCTGGAGGAGATGCGCCGCCACTACCTGAGCATGGAGTCGTGGTCCCAGCTCTGCTACGACGACCTGGTGGCAGAAGCTCCGGCCCGCGCCGAGCGCAGCCCGCTGGTGGTGGAGCTTCCGCCCGCCCCCTGACCTGGCGCGGCCGGCCAGTCGCGAGCATGGGGAAGGCGCCCGTATACTCCAGCCCATGCCTGTGAATGTTCGAGTACCCGGTCCCCTGCGCCGGCTGACCGCCGGCAGCTCCCAGGTCGAGGTCGAGGGCGGCACCGTGGCCGAGGCCCTGGCCGATCTCGAGGCCCGCCACCACGGTTTCAGAGATCGTCTCTACGACGACGAGGGCAAGCTCCGCCAGTTCATCAACATCTACGTTAATGACGCCGACATCCGCTTCGGCGGAGGGCTCGAGACCGCGGTCGCCGCGGGTGACGACATCTCGATCGTCCCGGCCGTCGCCGGCGGCTGAGCGGGGGGCTCGGCCCGTCTCGAGAGGCGCGTGCGCGGTCTTCCCCGCTGTCGAGGATAGCCGTGCAGGTGTCCGACGGATAGCCGGACCTGGAAAGATCGGGTATCCTGAGTTGGTGAGGAAGACCACTGTCGCGGTCGATGACGAGCTGATCCGCCAGGCCGAGGCCGTCCTGGGAACGCGGGGCATCACCGCCACGGTGGATGCCGCCCTCCGGGAGGTGACCAGGCTGGCCGCTCGGCGGGCCGCCGTGGACGAACTGGTGCTGCGTGACGGCACGGACCTCGGCGATCCCGAGGTCATGGCCGGCGCGTGGCGCTGATCGCGCGGTACTTGGCGGACACCAGCGCCCTGAGCCGGCTTCACCTGCCGGCAGTGCGCGAGGTGCTGGAGCCGGCGATCCTGGACGGACGGGTGGCGACCTGCGGAATCGTGGAGTTGGAGGTCCTGTACAGCGCCCGCAGCCACGCGGACGCGGTCCGTATCCGGCGGCACCGCGACGCGGCGTTCGAGCGCGTTGCCGTTGAGGAGCACGACTTCCGCCGGGCCGAGGAGGTGCTCCTCGCGCTGGCGCTGAAAGGCCAGCACCGCATCGCCGGGCTTCCCGATCTGCTGATCGCCGCCTGCGCCGAGCGCGCCGGCCTGGTCCTGCTCCACTACGACGCCGACTTCGACGCGATCTGCGCGGTCACGGGGCAGCCGGGTCAGTGGGTCGTCGCCCGGGGCAGCGTCGACTGACCGGCGATTGCGCCGGGTACCCGAGGCGGAGACCCTGCCCCGAACTCGCGTAGGCTTTCAGGGATGACCGTCGCCACCCGTGAGGCCGCTCCCGCGGTCGTGCCGGCCGACCCGTTCGCCCTGCTGCCCCGGGGCGCCGTGGTCGCCGTCGCCATGTCCGGGGGCGTCGACAGCAGCGTGGCCGCGGCCCGCTGCGTGGCCCGCGGCGTCGAGACCCTCGGCATCACCCTGGCGATGTGGCCGGGCGACCGCGAGCAGGTGCGCGACCGGGGCTGCTGCTCCATCGACGCGGTCGAGGATGCGCGCCGGGTGGCCAACCGCCTCGGCATCCGACACCTGACCTGGAACCTCGAGCGTGAGTTCTCCGCCGAGGTCGTCGGCGGCTTCGAGGACGACTACGCGGCCGGCCGGACCCCCAACCCCTGCGTTCGGTGCAATCAGCGGGTCAAGTTTGGCGTTCTCCTCTCCCGGGCCCGCGCCATCGGCGCGACCCATCTCGCCACCGGGCATTACGCCCGGATCGGCCGGCGCGGGGGGAGCTGGACGCTCCACCGGGCGAGGGAGACCGGCAAGGACCAGGCCTACACCCTCCACCGCCTGGACCAGGCGCAGCTCGGCGCCGCGCTCTTCCCACTCGGTGGGGTGGAGAGCAAGTCAGACGTCCGCGCCGAGGCTGCTCGGCTGGAGCTCGTCTCGGCGGCCAAGCCCGACTCCCAGGAGCTCTGCTTCGTTGAAGGTGACCTCACCGCGGAGCTGGGCCGGCGCCTCGCCGGGCGGTTCCGTCCCGGCCCGATCACCGACGGGGAGGGGCGCATCCTCGGCGAGCACCGCGGGCTCCCCTTCTATACGGTGGGGCAGCGAAGCCGGCTGGACATCCGACCCGACCGGCCCGACGCCAGCCCGCTGTACGTCCTCGAGCTCGACGCGGCACTCAACCGGGTGGTGGTGGGACCTGCCGAGGCCCTCCAGCGGGGCCGGCTGCGCGCCGGCGACTGTCGCTGGGTGAGCGGTGTCCCCCCGGAGGCGGGG
Source organism: Candidatus Dormiibacterota bacterium (assembly GCA_003153215.1). Taxonomy (GTDB): domain Bacteria; phylum Chloroflexota; class Dormibacteria; order Aeolococcales; family Aeolococcaceae; genus Changshengia. The sequence continues at coordinate 13,490 of PLXL01000289.1, forward strand.
GATGACGTGGAGGCTCAGCTGCGGGCTCACGGGCGACCCCACGCGGCCAGGGTGGTTGCGGCCTCGTCTGGCATGGCGGAGGTGAGCTTCGTCGAGCCCGCCTCCCAGGTGTCCCCCGGTCAGGCGGTCGTCCTCTACCGGGGCGACGAGGTCGTGGGCGGCGGGGTCGTCGAGGAGGCGGGCCCGTGAGTCCTGCCTGGTATCAGATCGTCCTCGCGTCGAGCGCGGTGCTGGTTGCCTGCGTGGTCTCGGCCTACTGCTTCTGGTTCGCGGTGCGCCACCGGAACGCGCTCGTCCACGTCCCCGGGGTGGGGGGGGCGCTGGTCGTGATCGGCCTGATCGGCGAGCGGAACGTGGTGGCGGCGACTGGCAGACCCGCCAGCGTATGGGATCTCTCGATCAAGGTTCCCCTGATCCCGCTCTACCTCGATACGGTGACCATCGCGGGGCTGATCGTCGGCCTCCTGGGGCTTAGCCTGATCCTCTTCGTGGAACGGGTGGTGCCGCCCGAGCAGCGCTGGAAACCCCCGCCTCCGCGGGGTCTCGACGAGGACGATTCCGTCTGAATCATGGGGGGGCTGCCCCCCACCGGTACAATCTCGCGGCGATGCCCCGCCCCAGCAGCCGTCCCGCCCCTCAGCTCTCTCGCGAGCCCCTCGGTTGCGGTCGCTCATGAGCGCTGCCGGCTTCTACGTGGCGGGGGTGCTCGTGGTCCTGAGCTGCGCGGCCGCGGTCCTCCTCCGGGGCGCCGTGCCGTCCGCCATCGCGGCGGCGGCGGTGGCGGTCTCCATTGGCATCTTCCTTCTGGTGAGCGGCGAGTACCTCCTGACCCTCCTGGAGATCGTCCTTCTGCTCGCCACCCTCGCGGCGGTGGTCGAGATCGCCCGCCGAGGTGGGTTTGGTCCCCGGGCCCAGCCACTGCCGCTCAGCCGGTGGGTCTACGGGCTCGCCCTTGCAGCGCTCGCTGTGGTCGTCCTCGACGGGGCGGTGCTCGCCTCGCGCGGGGGCTGGTTCGGGTCGGGGTTCAAGGAGGGGTTGAGCAGCGTCCTCCACCACCAGGCTCCGGTGACCGCGGGCCTTCTCGTGGTCCTCGGAGTGGCCGCGGTGGTGGTCGCGGTGGTCATCGGGCGGACCAGCGCCGACGAGGCCGAGCACCACCAGCGGGCCAGGGCTCGGCGGGAGAGAGAGGAGAAGATGCGCCGCCGGCGCGAGGACCGGGTGGCCGCTCGCCGCCGCCGCCAAAATGCGCGGACTGGAGGGGGCGAATGAGCATCGGGCCGGGGCACGTCGCCCTGCTGAGCGGTGTCGTCTTCGCCATCGGCGGCTTCGGGATCCTGAGCCGGCGGGATGCGTTCGGCCTCCTGGTCAGCGTGGCCATCCTCCTGCTCGCCCCGGTCATCGCCTTCGCAGGCTTCACCGCCATCGACGGCGGCAGCCTCGGGCCTGGCCAGGGGGAGGTGGTGGCGCTCGCGGCGGTGGTGGTGTGCGCGGCATTGACCCTGGTCGGCGCGGCGCTGGTGGCGCTCCTGCACCGCCGCCACGAGAGCCTCGACACCGACGCCTACGGCGACGCCGAGGGGGAGCAGCGCTGATGGGAACCTACGCCTGGATCATCCTGCTGCTCCCGCTGGCGGGCTGCGGCGCCTCTTTCGTCGCCGAGACCCCGCGGCGAGCGGCCCAGGTGTGCATGACGTTCCTGGGCATCTCCCTGATCCTGGCCCTGATCGTGCTCGGCTATCGCCTGGCCCACGAGACGACGAGCATCACCCCCGACGTCTCGACCCTCAACTACCTCTCGCTCACTCCGGGTCCGAGCGAGACGGTGACCTTCCCGTCCACCTTCCAGGTCGCGGTCGGCGTCCGTGTCGACAACTTGAGCGCCAGCTTCATGGTCCTGATCTCCTTCCTCTTCCTCGCGGTCCAGGGCCTCGGGACCTCGATGCTCCAGCACGACGCCGGCTTTCGCCGTTTCTTCTGGGCTAGCTCCCTGCTCGCGACCCTGATGCTCGGCCTGGTGCTGAGCCCCGGTCTCTTCCAGGTCTGGCTGACCCTCGGAGCGATCAGCGCGACGACCCTCGTCCTGGCTCTCCATTACTGGCATCGTCGGGAGACGACCTCTCCCGCCCGGCGCGCCTTCACGGTGCTCCTCGGGGCTGACGCCAGCCTCCTGCTCGGACTGGCGTTCATCATCGACAAGTTAGGACCGACCATCGGTCTCGAGTCGCCGCCCGCCGGCGGAGCCCTCGACGTCTTCGACTTCCGCCTTCTCGATCCCGCCTGGCAGGCCGCCGCGCAGGGCACCGTCGCCCACGTCGGGTACAGGAGCCTGGTGATCCTCACCGTGCTCCTGGTCGTGGCCGCGCTCGCGCATGCCGCCCAGGCTCCCTTCACGGGCTGGCTCACCGGCCTGAGGGAGGCCCCGCTGCCCGTGCTCGCCGGCATCACCGTGTCCATGCTCGCCGGGGTCGCAGTGCTGGCGCGGATCTACACCCTCCTCCTGGTCACCCCGCACGTCCTCAGCGTCCTCGCTGTGATCGGTGCGGTGGGCGCTGTCTGGCTGAGCACCGCCTGCCTTGTGTCGCGCGACATCTACCGCGTGGCGCTCCTCTCCGCGGCGGCGCAGCTTGCCTTCGCGATCACCGCCATGGGAGCGGGCGGTTACAGCGCCGGCCTGCTGATCACCTTCGTCAGCGCGCCGCTCAGCCTCCTTCTCCTGGTCACGGCGGGCAGCCTCGCCCGCGCCTACCGCACTCGCGACATCGGGGAGATGGGCGGTGCCTGGCGGCGGATGCGCCGCACCAGCCTGGGCCTCGGGCTCTGGACCGTGGCCGCCGCTGGCCTCGACCTGGTCGGCTACGACGTGGTGTCCTCCATCTTGCTCAACCGCTTCCCCAACGGCGGTCACATGACAGGCTGGGTCCGCGACCTGGTTGCGGTTCTGGCCGTCGCCGCCGTCGTGCTGACCGCGCTGTACGCCGTCCGCCTTCTGGTCACCGTCTGCCGCGGCACCCCGGCGGTGCGTCGCGGCTTCCTCGTGGAGAAGCTCACCGAGGCGGAGCCGCGGCTCCGGGCGCTCCAGGGCTGGACTGCGGCCGCCACCGTGGTTGCCGTCGTCATCGGGCTCCCGGGGATCGCCGCCATCGGTCACGGCAAGGGGCGCGTCCCCGCGCTCACCTTCAGCCATTGGATCTACTACGGCGCGAGCCACCAGAACCTACCCGTCGAGGGGTGGGCGTTCGCTGCCGTGGTGGCCGCCCTGGTCGTCGGCGTGGCCGGGGGAGCCGCGGTCTCGCAGGCCAGGCTGAGCCGGCGGCTGGCTCGGATTGGACTCTGGCTCCGGCTTCCGACCCTCACCGCCACCGCTCCCGCCGCCGTGCGCCGGGCGATCGCGTTGGGTGCCCGGGTCGGGGACACCCTGGCCGGTGAGGTGGTGGCCCTTGACCACGAACTCGTCGAGCCGCTCTACGACTCGGCCGGTGACGGAATCGAGGCCGTCGCCTGGTCGATGGAGCGAGTACGGGTGCGCAAGTTGCGCATCGGGCTTGCGGTGATGCTCGCGGTGGTGCTGCTGCTCGTCGGCGCCAGCGTCCTGGCTGCGGGCGGGCACTTTCCGGTGCATACGACATGAACCTCCTGGCCCAGACGACNNGGGGACCGGCACCACTGCCGCGGGCGTACCCGGCGGCGACCTCCACGAGCAGCACGGCTGGCTCACCTCGTTCCCGATCACCTCCACCTACCACCTCGATGCCGACGCTCTCGCGCTCGCGGTGATCCTGATGGTGTCCGTGGTTTTCTTCTGCGCCTCACTTGCCGCCTGGCACAACCAGCGTCACGTCAAGCTCCTGACCGTCTGCCTGCTCACCCTGGAGACGGCCTCCCTCGGCGTCTTTGCCTCGTACGACTGGGTCCTCTTCCTCTTCTTCTGGATGCTGGCGATCGCCCCCGTGTACGTGCTGGTGCGCGCCTTCGGGGCCGGCCACAGGGGTCGGGCTGCCACCCGCTACGCGGCGACGAGCCTGGTCTCCGCAGGCCTGCTGCTGCTCGCGGCGGTCCTGATCGCCTTCCAGGCCGGCTCCCACACCTTCGACATGGGGAGCACGCCGGTCACCCTGCCCGGCGACGGCGAGACGGTCGCCTTCTGGCTGATCACCGCCGCCTCGCTGCTGGCGATGGCCGTCGTGCCCCTTCACGGGGCGCTCCTCGACCTGGAGGAGGACAGCTCCGGGGTCCTCTCGGCGATCTTCGCTGCGGTCCTGCCCAGCCTGGGGGCCTACACCCTCATCCACGTCGCCGTCGGCTTCTTCCCGACGACGTCCGGCAGCTACTCGCTCTTCTTCGCGGCCCTGGCCGTGGTGACCGTGGTCTGGGCGGGTCTGGCTGCGCTCCGAACCGACGACCTGAGGCGGCTCATCGGGTACATGGGCACGCTCCTGATGGGTCTGGTGCTGCTCGGCGTCGCCGGTCACACCACGATCGCGATCACCGGGATCATGTACCTGCTGCTCGCCCGCGGCCTGGTGGTGGCGGTGCTCATGCTGCTCGCCTCCCTGATCCAGGAGAGGAGCAGGCGGGTGCGCATCTCCCAGCTTGGCGGCCTTGCCTGGCAGGCACCGTTCCTCTCCGTCTTCTGGCTGCTCGCCACCCTCGCGGCGGCGGGCGTGCCCCTCCTGGCCGGGTTCGCCGGCGACTTCTTCATCTTCACCGGCTCCTTCCCCGCCCATCGATGGGCGACCACGGTGGTGCTGGCGGGCACGCTCCTCGCCTCCGGTGTGCTGGTCTGGACGGCCCAGCGCATCTTCCTCGGAGCCTCCCGCGACACCTTCGCGCGGGTCCGGGACCTCGGGCCCCTCGAGCTGACGTACCTCGGCGTTCTGGCGGCGCTGATCGTCCTGATCGGGGTGGTGCCGGGCCACTTCGGCGTGCTCTTCCAGAACGGCGCCGGCTACATCCTCTTCCCGGGGCCGGCGGGATGAGCGCGCCCAACGGCATGGCCGTGCTCGCGACGATGCTGCCCACGTTGCTGCTGCTGGTGCTCGCCGCCGTCGCGGGCCTGCTCGGCTGGCTCCGCCCCGCGTTGCCGCCGTCGTTTCACCGCTGGCTCGGGGCAGAGGCCCTGGTGGGTGCCGGTGCGGCCGCTCTCGTCACCTTTCATGGCGTCGCGCTCACCAACGGGGTGGGCCTGGCCGCCTACGCGGCGGCGGTGATCGCCGACCACTTCGGCACCTTCGCGGTCCTCCTGCTCTGCGCGACCGGCCTGGTCGCCGTCCTGACCAGTGGCGCCGTCCAAGAGCGCCTCGGCTCCCGGCTGCCTGCCTACCACGCCCTGGTGCTCACCGCGACCGCCGGTGGCACCGTCCTCGCCGTGCAGGCGGAGATGGGGATGCTCATTGTCGGCCTGGGCATCGTGGTGATAAGCCTGGTCGGCATCGTGGCGGTGGAGAAGACCGCCGAGGCTCCTGGCCTGGCCGCCTTCCGCTCACTCGTCTCGGCCGGGGTGGCCCTTGCCCTGATGCTCTACGGCCTGGCCATCATCTACGGCGCGACCGGCACCACCGACCTCGCCGCGGTGCGCGGCCAGTTCGTCCACTCCGCGCCGCTGGAGGGTCTGGGACTGGCCCTGACCCTGCTCGGACTTGCCTACCTGGTGGGAGCGCCTCCCCTGCACCATTGGATGCTCCAGGTGTCGGCGGCGAGCACCGGTGCGGTTGCGGGCGCGGTCGTCAGCCTCGCCGTCGCGGCCGGCGGCATCGCCCTCGTCCGGGTGATGGTGAGCGGCTTCAGCGCGACCATGCATCCGTGGGTGGTGCTGGCCGGGGTCCTGGGCGCCGCTGCCTGCCTCTACCCGGCGCCGCTCAGCGTCGTCGCCGGGAGCGTGCGCCGCCTGATCGGGCTCGGTGCCTGTCTCCAGGGTGGCTTGCTTCTCAGCGCCCTGGTGGGAAGCGGGCTGGGATCCGGCGGCCAGTCGGCCGGCGGGGTGATGGCCATGCTCTTCGCGCTCGTTGTCTTTGTGCTCGCCATCCAGGCGAGCTTCCAGGCGGTGGGGCGGCTGGAAGCGGACGGCATCGGTGGCAGCATGGTCGGCGTCCGCGGCCTCGCCCGACGCTCCCCGATGACCGCTGCGCTGCTTTCCCTGGGTCTGGCCGGGCTGGCCGGCCTGCCCCCGCTCGCGGGGTTCCTCGCGCGCATCCTGATCGCGTCCTCCGCGGTCGCCGGCGGGTATGCATGGGTGGCCGCCGCGAGCGTGGCCGCCTCCACCATCTACGCGGTCACCGTGCTGCGCTGGATCGCCGCGGCGTACGTCGAGGACGACGAGCTGCCGGTCGTGGCTCCGGCGGTGCCGCAGCTGGCGGGCCTGGTCGGGGCCGCGTGCGCGGTCTTCGGGGTGGTGGCGACGATCGTGGCCGGGCCTCTCCTGTACGCCGCTGACGGGGCCGCGTTCTTCCTTCGCTGACGAGCACATCGACCGGCTGCTGAAGGGGAAGGAGCCGCCAACCATCCGCACGGAGGACGGGACGACCTCCACGACGGGCTGAGCCGCCGCTCGCGTTGTCAAGCCCGAAGGAATCTGACCCTGGGCGGCTCGTGGGCGGTGAGGTGCGCCGCCCGGTACAATGGGTGGCGGTCGCGCTAGACGGGGAGTCAGCGGTGCCCTGTACCCGCAATCCGCTATAGCGGGGTCGAATTCCCCACCGAGGGGGCGCGTTGCCGGGTCCGCTCCGATCTCAGCGGCGTTGATGGCTGGGTCCTGCGCAGCCCGGGCCCGTGAACCGCGTCAGGTCCGGAAGGAAGCAGCGCTAAGCGGTCCCCCGGGGGTGCCGCAGCCAATCTGGCCTGAGCCGTTGGATCGGGTGAGCGCCGGTGGCGCGTCAACGACGTGGGGTGCGCGACTACCCCCACGCCGCGGAGCGGCGTGGGGACCCCGTGACCATCAGGGGGCCTGTGCAGGCCCCCTCGCCCCCGCGGCAGAGCCACCTGAGGCTCACCCCTGGCCCGGCGCCACTCGGCGCCGGATGCGCGCTCGGCGCGCCCGTGACGGCGGACCGACCAGTCGAGGGGGCGTCACGCCCCTCCCGCCAGCTTCGGCGGCCCAGGCGCGCTCCCATGGCGGGACGGCGGGCCCACGGCCCGGCGACTGGCGAGCAACCGGCTCTGCCGGGCCGCCGAGGGGCGGCGAGCCCCTGTGAGAAGAGGAGGGGTCCCCACGCCGCTCCGCGGCGTGGGGTATCGCGGGTCGGCTATCGTCCGCGGACGTGACCGCCCTTTACCGGAAGTACCGATCCGCCGTCCTCGCCGACCTCATCGGTCAGGACCACATCGTCCGCACCCTGAGCAACGAGCTGCGCGCCGGGCATGTCGCCCAGGCCTATCTCTTTGCGGGCATCCGGGGGACGGGAAAGACGTCGACGGCGCGGATCCTGGCCCGGGCCGTCAACTGCCTGGAGCCGGTCGACGGCGAGCCGTGCAACCGCTGCAGCGCCTGCAGCGAGATCCTGGACGGGTCGGCCGTGGACGTACTGGAGATCGACGCCGCCAGCAACCGGGGCATCGACGAGATGCGCGAGCTCCGGGAGCGGGTCCGCTACCTGCCGGCCCGGCTGCGGTCGAAGGTCTACATCATCGACGAGGCCCACATGCTGACCTCGGAGGCGTGGAACGCGTTCCTCAAGACGCTGGAGGAGCCCCCCGCCCACGTCCTCTTCATCCTCTGCACGACCGAGCCGCACAAGGTGCCCGACACGGTGCGCTCCCGGGTCCAGCGCTTTGACTTCGGGCGGGTGCCCAGTGCCAGGATCGACGAGCACCTGCGGGCCATCGCCACCGCCGAGGAGGTCGAGCTGGAGCCCGCGGCTGCCCGGCTGATCGCTCGAGCCGCTCAGGGGAGCGTGCGGGACGGGCTCTCACTCCTGGATCAATGCTTCGCCACCGGCGACCGGCCGGTGACCTCTGACACGTGCCGCCGCGCTCTCGGTCTGGCGCACCCGGACGTGGTCCGCCAGCTGCTCGACGGGCTGGCCGGGAGGGATGCCGCCGCTTCGCTCCGGGCGGCCGCCGCTGCCTTGGATGCGGGCGCGGATCCGCGCCAGCTCCTTCGGGAGTGTTCGCGACTGGCGCGCGCCGCCGAGCTGGTCGCGGTCGGCTTCCCCGAGGGGGCCCGCCTCGACGCGGACGAGGAGGATCTCTGCCGCCAGCTCGCCTCGCGGGAGCCGGATGGCTTCTGGTTGCGGGTGCTGGAGGAGATGGGCGCCGCCGAGCTCGAGCTGCGCCAGCCGGTCGACGCGCGCCTTCAGGTGGAGGCCTGCCTGCTCCGCCTCTGCCGGGGGGGCGCCGCCGGAGTGGAGGCGGAGCGTCTCGCCGGGGTGGAGGAGAGGCTCGGCGCGGTCGAGCGGCGGCTCGGGGCAGGCGCGACGAGCCCGGTTCCGGGGCCTGCCCGGCCCACCGCGCGCCGTAGCGATGGTGCACCGGCGGCCGCCACCGCGCCCAGCGCCCCGAGGACTGTCCACCCGCGACCCGCCCAGGCTGCGACCCCCTCGCAGCCCGCGGCCACGGTCGCTGCGGCCCCAACGCAGCCGGTGGCCAAGATCCCGGCTGCCCCCTCGCAGCCCGCCACCACCGGCTCCGGGGCTCCCGCGGCGTCCGCTCCCCGGCCCGATGCTGGGGACGTGTCCATGCCCCTCCCGGGCCCTGCGGACCCTGGCGGGCGCGTGGAGGAGCTCGTCTCGCTGGAGGCGTGGCAGCGGGCTTGGCCGGCCCTGATCGACGCCGTCAACCGGCGCGACAAGGTCTTCGCCGGTGTTCTGCGCGGATGTCGACCGCTGGACGCGGGTGCGGACAGGCTGGTGGTCGGGGCGCCGTATGACTTTCACCTCAAGCAGCTGGGCAACCCAGTCAAGAGGCCGATCCTGGTCAGCGCGGTGGCCGAGCTCGCGGGCGGCCCCCGCGAGCTTGCCATCGAGTTCTGCGGCGAGCCGGCCGGCGGCGGGGCGGGAGCGGTGGACTCGGGCGCCAATCTCACTGACGCTGTGGTCGCCACCTTCGCCGGCAGCCGCATCACGTCGACGCGGCTCGTCGACCACGCCAACGATCCGGTCCCCGAGGGATAGCCGCGGAACCCGCGCACCGCAGTCGTCGCCGGCGGCCTGCCCGGCGCCACCCGTCGTAGACTGCGGCCGTTATCCACCTTCCGGGGGACCCGTGTGAACAACCCCAACATGCTCAAGCAGATCCAGCAGATGCAGACCCGGATGGCGCGGATGCAGGAGGAGTTGGGCACCATGACGGTGACCGGGACCGCCGGCGGCGGGGCGGTCACGGTGGTCGCCACCGGCCACCAGCAGATCCAGAGCATCGCCATCCAGCCCGAGGTCCTCGAGGAGGGAGTGGAGCTGCTCAGCGACCTGGTGCTGGCCGCGGTCAACGCCGCTCTTGACCAGTCGCGCGACCTCGCGACCCAGCAGATGGGGCAGCTCACCGCCGGCCTCAACCTTCCCCCCGGTCTCCTCTGACGCGTGTCGCTGATCCCTGAGCCGGTCGAGCGCCTGGCCGCCGAGCTGGGCCGCCTGCCCGGCATCGGCCCCAAGACCGCCCAGCGGCTGACCTTCTTCTGCCTGCGCAGCGACCCGAGCCAGGTCGCCCAGCTGGCCGCGGCCCTCTCCGACCTGAGGTCGGCGGTCGGAGCCTGCTCGCGCTGCTTCTTCATCGCTGACGCCGAGCTCTGCGCCATCTGCCGGAATCCGAGCCGGGATCCGTCGGCCATCTGCGTCGTCGAGGACGCCCTGGACGTCCTCGCCGTGGAGCGGAGCGGGGGCTTCCGGGGGCTCTACCACGTCCTGGGCGGTGCCCTCTCTCCGATCGAGGGGGTGGGCCCGGACCAGCTCCGGGTGGCCGAGCTGGAGGCCCGGCTTCGGGACGGCGCAGTCACCGAGGTGATCCTTGCCACCGATCCGGATGTGGAGGGGGAGGCGACCGCGCATTACCTGGCAGAGCGCCTCGCGGCCCCCGGATTGCGGCTCACGCGGCTCGCCCACGGCCTGCCCGCGGGGGCCGACCTGCAGTACGCCGACGAGCTGACCATCGCCCGGGCGCTGGCCGGGCGCCGCAGTCTGGACGCCGATCGGGCGATCTGAGCCTCCGGGACCCCGGATCGGGTATTATCCGCGGGCGCGGCGGCAAGGGTGCCGTCGGCTGGCGCCGACCCTCGCATTGACGGCGAGGGCCTCCGGCGGTATCATTCGTCAGTTACCCCGGACGGGGCGGGACCCGGTCGGATCGCCGCGTTAGCTCTCCAACGGGTTCGGCGCGCGGCTCGTTCCTTGACAATTGAAGAGTGGAGACGACTATCCGCGAAGGCCCTGGGGCCGGCGTTCTGCGCCGGATTCCCACGCAGGCCTCGTTAACGTTCGAATTTGACCCGCGCAAGCGGGTACAGAACGTTTTTTCGGAGAGTTTGATCCTGGCTCAGGATTAACGCTGGCGGCGTGCATCAAACATGCAAGTCGAGCGCGGTGCGTGGGCTTCGGTTCACGTATCTAGCGGCGAACGGGTGAGTAACACGTGAGCAACCTACCTTCGAGTTCGGGATAGCCCTGAGAAATCAGGATTAATACCGGATGTGGTCACTGTCGGGCATCCGACGGTGAGTAAAGGCGTAAGCCGCTCAAAGACGGGCTCGCGGCCTATTAGCTTGTTGGTGGGGTAACGGCCTACCAAGGCAGTGATGGGTAGCTGGTCTGAGAGGACGATCAGCCACACTGGGACTGAGATACGGCCCAGACTCCTACGGGAGGCAGCAGTTAGGAATCTTCCGCAATGGGCGAAAGCCTGACGGAGCAACGCCGCGTGGGTGATGAAGACCTTCGGGTTGTAAAACCCTGTCGGAGGGGAAGAACACAAT
>PLXL01000182.1 GCA_003153215.1 Candidatus Dormiibacterota bacterium
CCCAGAGGTGGGGCACCCCGTGCTCGTCGAGGGAGTTCATCAGCCGGTCGCCTTCGCGGCAGGCGGCCACCTCGTCACTCCACACCGCGACCGCGTCGACCAGTCCCCGATCATCGCCGACCTCCAGCAGTGTGAGCGCCGTCCTGATGTGGAGTGCCCTCACATCCGACGGCACGTCGGAGGCCTCGATGACGTGCGGCAGACCGCGGCTCAGGGCGTCCTCGATCCGGGCGTTGTCTTTGAAGACCTGCCCGGCGCGGGCCACGGCCAGCAGCGCACGTGCCTGCCAGAAAGCGCCACCCGCGACCGAGGTCCGTGCCTCATGGTTGGGAGCACCGTCCCAATCGATGATGAAATTGTGCCAGCGCCCGTCGGCGGCCTGCATGGCGAGGACGAAGTCGAGCAGTCCCTCGCACCATCGCCGCGCCCAGGGTGCCTCGGTCGCCTTCCAGAGGTCGCAGTAGAGCTCGAGGGCGCGGGCGGCGTCGTCCACGCAGGCGACCCCTTCATAGCCCGCCTGCTCGGCGCGGAGCGGCTGGTTGAGCGCGTCCGAGTACACCGCGATGGCGAGCGCCGCGGGCCCCGCGAAGGGGACGGGACGGGCGAGCCGCGCGATCTGCCTCAGCACGGTCGCATCTGGTCGAGGATCTGGCGCACCGTGAAGTCCGCGGCGGCCAGGCGGCTGTCTGCAGCGCCGTAGTAGACGCGGATCTCCCTCCCCTCCGGGTCGAGGCTGATGTGGCCGCAGGTGAAGACGACGTCGTCATAGAGACCCTCACGTTCGTACGGAGTGGTCGGCACCAGAATCGGTTCGGGGGAGCGGGCGATGACCTGGCTGGGGTCATGGGCGTCGAGGAGGAGGGCTCCCAACGCGTAGTGGGTGCTGCGGTCGACACCGTGGTAGATCTCCAACCAGCCCTCGGGGACCCGGAAGGGCGTCGCCCCGGCCCCCGTGCGCAGTTCGTCCCACATCCCAGGGCGGGGGAGGGCGAGGGGTGCGTGGTCGCCCCAGTGGACGAGGTCGTCCGAGAAGGCGATCCACATGCCGAGGACTCGGCCAAACGACTGTGGCATTGGCCGTGTGAACGCGGCGAAGCGGCCCCCGACCCGCCCGGGGAAGAGCACCACGTCCTTCTGGTCGGGGGGAAACATCACACCGTGGCGGTCGAAGGAGCGGAAGTCCCGGGTCGTGAGCCGGCTGGTGCTGATCCCGAGGCGGCTCACCGATACGTAGGTGACGTGCCAGATGCCGTCGATCAGCGTGGCTCGCGGGTCCTCGCAGCCGTACTCCTCCAGGCGGTTCGCCGACATCACCGAGGGCGCATCGTCGACGGTGAAGTGCACGCCGTCGCGGCTGCGCGCGACGCGCAGGTGCGACATCTGCGTCAGCAGGTCGCTGACGTCGTCGGCGGCGGCCGTGAACCCGCCGGTGAGGTTGCGATAGCGGATGGTCCGGGGATCGCTGAGGTCTAGGCCGGTAAGGTCGCGGGGAAGGAATACCTCGACCACGTGTGGAGGCGCGCTCTCCGTGTCGAGGAAGGCCATGCCGACGACCTGGTCCGCGGTCAGTCCCGGGCGGAGCGGCTGGAGCTTCGGCTCGGGCCCACCCAGGTTGAGCGTGAGCGCATCGGTCGGCGGCTGCACACCGCTCCGGGGCCGCTCCGCGACCCGGAGCAGGAGCACCACCTCGCCGTCGACCTGGGCGACGGCGGCGTTGAAGACCGAGACGACCTCCAGGCCGGGGCTCGACGGGCGCACATCCGCAGCGGTGAGGATGGGGTTGTCCGCCAACCGCCGCCCGATGTCGTGAGCGCCGTGCGCTGTCCGGGTGGTGCCGCGGGCCCTCGCACCGGACGCGCTCAGCGCACCCATGATGTCGAGGAACGCGCGTGCCGACTGCGGCCAGGTCGCGTCGCGGGCATAGGCGAACGCGGCATGCTCGAGCGCAGCCTTCGCTGCCGGATCGCCCAGGATCGCGATGACCGCGCGACCGAGCGCGCCGGGGTCGCGGAAGTCGACCAGGACGCCACGGCCGTCGCCCAGCGCCTCGGACGCATGCATGTAGCGTGTGGAGACCACGGCCTTGCCGGCTCCCAGCGCGTAGGACAGAGTCCCACTCGTGATCTGGTTGGGATCCAGATACGGGGTGACGTAAACGTCAGTGGCGAGGAGCAGGTCGATGATGTTGCGCTGGCTCATGTAGCTGTCGATGAAGGCGACGTGGTGCTCCATTCCCAGGGCGCGGCTCTCGGCGACCAGGGAGTTCCGATACGCCTCTCCGTGTATCCGGAGCAGGTCGGGATGCGTCTGCCCGGCGATGAGGTAGAGGGCGTCCGGATAGCGGGCCACCACCGCCGGCATTGCCTGGATCATGTACTGGAGCCCTTTGCGGGGGTCGACCAGGCCGAAGGTGGAGATGATCGTCCGTCCTTCCACGCCGAGCTTGCGTTTGAAGCTGTGCCGGCCGTGAGGATCGATGACCGGCATCCCATGGGGGATGACCCGCGGTGGCCTGGCGAGCCCGTAGTCGTTTGCCAGCAGCCCGACCGCGGTCGAGGCCATGACCACGATCTCGTCGCTCAGGTCGGAGATGCCCCGGACCGTCGCGCGGATCGACGGCGAGGGTCGAGGTAGGACGGTGTGCATCGTGGTCACGACCGGCTTGCGCAGCTCCTTCAGGAAGAGGAGGAAGTGGTCCTCGTAGAGGGAGTCGCTCCAGCGGCCATTGGCATAGACCGGCTCGGACCACCGCCCGTAGAGGCCGAACTCGTGCTGGACGTTGACCACGTCAGCATTCGATCCGTTGATGGCTCGGGCGGCCGCGCGGTAGCTCTCCGCGTCACCCTGCCGGATCCGCCACCGGACCTCGGAAGCGTACTGGCGNNCGGCGGTGAACGTGGCGATGCCGCACCGCCGGGGGACGGAGGTCGAGACGAACGCGATCCGGATACCTGACATCCGGCGGCCGCTCACGCCGGGAATGGACTTCGGCTCATGGCGTCCTCGCCGCGCGCCCGTGCATCAGCGCTGCGTGTTGCAGACTGCGCGGTGATCGGGGGCACTCATCGTGGCGGTCGCCATCGACCCATCATAGGGCCTACCTCTCCAAGCGCGTCGGAGTGGGATGGCTGCGACGATTGACGGATTCTGCCGCCGGGAGCGTGGAAGCTTGGCGCTGGGCCGATTGGTATCCTCGGCGGCGTGACCCGCCGTTACGTCGTCTTCGGCGCCGGCGCGATCGGTGGGGTGATGGCGGCCCTCCTCGACCGGGCCGGGTTGGAGGTGGCTGTCATCGCTCGCGGCGCGCACCTCGCCGCCATCAGGGAGGCGGGTCTCACCCTCCGCACCTCCGAGGGATTCACCACGGTGCGTGTCAGGGCGGTGGGGACGGCCGGCGAGGTCGGGTGGCGGGATGACGACATCGTGCTGCTGGCCGTGAAGTCGCAGGACACTGACGCCGCCCTCCGCGACCTCACCGCTGCCGCCCCGCCGTCGCTCACTGTCGTCTGTGCCCAGAATGGCGTCGCCAACGAGCGGGCGGCGCTCCGAAGGTTCGAGAACACGCTCGGCATGTGCGTGATCTGCCCCGCGACCCACCTCGCTCCCGGGGTGGTCGAGGCCGACTCGTTCCCCTGCCCGGGCGTGATGGACGTGGGTCGCTTCCCGGGTGGCGTGGACGCCAGCACCGAGGAGGTCGCCGCAGCTCTGCGCGCCGCCACCTTTGACTCGCTGGCGGTGCCGGATGTCATGCGCTGGAAGTACGCGAAGCTGCTCTCCAACCTTGGCAACGCGGTCGAGGCGATCTGCGGGCCGGAGGCGGGTGGAGGCGAGCTTGCGGAGGTGGTGCGTCGCGAGGGCGAGGCCGTGCTCGGCGCCGCCGGCATCGCCCACGCGTCGCCGGCAGAGGACACAGCCCGTCGTGGCGACCGCATCTCGATCCGGCCCATCGAGGGCCGGAGACGGAGGGGGGGCTCCTCGTGGCAGAGCCTGACCCGCGCAGCCGGCAGCATCGAGGCCGACTATCTCAATGGGGAGATCGTGCTGCTGGCCCGCCTCCACGGCGTGCCGGCACCGGCCAACGCCCTGCTCCAGCGGATCGCCAACCGGATGGCCCGGGAGCGGCTCGTGCCTGGCTGGATGGGGGAGGGGGAGGTCCTCGCGGCGCTGAACGGGGCCGGGATCAGACCGGCAGGGTGACCTGGATCGCCGTACCGAGGCCCACGGTGCTCTCGGCGGCAACCGTCCCGCCGTGGGCCTCGACGAGATCCCGGACGATCGCGAGCCCCAGCCCGGAGCCGGTCGAGGAGCCGC
>PLXL01000215.1 GCA_003153215.1 Candidatus Dormiibacterota bacterium
CGGCGATGTCATCGGGGTCGCCCCGATGGACTGGAGCGACGAGCGCTTCCAGGGTCACGCCAAGGAGGCGATCCGGAGCTTCTCCCGGACCCACTTCGACGCCCGCCGGTTCGCTCGCTTCGCTGCCCGCCTCCGCTTCGTGCCGGTGGGGGCCGACGGCGACCTCCGTCCCCTCCGGGCCGCGGCTGGACGGCCGGAACGGCTCCTCTACCTCGCCGTGCCCTCCTCCGCATTCACCACCTTGGCGCAGAGCCTCGGGGCCGCGGGGCTGGCGGCGGGGACCAAGCTGGTCATCGAGAAGCCGTTCGGCCACGACGTCGACTCGGCGACCCGGCTCAACGCCGTGCTCCACGAGGTGCTCCCCGAGGAGCGGATCTACCGGATCGACCACTACCTGGGCAAGGAGACCGTCCAGAACCTCCTCGTCTT
This sequence comes from Candidatus Dormiibacterota bacterium, assembly GCA_003153215.1. Classification (GTDB taxonomy): domain Bacteria; phylum Chloroflexota; class Dormibacteria; order Aeolococcales; family Aeolococcaceae; genus Changshengia. The sequence goes on from PLXL01000215.1 coordinate 430, forward strand.
CCGCTTCGGCAACTCCGTCTTCGAGAGGGTGTGGAACCGCGATGCCATCGCCCGTGTCGAGATCACCGTCGCCGAGTCCCTGGGCGTGGAGCACCGCGGTGCCTTCTACGAGGAGACCGGGGCGATCCGGGACATCGTCCAGAACCACATGTTCCAGCTGCTGGCGGTGACCGCGATGGAGCCGCCCATCTCCTTCGCGGCGGAGGCGATCCGCAACGAGAAGGTCAAGGTCCTGGACGCACTCCATCCCGTGGACCCCGGCGACGTCGTCCGTGGCCAGTACGCCTCGGGCAGCGTCGACGGGGAGGCCGTGCCCGGCTACCGCGAGGAGAAGGGGGTCGCCCCCGACTCCGAGGTCGAGACCTTTGCGGCGATGCGCCTTCACATCGACTCCTGGCGCTGGGCCGGGGTGCCGTTCCTGCTTCGCACCGGCAAGCGCCTGGCGGTGCGCGACACCCGCGTCGTCCTCAGCTTCCGGGAGGCCCCGCTGCACCTCTTCCGGGCGGTCGGCCTCCACGCCCTGGACGGCAACCGGCTGGTCATCCGGGTCCAGCCCGATGAGGGGATCTCGATCACCTTCGTCGCCAAGCGTCCCGGNNAAGGCGAGCACCCCCGAGGCCTATGAGCGCCTCCTCCACGATGCGCTGAGCGGCGACCACACCCTCTTCATCCGCGAGGACGAGGTGGAACGGGGCTGGCAGGTCGTCCAACCCGTGCTGGACCGCCCCTCACCCGTCAAGATGTACCCGGCTGGGAGTTGGGGGCCGGCCGCCGCCGACCGGATCGCCCGCCCTGGGCATTGGCATGATGGCCACTCCGGGGAGCCCGGCTCCGCTTTCCGCCGACGCANNTCATCCGGGCCCGAGGCCGTGATCTCCGCCTGCGCCGAGGCGGCGCGGGATGTGGCGGGGGGAACACCGGACGGCGTCGCCATCGGCATCCCTGGACCACTGGACCCCGAGCGCGGGGTCGTGTTCGCCGCCCCCCACCTGCCCGGCTTCGAGGACCTTCCCGCCCGGGAGATGCTCTCCGAGGCAGCCGGGTGTCCCGTCGCGATCCACAACGACTCGAATCTTGCCGGCTACGGGGAGTGGGCGGCCGGCATGGGCCGGGGCGCCCGCATCTTCATCCTGGTGACCATGGGTACCGGCATTGGTGGAGCCGTGATCATCGAGGGCAGCCTGCTGGTCGGCACCGCCGGCACCGCCGCCGAGATGGGCCATGTGCCCTGGAGCCTGGACGGCCCGCTCTGCGGACAGGGGCATCCGGGATGTCTCGAAGGCATCGCGTCGGGGACGGGAATCGCCCGATGCGCCGCGGCGGCGCTCGCCGCCGGGGAGGAGTCCTCGCTGCGCGCGATTATTCCTCTCACCACGTCGGCGATCGCCGACGCCGCCCGGGCCGGTGACCCTCTCGCGACGCGGGTCTTTGCCGACGCGGCCAGGGCCCTCGGCCGCTCCTTCGGGGCCCTGGTCAACATCCTGGGGCCGGACGCCATCGCTCTCGGCGGAGGTGTCGGCGGCACCTGTGCCGATCTCCTCGTGGCCCCGATTCGCGCAGGCATGGCGGAGATCGGCTTCGTCGCACCGCTCCAGCGCTGCCGGGTAGGACAGGCCGAGCTCGGACAGGACGCCGGCCTGGTCGGGGCGGTCGCCTGGGTCGTCCGCAGCTTCGGTCGCGACTGAGGGTCGCCCGGCCCGGCCGGCCGGCCCCGGGCGCCCGGTCCGGCTCCGCGCCTGGTCCCGGGGTTTCATCACCGACTCGTGACACCGGCGTACGACGGATGCTCAGACATGACCTCGCAGAGTGGACTCCCTCGCGTCGGTCGGTGTGAGCAGGAGGTGAACCCGGGGCCTGTCAGAAGGAGGTGGTGCCTCATGAGCGAGTCGCTCCCCACTCCCAACCGGCGTGACGGACGTCGACAAGAGGAAGGGCAGGGAATGGTGGAGTACGCACTCATCATCGTCCTCATCGGAGTCGTCGCGGCCGTCATGCTTCTCGTGGTCGGCCACACGGCGAACAATTTCTTCTCAAACGTCAGTACTTCCCTGGGGGGTACCTGACCACCACACCGAACGCCCAAAGGGAGCCGCGGCCGTGCCGCGGCTCCCTTTCTCGTTGACGGCGCA
>PLXL01000236.1 GCA_003153215.1 Candidatus Dormiibacterota bacterium
CAGCGCTTCGCCCCCATCGCCGATCAGGTCCAGGCCCACTGGCAGGATCTGCGCCAGAGCAGCAGCGTTGAGCTCGGCCAGCTCCACCTGGAAGGCACGGGCTCCTCCACCCACCGCCGTCTCACCCTCGACGTGTCCATCGACGGCGAGCCGGGCAGCGCTCTCGGTGTCATGAGCCAGGGGGAGCTCAACTGCCTCGCGCTGAGCCTCTTCCTTCCCCGTGCCCGGATGGCCGAATCCCCCTTCCGCTTCATCGTCATCGACGACCCCGTTCAGGCCATGGATCCGGTCAAGATGGAAGGCCTTGCCCGTGTCCTTGACAACGTCGCCAAGGACCGTCAGGTGGTCGTCCTGACCCACGACGACCGGTTGCCGGAGGCGGTCCGGCGCCTCGACATGGAGGCGACCATCATCGAGGTGGCCCGGCGTGAGCAATCCGTGGTGGAGCTGCGAACCGTGCTCGACCCGGTCCGCCGCCACATCGAGGATGCCCTCGCGGTCGCGCAGAGCAAGAACGTTCCCCCGGAGACGCACCGCGTCGTCCCCGGCTTCTGCCGCCTCGCGTTGGAGGCCGCTGCCCGGGAGGCGGTGACCCGCCGCCTGGCCCACGAGGGCAAGCCCTACGAGGAGATCGAGGCAGCGCTGGAGCGTCCCACCACCCTTCTCATGTGGCTGGCCCTGGCGTTCCTCGGGGACGAGACCCGGGCCGGGGACGTGATGCCCTACCTCTACAGGCAGCAGGGGCCCTGGGCCGCCGACGCCGTCGCCATCTGCAACAAGGGGGCCCACGAGGCCGTCGACCGTGAACAGCAGATGACCACCATCCGCAACGTCGAGCAGCTCACCGCCAGGATGCGGGAGGGTGCGGGTGGCCACCGCTGAGGCCGACGCCCACTCCCTGGTGTCGGCGGCACGCGACCTCATCCACATCGACGACCCCCAGACGGCCAGCCTCTGGCCGCGCGCCGCTGCTCTCCTGGCACGTCAGGCGATCGAGGCCGCGATGGAAGACCTCTGGCTGCTCAGCGCCCCCGGCTTGGAGGACACCTCCGCCAAGTGCCAGCTCCTCTGCCTCTCCCACTTCCTGGGCGATCCCGACCTCGCCGGCCGCGTCCACGCGACATGGCACGGCCTCACCCGCTCCTGCCACATCCGGATCTACGAGCTCGCCCCCACCGCGGAGGAACTCGAGGGCTGGCTGGAGACCGTCTGGAGTCTCGCGGATCGCGTGGCGGCGATCGGCGCCAGGAAGATGGCCCACGATCCGCTCAGTTCTCCCTGATCATCATTGGTCGCATTGCCCACTCGGTGAGATATGGATGGAAGCCGACATTCCTGCAGACGGGCACGAGTGGCACTGATCCAATCAGCCCTATCGCGTCTAGCTTCCCGCCGAGTGAGCTCGCGCGGGGTGCCGGCACCAAGCCTTGGACCTCTGATTGTGCGACGACTCCTGCCAGTTCGTGCACCTTCACACCACCCCAGCAAGTCGAAGCCCTCATCCATATAGCGACAGCCATCGCGAATGAACCTGATTCGTACCAATCCCGAAACAGTCATCGACTTCTGCCATTGCCTCCTGCTACTGATTGGTCTGGAGGCGCTTCGTGAATCCAGTAAACCCCTTTGACAGCTACTTTGTCATAACGTTAGCCGCTCTCGCACTATGGGGAGGCGGGGCATGGTGCATGTGGCACGGCGACGTCGCGACTGCCCCCGTAATCAGGCCGCTCTTCTCCGCCCTCATAGTCTCGCTATTAGCTGCAACAATGCCTGTGGCATCAGTACATGACGGCATCTTGTTTCTCGTCGCGTTCGGAACCATCCCGACCATGCCGGTCTTCTACCTCCTTCGCTGGCGGATAGTCAGGGGCGATACTGCGTGTCGCTGGGTCTTCGCAGGCACTGTGTTGGCGATCGGCGCGGTAGCCGCGGCAGTACCCGACCCCACTCTTACGAGGGTGGGAGGTGCTGCTGGGGCTCTCTGGGTGGCGGGCGGGGTGCTTGTATTCCCAACAGCATGGCTAAGCTGGATTCGCCCAGCCTCTCCTTCCATCGTCCAGTCAGCGAAGGCTGTCTTCGACTCCATCGGCTTTAGCGCCGCCCGTGGACTCGGGATAGCGATCGCCACTGAAGCCGCCGCGGTTGGGGTGGCGGATAAGGCGGTGCGGTGGAGGCTCGCGCTGGCAGTAATCATCGCATTGGCTGGCGGACTAGTCGTGTATCGGATGCTTCGCCGCCTCTCATCTGACGATCGCCTGACATTAGCGGCGCTTGTCGGAGTGGGTGGCGCAGCAGCTGTCGTCTATACCGGCGGGATTGTCGTTGAGTTGAAGGCTACAATGGCAGTCGGCGCCCCGCTGAGTGTGGCTATGGTCAACTTCTTCTCTAGTCACTACCTTGATCCCATCGGCATGGCAGCCGCGGCACTCGGCGTGACTCGACTTCGTCCACCGCAGGCACGCCCGTGGGCTATTGGCTTGGTGGTGATCTTTGCCACCTTTGCGGTGCCGATGACAGTCGCACGCGATGCTGGTCTGGGTGCCCAGCTGAGCTACTTGGTTCTTGTGACCGAGTTGATTATGGCCGTTGTCAGCAGTCGCCCCGCACGCGATCGAGTCAGGAAGTCACGGGTGAACAAAACTACTCCAGCGTCGGAAACGAGCGCGCAGGATACCTCGGTTCTCCATCGACTTCCGCTCGCGGAACCTCCACCGCCGAATATGCGTTGACCGGATCGCTGTATGGGCGATCGGTGGGGCTAGATCGGGGCGGTTCACTTCTATGGTTTGTCAAGCCGCCCCGGCGAGTTCAGGTTGGCCACCAGGACTTGGAATACCTCGCGCGCGACGTAGCCCTTGAGGCAGCTGATGAATCTCCTTCTTTGAGAGCCCCTTCACAAAGGGAGCCGCCGCGGAGCTTCCCCTGCCCCGTCGCTGTGTCTCCCGGGGGAGGGGGAGTCGAGGCCCGCCCGGGTCAGCTACGGCCTCGCAACGCTAACGGGCAGCGCAGGGAGGTGTGGGAGGTAGGGGTTCGGCTGGGGCTGTCCAAGGAGCTCCCAGTGGACGTAAGCCCGGAACGCCCCGACCCAGGCCTTGCGGTCGGCGACCCTTGACGAGATGGCGAGGGGCGTTACCTGGCCGACGACCACCTCATCGGCAGTACGGCAGCCTAAGTGGACCTCGGGGGTCGCGGAAGCGGCGAGCGCCTGGAGAGACACGAGTTCTTCCAGGATGAATTCCGTTATCTGGCCGGGCGCCACGTCAGACGAGCTGCGGAGATCCGCGAGCTCCATGGACAACGACGGCTTGGATGCCAACCAGTCCATCAAAGCCACGATCCGAGCGCCTTTGGGCCCGAAGGGCAGGTAATTCGGCAGCTCCCGAGCCACCCGCCAGGCTAGCGCGCGCACCTCCCGGGGGTCTTCTCCAGGATCCAACCCCTCCGGGTCCGCGAGCTCGAAGAGCCGCCAGGGCCAGGAGACTCGCCAATCGTGGCTGACGGCGAATTCGACGCGGCTCGCTGCGTACACGAAACCACCGGCAAGAGCCGAGGTCACCCGAGCGCCCACCACGTACGCGACTTCCCCGCGCTGGTCAAACGAGCGCCCGCTAGCGCGCGAACTCTTGAACCATGGACCGGAATCTTGGCTTACGCGAATGTCCGGCTCATCCTCTGCGGTGTACGGATAGAGAAGGGCCACCGAGTCTCCAGTGGGCGGTCATCCCGCCTTCGAAGCGGTGCATGCTCGCTTGGCTTCAGCTGGCGCGGCCATCGCGGCTGGCTCATCACCTGTCCGAGCCGCCGAAGTGTGAAGGGGCACCAAAAGAGCCCGGCGGGCGCTGGCAGCCTCTGTATGAGCAGACGTCGGAGCAAGAGCCGCTGGCAACTCACACCGGGAGCCGCAGCGTGCTGCGGCAATAGTGAAGTTCATCGATCAGTTTGACCGCGTTCTCCCCTGGCGCGAACGCCGACCACCCGCCGCATGCCCCGATCTCGTCCGACACCCGGGCCATGAGTTTGACGTAAGAGCCCGCGGCCGGTGATGTCAGTGTCAGGTGGTAGGCCTGGGCTGCGATCGCTCGGTCCCAGAGGGGAAAGTATGACGGCGCCAAGAGATGCAGGGCTTTGGCGGCGCCGACTGGGCCGAGCTCTCCCTCGAAGTCTGTGAACACCGTCGAGACTCGCGCCGGGTCGATGGGGTCAACGCCGAGGCGCCCGCCTCGCCACACCGCCAAGGTGTCGGCATGACGTTCCAGGAGAGCCTCTAGGCCGGTGAAGTTGCGCTCCCTGAAACCTCCGCGGAAGCGGTAGTACTGGGCGTTCCAGGTCTGGAGCAGCACCGCGAGGCTCTCTGCGAGGCTCAGCTTGGCTGATGGCTGGTGCGCGCACTCAATCAGGAAGGTGGCAGCCCGATAGAAGAGATTGCGGGGTTCCTCCTCCGCGAAGCGGCGGTGAACCTGCCTGAGCAGAGCGACGCTGACGGTGCTCGCAGAGTCGTCCACCCGGGAGCGATGGGGTCGTTCCCCCCGCGTCTGTCTCACGACAACTTTGCGTCCAGGTAGGCGAGCAGGGAGCGGCCGACGTGGATAGCGAGGTGGGCTTCCGGGTCATCGAGCAGCTGCCGGTTCGGGTGGGCGACGCTAGCGTTGTTGCGGAGGGCGTTCATGGCGTCGAGGATATTCGTGCAAGAGGCCAAGATCCTATCAACCTGGTCCGCAGAGGTAACCACCGAGGCGGCGAGGCGTGGATGGTGCTTGCGGAGGATCTTGAATAGCGCGGTCATCGAGGCGTCCTTGGGCGGCTGGAGGCCAAGCGCCTCGACAGCATCGCGAAGGTAGCCGTGGAGGGCGGTATGGACCCGGTCGACAGCGCTTGCGGGTCCGGAGGAAGCAAGGAGCGTTTCGGCATCAGCGAGTGCACGGGACACGAGGTCGCTCTGTACCCGGAGGGACGATGTGGCAATGACCGCTCCGCTCTCGAGGCGGGCAACGATGCCCCGGACCTCCTCCCGGGCTTCCTGGGTGCGGCTCGGAGGCCCTTCGCCGAGGGGAAAGCGATCAAGAACGCCGCGCACCACCTTGGCTTGGTCCCTGGCTCCGAGGCTGGAAAGGATGGCGATGAAGCGTTCGCGGGTCGTACCCTCGAACTGGTTGGGGTCCAGGCTCAAGCCGCAGTATTCGGGATAGAAGTCGGCATGGGTGCGGTAGCTGAAGTCGCCGAGATAGCCGCCGTGCACGCCAATGTAGCGGTTAACGATGCGCATGATTTCCTGCGTTGTCATGCCGCCTGGCGCCGGCGACGTCGTCACTGTGGATCCGGCGGAACTGTTTTCATCCGCTTCCTTTTGCGCGGCGACACTGGACACCGTAGCGGAGCTGGAGGAGGGTGACGCTCCGGCCGTCCCATCACGAGCAGACACGTACTCCTCCCAGGAGGCCACGCCGCGGTAGCGGCGAACGCCCCTCTTGTTGAGTGTGAGCTGCCACGTACCGGTCTCCGTATTGCTACCCGACCCACCGTTGATCCAGTGGTCGAGCGTGAGGAGCTCGAACGACAGTCGTACCTCGTCGGGGGTCATCACCGATGCCAGATGCTCGGACTGGAGGGTGCAGGGACCCGTCTCTCCTCCCTGTGTCCAGCGGCGCTCGAGGTCGACACAGATGCTGAGGATGCGGAGGAAGAGCGCGATGGTGGCCTCGCCTTGATGGGCAGCGGCGATGCCGTCGATGCTCAGCTCGACCCTGCTGTCATCGTTGAAGAACCTGTTCCCACGTATGAGGTGCTCGTCGAGCTCTTGGAGGCCCGCGTAGGCATCAAGGCCACTCCTGTCCATCGCGGCATCGAGAGGCGCGAAGGTCGGCCATTCACGGTTCGTGACCAGGTGGGCGTGGACCCAGTCGAGAACCGCCTGGGCCTGCGGAGAGATGGGCCTAACAGCTCGGCTTTGCATCAAGCTCATCGGGTTGCCCTCCCCGGCCTCGTGCTCGCCACCAACCGCGGCTGGCTGCATCAAGACCACTCGCTCACGCACCGTTCCTCGCCCAACTATGCCCGTCGCTCGCAGCCACACCGTTCCCGACGCCGGCGAGCGACGTCTGCTCAGCCGCGCTGAGACTGGCTTCAATCACCGCCCGCATCGCCTCGACGGTGGGGTATCCGGCCGCCCGGAGCGCCTTCGCGGTGACCCGGTAGATGTTGGGGCTGCCCACCCCGCGGCCGGAGCGGACCTTGGCGAGGAGGCCACGCTTCACCATCCGGTCGAGAAGGGAGGCGGAGTCCTCGTGGCGGAAGTGTTCGATCAGCGCCCGGGTCATCTGCCCGAAATAGGCAACCAGACCGAGGATCTGGATCTGCTCGGGGGAGGGCTGCGCGTCCTCCTCGGTGACGGTGAGGACCTTGACCACCTGGCTCGGCGCACCGGCAAGGGGCCAGAGTCGCACGGTCCCACCGTCCTCGGTGAGCGAGAAGCCGACCCCGTGGAGCCGCATGGCGACCCGATCGAGGTTCTCCCGCACCGCGGGGATGGCGAGATCGAGCGCCGACGCGAGCTCACCGAGGCTGACCTCCCGCGTCATCAGGAGCCCCGCGCAGAGGGCGGCAAGCAGGTCGCCGTCTAGGCGCGTGGGAACCGGCGCGGGGATGAGTGCTGCCGGCCGCGCCTCCAGGCCCAGGGAGGCTCGCAGCCGCGCGTAGGTGCGGATAGAGGGCACCCGGGCCCCCTGCTCCACCTTGTTGATCACCGTCCGGGAGACGTGACTCACCTCGGCGAGCTGCACCTGGCTCAGGCCGAGCAGCTTGCGCCGCTGCCGGATCTCGACGGCGACGCCGCTGAGTTCAATCCCGACAGCGCGGTCCTGCTCCGACGGAACGGCCGTTCGATCCACGAATACGAATCGTACCGGGTTCCGCGCCTGTCCGCCAGCAGGGGTGTGGCGCTTTGTGAACAGGTAGATTAGGTGATTACATATGCCCGGAAAGAGAAGCTTTCCGGACAATCTCAACTAGTGGATAAGGGATGCTTATCGCTAGCTGGGACACAGCCGTGGTTTCGTCGACGCCCACACGTCGTGCCCTCTGGAGCGCTCACCGGGGGCCCGTTTACACCAAACGGACCTTTAGTGTATGCAGCTCCCCACCCGCTCCGGCCCGCGAGGCGCTCGCCAATGTGGAGCCTATTCGTGACCATCTCTGTGCACTTTTCGTGACCACCTACACGGTCACCCCGCCTCCTTGGCGAGGCGCTCGACAGGATCCCGCCGATCCCGGCGGTCGACCTCTCCGTCACCAAGCAATGACTGCCTCCCTGAACAGGGCCGCCGCATCTTCTCCCCGTGGCTCGCCAAGCATGTCGAGCCACACCCTGACCGTGGGAGCGACTGGTGCCGGGCCGTTGAACTGCCGACGGTGGGTGCCGACCTCTCCGAAGTCGCTCACGAGAACGATGTTCGCCCCGCTGTCGACGGGCTCGGCCTTGAGGCGAAGACATGCGTCTGCCAGAGGAAGGGAGGGAGCAATCCGAAGCATCGTCACCGGAATCGCAGTGGTCACCGTTGCCCCGAAGATGCGCGCCGCGGCAGCACCGGAGAAGGCGTACTCGACCTCGTTGTGGAAGGCATGAGCGGTGATCGTCGTGACGAGTGCCGCGGGATCGGAGGAGTAGAGGTAGGCGTACTGGCGTTGACGAATGCGCCGGGCAGAAGGAATGGTCGCAAGCCAGTCGAGAAGTTCCCCCGGAGAAGGGATCGTCCGAGTCAGCGCACGGGTCCGTCCGTGCGCCGTGACCAAGCCTTCGTCCTTCAAACGCGCGAGGACTCGTTGAGCCTCCCCCGTCGAGCAGGCTGCCGCCTCGGCGAGGTAGCGAGCCGTCCATTGCCGGGTAGGTTCAGCAAGCAGCGACTGGATCGCCCGAACGGCAACGACTCCGATGCCAGGCGGGGTCGGGGCAGCAACCTGCCTGCGGCTTGGGCGACCCTCGATGTGGAGGTACAGACCAGGCACCTTGATGTGGGCTGCCCCGGTTCCATCGGCGTAGGCGCAGCCAGCCGTCAGCAGCACGTACCGGACATGTTCCGGCAGCCGCTCGGCCACTACGAATCCAAGCCTGTCTGGCCCGGCCAAGGCGACCAGCATCGGTGCCGTCGCTTTGGCGAGGGGTGCCAGCCCCCCAGAGACCAGTGCGAGCGGCCAGGGGTGGCCGTCCACCCGCAGGGTGTTCGTGCCCTTGCCACGGCGGACAGCGACCCCGGGCAGAGCTGCGAGAATGTCTTTGGTTCGATCTGGGACGTCTCGGTCCAGCTCGATCGTGGGGGTCATTGTGCCTTCCTGGTCATTGTTCACTACTGAGTGGATTATAGCCCATAGTGAACAATTGGATGAGCCTCCACCGACGAGTGCCCGGCGGATGGCCACCGCCTCCTCGACGGCGGCGAGGGCGTGCTCGTGCCGCCCCAGCTCGCCTAGTCCTGTGTCGTTGAAATAACAAGGGGAGGTGGCTAAGCTCGGCGGATGCCGCCACCTGCCGCCGCGCTGGCCCTGACCGAGGACGAGCGAGAGCAGCTCGACCGAATGGCTCGCTCGACGTCTCTCCCGCATCGCACGGTGACCCAGGCCAGAGCGTTGCTGTGGGCGAGGGACGGACTCGCCAACGAAGAGATCGCTCGGCGTTCGGGCGTCGACCCGGACGCGGTGCGCCGGTGGCGCCAGCGCTTCTGCGAGACGGGCCTCGCAGGCGTCGGCGTGATCGCCAAGGGCCGCGGCCGCAAGCCGTGGTTGCCGGAAGGCACTGTGGGAGCGGTCGTGCACGACACGCTGCACGCGCTCCCGGACGACGGCTCGACGCACTGGACGACGCGGCTCATGGCGGCGCGCTTTGGCATCGGCAAGGACGCGGTCGCCCGCATCTGGCGGGACCACGAGCTGAAGCCGTGGAAGGTCAGCACCTTCAAGATCTCGACCGACCCGCGTTTCGAGGAGAAGCTCATCGACGTGGTGGGGCTCTACATGGACCCGCCCGAACGGGCGGTCGTGTTCAGCTTCGACGAGAAGACCCAGTGCCAAGCGCTGGACCGCACGCAGCCGAGTCTGCCGATGAAGCGTGGCCGGGCGGGCACGATGACCCACGACTACAAGCGCAACGGCACCGTCGACCTCTTCGCGGCCCTCAACGTGGCCACTGGCGAGGTGCTCTTCGACACCCGGCAGCGCCACACCGCGCAAGACGTCCTCCGCTTTTTCAAGTTGGTGGACCTGCACGTGCCGCAGGGCCTCGAGGTCCACGTGGTGCTCGACAACCTGTCGGCGCACAAGGCGCCGCCGCTCGCGAAGTGGCTCGCCCACCCCAAGCGTGCCCGCTGGCACCTGCACTTCACCCCGACGTCAGCTCGTGGCTGAACCTCGTCGAGCGCTGGTTCTACGAGATCACGCAGCGGCGGCTACGCCGTGGCACGTTCTCCAGCGTCGAGGCGCTCGTCGAGGCGATCGAGCTGTGGGCCGAGCACTGGAACGACGACCCGAAGCCCTTCGTGTGGCACAAGGCCGCCGACGAGATCATCGAGGAGGTGCGCCGCGGACGTGCGGCCCTTCTCCAAGTCAAATCCGCGCTGCCCGGCTAAGGCTGTATCGACTGCAACGCCCGACGCAAGCGCGTGATGTCGTCAGCGTCTTTCGGCCGCCGTGGCCGGTCGGGCACCCAGACGGGCCACATTTCCTTGCACTCGATCTGGACGTGCGGGTTGATGATCGGGCACTGCACCGCGCCGATGCACCCTGGCGGCCAGTCCAGCATGCCGTCGGGCCAGGGCTCGCCCGCGTAGGCACCGCCGGCCACCGTGACCTTCCCATCATCCCCGTGGGCCATCCAGGCGAAGCTCATTTCCTCGCCGTCTTTGACCACGTCGAGCTGCTGGTCCGGCGGCGGCCCTGTGATCGTTTGGTATCTGTCAGCATGTAGGGCGGCGGTGATGGCGGGCGCGTCATCGATCCACGCGTCCCAGTCGATGTCGACATGCTCCCGAGTGACTTGCCCGAGGAAGAAGTCCATCGCCCAGCCGCCGCGCAGCCAGATCTGGACCCCGAGCCGTTCGGACATCCGGACGGTCTCGGCGATCATCAGGAGCTGGCGCTCGGCGCGTTCTGTACCCACTCGACGGAGGGTACCCGACGCTGGCGTTCGCTCTCTCGGCTCGATCGTGCCATGAGCCGATCGTGCAGACCATCGAGAAGGGGCGACGCGGGCGTGCCGCCCTTCACCAGGTCAAATCCGCGACACAGGACTAGAGCCCCGCGCCTCGCCCCTCCACACCAGGCAGGCCCTTCTCCACCCGGCGGCGCCCGGCCGGGCTCCCCGGGGGTGACGGACGGCGCACCCCCACACCGTCCAGTTCCACCGCCGGTCCGCTCGTCACCCATTGGAAGCTGTCGAGCAGTTCAAACAGCTCTGGGGCGCTCCACCGTCGGTCCCGCTGGGCATCCGGCTCATGCCGGCGCAGCACCCCGGTCCCCTCGAGCCGGGAGACGGCCTCGTTTGCCGCCTGGAATGAAACGCCGAGCTCCGCCGCCACCAGCCGCACATCGAGCACCGGAATGCCCGGCAACAATTCGATGAGCCGCCGGGCGCTCGAGTCGCGCCGCGGGAGCCCGGCCCGCGCCACCCAGGCGCCCTGCAAATCGCCCACCGCGGTGAGGAACCGCTCCGTGCCCCCGCAGGCAACGAGCGCCGTGCGCGCGGCGATCCCAAGCCACGCCCCGCGGTCGCCCGCGCGGAAGCTCACCAGACCACCGATGTAGCTGCGCGGGTTCGCCGCGAGCACGATGCTGAGCGGCGGGACATGGCGCTCCGCGAGTCGCCGGCGCTGCAGCACCGCGTGGATCAGGGCTCTGCCGACCCGCCCATTGCCGTCCTCGAAGGGGTGGATGGTCTCGAACTGAGCGTGGGCGATCGCCGCCTGCGCCAGCGGCGAGACGTCCCGCCGCGCCAGGAACGCACACAGGTCCGACGTGAGCCGCGGGACCTCGTCCTCCGGCGGCGGGATGAACTCCGCCGTCCGTGGCGACATCGACGACGCCGGGCCGATCCAATTCTGAACGGTCCGAAATCGTCCGCCCCCGCTCGCACCCGCACCCAGCAGCGTTCTGTGGATGCTCAGCAGCACATCGGGGGTGAACGGCGCCGCGCCCGCCCCGATCTCGATCGCCGCGCTGATGGCCCGGACGTTCCCGACCACGTCGCGCGCCACCGCGCGTGAGTGCTCCGGGTCAAAGAGCGCCTCGGCGAGCTGACGGTGCCCGACAACCAGGCCCTCGATGCGCGACGAGCTGATGCCCTCGGCGCGGAGGAGGAGACGCGACAGCGCCTCCAGCGACGCGACCTGTCGAGCTCGACCGTCCAGCTGGCGGATCGCCTCTTCCGCGGCGTCGATCGCCTCGCCCGTCTCCGGGGAGGTGCGCACTTCCAAGTCCGCGATAGGGTCGGGAACGAAGGCGCGGAACCGCACGCGAACTCGGTCGCGACGGGGCAGGATGGCGCCCGCCTCGCTCGGAGGCTCCCAGATCCGATCGACGTACTCGGGCATCGGCGCCTTCCTTGAACAGCTTCGTCGACTATTCAACCTTAGCACGCGAACCTGAATATCGCCGCCTCCGTCCTCCACCTTCGACACGCCGCCAGTTGCGGGGCCCGCCAGCCGAGCTGGGCGACCAGGCGATCGCAGGCGTCGCGGAGGGCGGCGATCTCAGGGAGCGCCGGGTCCTCGTTGGCCAGTGCGGTGGCCGAGAGGACGTCGACCCGGCGCGGCACCCCCCGGGCGTCGCGGAGCAGCGCCTCGGTGCGCTTCACCGCCTGCCCTGTCGCGATAGGGTCGTCCCCGGTCATCGCCAGAGCCTCCCTGACGCCATCACCGAACGCTCCGTACGCTCTTCCCCGCCTCCACGCTCGCCTGCTCTTGCGTTTGCGTCGTTCATGGATACCGTACGCTTTGCACCTATGGTGAGCGCATAGGTCCGACCGGCCCTCGGCGCCCCCTTGATGCCCTCCCCGCGGTCGCCCCGGAGGGGCCCGGAGGGACGGTGGACGGGCAGCGAAAGGAAGGGGGCGGGGGGCTCAGCGGCCGCATGCGGCGTCCAGATGTCAGCGGTCGAGGCCATCCCGCTCCGGGCCTCCTGGGGGCTCCTGCGGGCTCCTGCGGGCACGCATCCGGTGCCGTCGGCGGGAGTGGGGCGTTGCGATTGCGGCTCAGGGTGGCGCCGGAGTGGGTGGCGGTAGCCCTCGCGCGCGACTGTGTCAGGGCGAGGAGCCCACCAGGGCTGCTTCCGCCGACGGGCGTCGATGACTTCGAGGACAACCCTCGACTCGCGATCGACTCGGTAGACGACCCCCAAGGGCGGAACGGGCCAGTAGCGGGTGTCAGTACCAGGGATGCGTCGGCCGAGGGAGAAGCCTGTCTCGACCATCCACGTCATGGCGTTCACGACTGCCTCGGCCTGCACCGGAGACCAGCGCGCCGCCCCCTCAGATCCTCGAGGGCGTGCTCAGTCCAGAGCAGCCTCAATCGGAGCCGGGCCCCAGTCCCAGTCGGCGGCGAACATCCTCGGTCGTCAGGAGCTCCTCCTGCTGGACCTCACCGGCGGCGAAGCGGCGGTCCCACTCCTTTATTCGCTCTAGGAGACCGGGATTCTCGGCAAGAACGCGCTCGATCTCTTCGTCGATGGGATCTCGATCTGGGTTGACGGCCATCTCGCTCGGCGAACTCCTCTAAGCCGCCCGCTCACAGCTGGCCCGGAGCAGCACTTCGGAGCCCACACCGGCGGCCAGCGCGACGACCGCTGTCCCCACGACATCCCCCACGCCACGTGGGTCCACCACGTCGAACACGGCGTCCGTGACCCGCCTCACCACGGCCAGCCGGGAAGCCGGGTCGCGGGGTCTCCACTCAGGGGGCCACGTGATCTCGTCGCTCACGCCATCACGCTACTACGCCCCCGAGGTCGAGGGGGGAGATCAGCCCGGGGGGAGGCAAGCCCAGAGCCGCGTGCTGGGCGATGTCCCGAGAGCCGTCTTGGCGGCCGCCTCGCGGCCGGGCTTGTAACAAGACAGCAACGGTGTCGGATCGCCCACGACGCGCCCGTAGTGGCAAACGGAGCGAATAGAACGATCCTGTAGTCGCGGACGCCCCGAACGGACGCGTCTGTAGGGGCAGTCGCGTCGAAACAATGCCGGTGTGTCCGCAGCGTCTGCCGCGTAGTGGGCGATCAGTGCTGCGGCCCTTAACGATTCCTACGGGATCCCTACGGCCTTCCTGGTACCCATGGCGCATCCATCCGCCACCCACGAGGACCAGCAGCATGTCCAACCTCATCGACCTGTCCGGACCCTCCGAACCCACATGAGTCGCGACACCCGCCGCACGGAAGCGGCCTGAGTCGATCGGTGGTGACGGAGATGACGGTCCCCGACGGACGCGGGTCTCCGTTCACGCCCGTCCACGACGAGCGTTGGCGACCCGAGGCTGCCGACCCACCTGTGCTGCTCACCAAATCGGACGCCGCTCGCGTGCTCACCGTCAGCGTGCGCCAGATCTCCCGCTGGCTGGCCGACGGCTCCCTGACCCCTGTCCGCTTGGGACCCCGGCTTGTGAGATTCGCTCCGCAGGAGTTGACGGCCTTCGTTGAGCGTCAGAGCGCGCCTCCGTCACCGCCGGTTGAGTGGCCCACGAGGGGCAGGCGCCAGACCCTGCGGCGGACCGCCTAGTGTTCGACCTCATGAGGAGACGCCAGCGACAGGGAACGGGCACCGCCCGCCAGCGGGGCAACCGCTGGGAGATCCGGATCTTCGTCGACGGCCGCCGCTTGAGCGTGTACGGGGCGACCCAGGAGGAGGCGCAACGTAAGGCTGACGCTGCCAAGCAGCAGCGCCGGCGGACTGGCCAGGCTCCAACTGTCAGGGACTGGCTCGCCGAGTGGCTGCAGCTTCGCAGGGACCAGGTCCGGCCCCAGACGTGGCTCAGCTACGAGGCCCACGCCCGCCTGCACATCGTGCCCGCCATTGGCCCCGTCCGGCTGGACGCCCTGACCCCGGAGCACCTCGACAGGCTCCACACCGAGCTCGCGCGCAAGGTTGGAGGGACCACGGCCCACCACGTCCACATGACCCTCTCGGCCGCTCTCAACGTGGCGGCGAGGCGTGGGCTGCCGGTGTCGTCAGCAATCCATGCCGTGTCCCCGCCGCGTCGCGTCGAGCGGGCGATCGTCACCCTCTCCCCCGCCGAGGTCGATCGGCTCCTCGCCGCCGCCGCGGGCGACCCTCGGGAGGCCCTCTACGTCGTGGCGGTGCTGCTCGGGGTCCGGGAGGGCGAGCTCCTCGGCCTGCCGTGGGGGAACGTGGACCTGGCTCGGCGACAGCTGCGCGTCACGGGGACCGCCTCGCGGACGCTCGAAGGGGAGCACGTGGTCACGCTGCCCAAGACCTCGGCCAGCCACAGGAGGCTAATGCTCCCTCTCCTGGCCGTGGACGCCCTGGCACGGACCCCGAGGCTTGGCGACCTGGTCTGGCCCGGGGACGACGGTCGGATCATGCCGAGCTCGACCTTCACACACCGTTGGGAGGCGCTGCGGAGCCGCGCCGGGATCCGGCCGGTGAACTTCCACGCCCTCCGCCACACCGCCGCCACCCAGGCGCTCGAGGACGGCCAGCCGGCCCACGTGGTCGCGGCCATGCTCGGCCACGCGTCGGTGGCGACCACCCTCCGCATCTACGCCCACGTGACCCAGGTCAGCACCGAGGCGCTGGTGGCCTCGATCGACGCCCGGCACGGTCGGCGACTCCGCGTCCTCCCGGGGGAGTTAAGGGGTACGAGTGGGGGTACGGATTGGAAAGTCGTTGCCCCACAAGGGGTTTCTGGTGCCGGGAAAGGGAGTCGAACTCCCCTAGG
>PLXL01000082.1 GCA_003153215.1 Candidatus Dormiibacterota bacterium
GCCCGTCACCATTGCCTTCGGCCCAACCCCGCTCGCGCGTGGCCACCGCTTGGCTCTGGTCGTAGGCGGACCAGCCGCGCATCGGCACCACGACGGTGGTGGGCCCCCTGGTCCGGTTCAGCTTGTCAGCCATATACCGAGCGACCTCGCCCACCTCGTCGAGAGTGGGGACGATGATGGTGACCCCCTCGTTGTGCCGGTACGGCAGCCCGGTTCCGCGATGGGAAGGTCGCCTTCCGGCTTTGAGATCGTCGAGATAGACAGCCGGGATCGAGCTCAGCGCGCCATAGGCACACTGGTCCAATCCGCCGGGTACGACGACCTGCGGGATCCCCATCTCGCTGGCTGCCGACAACCGCTCGCCGTCCCAGCTCGCGGGAATCCCAAACGGGCTCTGGCACACAGTGTTCATGAGCTCAGCGGTGGTGATGTCGAGCACAGCGGTGATCAGGCCGGATCGCACGAGGTCCTCCATGGTGGCACCCACTCCAACCGCGTGGAAGACCGCCGTATCCCAACCGCGACCCTCCATGAAGGCCTTGCAGCGCAGCACCGTCGGGGTCGTCGTCCCGTACGAGGTGAGGGCGCAAAGAGGCCGAGAGCCGGCTGCGATCGGTCCCACCTGGGCCATGGCCACGATTCCGGCGGCCGCGTTGGCCACCATCCGGCGGGTGACCACGTTGATGCCCTGTTCGAGGGTGGGATTGACGATGTAGATGTCCTTGTTGCCGACCCAGGTGCCGATGTCGCCCGAGGTCATGTCGGTGAGCATGATCTTGGGCACCCCGAAGGGCAGGGCACGCATCACCCGCGTCGCCGTCGACGTCCCCACCGATCCCGCCCAGGACAACACCCCGTCGCACTCACCCCGCGAGTACAGCTCCAGGATCTTGGCGGCACCAGCGCGGCCGACCAGGTCGCTGGCCTCGGCCCGGGGGGCGGCGAGCACGTCCTGGATCTTGACATCGGTGCAGGCCAGAACCTCTTGGAGGGAGACGTCGGCCCAATCGACAGCGCCGCCGAGACTGAGGTCCATGATCAGGGGCCTCCCCCCCTGGGCGGCCACCATCTCGGCCAGGAACCTGACCTCGGCCCCCTTGGTGTTGCACATGCCCGTGCAGATGATGGTTGGCTTGCTCATACGTCGCACCACCCTCGCGACGGGCGAGAGCTGACGCTACACGCCAAGGCGAGCCCGCCTGAGCAGCTCGCCTCGAGTGCGGTTACCGGTCGGACGGTATCCCCGGAGCGGAACGATCTGCTCGTGAACGGCATCCAGCAGCCAGGACGGCTGCGGGAAGAACATCTCTTCCAGCTCGGGGGCGGGCGTGATCCAGTTCCTGGAGCCCACCACAACCGGCGGTCCGTCGAGATCATCGAAGCAGAGCTGGGTCAAGGTGGAGGCCACGGTCTGCATCACGCCGCCCCGCTCCACCGCCTCGGAGACGAGCAGCACCTTGCCTGTCTTGCGCACCGACTCGACGATGGGGCCGTACTCCAGAGGATTGGCTGAGCGCAGGTCGATGACCTCGGTGGACAGATCGAAGCGCTCGAGAAGCTCGTCAGCGGCGGCGATCGCCGTGTACAGGGCCGGCCCGAAGGTGACCATGGTCAGGTCCGCGCCGGTGCGCTTGACGGAGGGCAGTCCGAGCTCGATCTCGTAATAGGCCTCGGGAACGCCGGCAGTCTGGAACATCTCCCCGATGTCATAGAGCTTTTGGCTCTCGAAGAAGAGCACCGGATCCGTTCCGGCAAGGGCGGCGTTCATCATCCCCTTGGCGTCATAGGGGGTGACCGGGTAGACCACCTTGAGGCCGGGGATGTGGTTGGTGAGCGCTGTGAAGTCCTGCGAGTGCTGGGCACCGTACTTGGCGCCGACGGAAATGCGCACCACCACCGGTAGGGTCAGCAACCCGGCGGACATCGCCTGCCACTTCGACAGCTGGTTGAAGAGTTCGTCCCCGGCCCGACCCATGAAGTCGGCGTACATCAGCTCCGCGACCGCCCGGCCTCCCTCCATGCCATAGCCCACCGCCGCACCGACGATGCCCGCCTCCGAGATCGGCGCGTTGAAGAGCCGGTGGTAGGGCAGGGCCTCGGTGAGGCCGCGGTAGACCGCGAAGGCACCGCCCCAATCCCGGTTCTCCTCGCCGAAGGCGACCATCGTGGGGTCGATGGCGAAGCGGTGGAGCAGTGCCTCAAAGATGGCATCGCGGATGTTGAACACCTTCATCTTGGACACCGGTTTGCCGTCCTGGAAGCCGGTGCGTACCTTGCTCTGGATCTGCTTGACCCGGGGGTTGTCGGCAAGGTCCTGCAGCAGCTCGGGTGGACGATCATCGAAGCTCTCGACGTGCCGGTTGGAGAACATCAGCTCGCCGATCAGCTCCGAGTCGAGCTGCAGGCGCGGAGACGCTTCCAGGTCGGCGGCCAGCTGGAACATCGCGAACACCGTCTCCTGGACGTCGCGCCGCGCTTGGTCCAGGGCGTCGGCGCTCACGGCGCCGGCCTCCTCCAGGCGCAGCCGAAAGGAGCCAATCGAATCCACCGCCTCCCAGTGCTCGAGCTCCTCCTTCGACCGATAGCTCGAGGCATCGGACGGTGAGTGGCCGCTGAAGCGGTACGTGATGGTATCGAGAAGCACCGGGCCCCTCCCCTGCAGCAGGATCTCCTTCTTGCGCTGGAAAGCATCGATCACCGCCATCGGGTCGTAGCCGTTGACCCGTTCGGCGTGCATCGCCTCCGGGTTCACCCCGGCACCGATCCGGGCGATGAACTCGCAGGCCATGGTCTCCCCGTCGGGCTGGCCACCCATCCCGTAGAAGTTGTCCATGCAGTTGAAGATGATCGGAAGACCTCCGCCCAGTGCCTGGTCCCAGAGCTTGCGGTACT
>PLXL01000253.1 GCA_003153215.1 Candidatus Dormiibacterota bacterium
ACGTCGCGGACTTCGAAGCCCGCGCGCTCACGCGTCAGACCGCCCGGGCCAAGCGCCGAGAGGCGGCGCTTGTGGGTGATTTCCGGCAGCGGGTTGGTCTGGTCCATGAACTGGGAGAGCTGCGACGATCCGAAGAACTCCTTGATCGCCGCCACCACCGGCCGGGCGTTGATCAGGCTGGCCGCCGTGACCGTCGCCGCGTCGCAGATGGTCATCCGCTCCTTGATGATCCGCTCCATTCGGATCAGCCCCATCCGGAACTGGTTCTGGAGCAGCTCTCCGACGGCCCGCACCCGGCGGTTGCCGAGGTGGTCGATGTCGTCGGACTCGCCCATGCCGTTGTTGAGCGAGATCAGCTTGCGGACGATCGAGACGAAGTCCTGGTTGTCCAGCACCCGCCGTTCCTTGTCCAGGGCGCGCTCCCGGGCCTCGTCCTCGGGGATGCCCAGGTTCTTGTCCAGCTTGAAGCGTCCCACCTTGCTGAGATCAAAGCGGCGGGGGTTGAAGAAGAGCGAGCTGAGCAGGTTGCGGGCGTTCTCCACCGTGGGCGGGTCGCCGGGGCGGATCTTGCGGTAGAGCTCGATCAGCGCCTCCTCGACCGAGCTGGTGGCGTCCTTCTCGAGGGTCGCCTGGATGTAGCCGTGCTCGGGATCGTTGTCGGCGTCGGCAAAGAAGGCGCGGATGTCGTCGTTGCTCGCGTAGCCGAGCGCCCGCACCAGGGTGGTGACCGGGACCTTGCGCTTGCGGTCGATCTTGACCGTCAGCACGTCCTTGCCGGAGGTCTCGATCTCGAGCCAGGCGCCCCGGTTGGGGATGAGCTTGGCCGAGAAAAGCATCCGGCCGGACACCCGGTCCTCTGCGCCGGTGAAGTAGACGCCGGGGGAGCGCACCAGCTGGCTGACCACCACCCGCTCGGTGCCGTTGACGATGAAGGTGCCCTGCGGGGTCATCATGGGGAAGTCGCCCATGAAGACCTCGGTCTCCTTGATCTCCCCGGCGTTCTCCCCTGTCTTGATGTGGAGGCGGGTCTTGATCCGGAGCGGGGCGCTGAAGGTCATGTCCCGCTGCCGGCACTCCTCCTCATCGAACTTGGGCACCCCGAACTCGTAGTCGAGGAAGCGCAACTCGTAGTTCTTGCCGGTGTAGTCGGTGATCGGGTTGATCTCGTCGAAGAGCTCTCGCAGCCCCTCCCGACAGAACCAAGCGAATGAATCCAACTGGGTTTGGATGAGGTTCCCCACCTCCAGCTTGTCGGCGATCTGACCGTAGTTGTGACGGATGCTGGAGGCCGTGGAAGCAGAAAGGACCATGTGCTAGAGTTCCCCTGACAAGCGGCTACGCGCGGACGCCGACGGTGATGGGCACAATCTGACAGCATACCAAACCCGCCGGCTCCCGGGCGCGGAGTTCCGCGCCCGCGCGAGCGGATGTTCGGGTCGCCGTAGCAGGATGCCCAGGCCTTCCAGTCTACCCGGTTCGGCCCTATTCAAACTGCCGGCCGCCGGCGGCGGGGTCTGGCGATGTCCGAGGACGGTTCGCCTTCCCCGCCGCCATCGGCGCGGCGGCCAGCCAGCTCAGCGGATCTCGGCGGAGGCGCCGGCCTCCTCGAGCTTCGCCTTGACCTGGTCGGCCTCCTCCTTGGGCACCGCCTCGCGGACGGGCTTGGGGGCGGCGTCGACGAGGTCCTTGGACTCCTTGAGGCCCAGGCCGGTGATCTCGCGGACGGCCTTGATGACGTTGACCTTGGCGTCACCGATGGCGGTCAGGACGACCGTGAACTCGGTCTGCTCCTCGGGGGCCGCAACCTCGGCGGCGGCGGCGGCGGGAGCGGCGGCAACGGCGGCGGCCGCCTTGATGCCGAGCTTCTCCTCCATGAGCTTCACGGCGTTGATGACGTCGAGAACGCTCCACGACGGGAGCGCGTCCACGAACTCCTCGGGGGTGATGGCTTTGGTTGCCATGATGTTGGTCGTCTCCTGGATTGATTCAATTGATCGGATCGGACACGGAAGGTGGGCGGAGCGACGGGGTCAGGCGGCCTCGAGCTTTGCCCGGTAGGCGTCGAGGGTGGCGGCGAGGTTGCCGGTGATGCTGGCGAGAGCGCCCGCCAGGCGGGTGAGCGGGGACTGGATCGTGCCGGCGAGCTGGGCGAGCAGGACGTCGCGCGGCGGCAGCTCGGCGAGCGTCTGGACCCCGCGGGCGTCGAGCACCTGCCCCTCGACGAACCCGGCGATGAGGGGGAGCCGGCGGTTGACCCGGTGGTAGTCGCTGAGGACCTTGGCCGGAACCGAGAGCTCACCGAACCCGAGTGCCAGGCCCACCGGCCCGCTGAGGACGGAGCCCAGGTCGCCGATGCCGGCCTCCCGGGCGGCCCTGCGGGCGAGGGTGTTCTTGGCGACCTGGAAGTCGATCCCCTGGCTCCGCAGCTGGGTGCGCAGCTCCTCGAGCTGCTTGACGGTCAGGCCCCGGTAGTCGGTGACGATGGCCGAGGTGGCCCGGCCGAGCTTCTCGGCGAGGCTCTCCACCGTCGCCCGCTTGCGGGGGCCGGCGCGCTGGGCCGCCTCCTCGGCGGTCGTGGCCTTGGGCATCGGTATCTGTCCTCCAGGCGGGCCGCCACAACCGCCCTGTGAGAGCGGCGGACGGCGGGCGTCACGAGGACGCCGGGCCGGACGGCCGATCCCACCTGCGCAGGGGATTGAGGGGGTGACCCCCGCCTGCGGTCTCGGGCGAGATGCTTGAGCGCTGTGATGGATCCGGTGAGATGGCGAGGATAGCAGACGCGTAGCTCACCATAGAGAGGAGGCCGGTCCGATCCGCACAGCGAGCGCGGGCGGCCTCAGGGATCTGCCGATCTGCACCAGGAGGACCCGGAGATGCTTCTCGAGGGACGGCGAGCTCTCGTCACCGGCGCGTCCAGTGGCATCGGCAGGGCGACCGCGCTGCGCCTCGGAGAGGAGGGGGCGCGGGTCGCCGTGAACTACTACTCGGACCGGGAGCGTCCCGACGCCGAGGCGGTGGCCGCCGGGATCGACCCGTCCGGCACTCGTGCCTACGCTGTCCAGGCGGACGTGGGGGTCGAGGCGGACGTGGTGCGGATGGTGGCGGAGTGCGGGGACCGCCTCGGCGGTCTCGACATCCTGGTCAACAACGCCGGCACCCAGAAGCAGGCCCCCACCCTGGAGATGCCCCTCGACCTCTGGGAGCAGATCCTTCGGACCAATCTCACCGGCACCTTCCTCTGCCTGCGCGAGGCCGGCAGGCTGATGGCGGCCCAGAAGCGGGGGGTGATCGTCAACATCAGCTCGGTCCACGAGTTCATCCCCTGGCCCGGATTCGCCCACTACTGCGCCTCCAAGGCCGGGATCAAGCTGCTCACCCAGACCGTCGCCCGGGAGTGGGCCCCTCTGGGCATCCGGGTGCTCGCCATCGCACCCGGGGCCATCGCCACCTTCGCCAATTCGTCGTCTCTCGAGGACGCCGAGGTCCGCCGCCGTGTCGAGGCCGATATCCCCCTCGGCCGGCGCGGCCGGCCCGAGGAGATCGCGGCGGCGGTGGCCTGGGCGGTAAGCGACCAGGCCGCCTACCTGACCGGGACCACGGTGGTGGTCGACGGGGGCATGAGCACTTACGCGAAGTTCAGCTGAGATGGCGGGGCCCCGGCCGGCGTCATCGACACGGTCGCGACCGCCCGGCGCCACGCGCTGGAAAGAGCTGGCCTTGGCCAACCCGGGAGGCTGGTTCGACCTCGCCACCGAGGACACCGGCGAGGTCCCGGTGCGCCTCTTCCTCACCCCCGCGCTGCTCGAGGAGGCCGGGGAGGGCGTCTACCCCCAGATCGTCAACGCCACCCGCTTCCCCGGCACCCGCCTGGTGGCCATCACTCCCGACGTTCACGTCGGCTACGGGGTCCCGGTCGGCTCGGTGATCCTGACCGACGCCACCGGCGGCGCCGTGGCCATGGGGCCGGTCGGCTTTGACATCGGCTGCGGCATGGTCTCGGCCCGGTCGGAGGTGCCCGCCGGGAGGGCGACCCCGGAGAAGCGCCTCGCCTTCAACCGCGCCGTGCTCGGCCGGGTGGCCATGGGGGCCGGGGCGGCCAGCCGGACCCCGCTGCGCCGGCTCGAGCGTCCCGAGTTCGAGGCGATCTGCCGCGGCGGCGCGGCCCACTATGTGGAGAGGTACGGCTCCCGCTTCGACCGGCACCGGGCCGAACGGGACCGGATCCCTGTGGACGACTCCTGGGAGGTGCCCTGGGGCGGCCCCGGCCGGCCCGAGCGCGGCATCCCCCAGCTCGGCTCCCTGGGCGGCGGCAACCACTTCATCGAGCTCCAGGAGAGCATCGAGGCGGGCACCCTCTTCGTCCAGGTCCACACCGGCAGCCGGGGCTTCGGCCACGGGCTCGCCACCAACTACTTCGAGCTCGCGAGGGCGGAGAGGCCGGGCGTCATCACCAACCTCGACCTCGGCTACTTCACGCCCGACTCGATTCATCACCGTGCCTATCTCAACGCGGTGGCAGCCGGCGCCAACTTCGCGATCGTCAACCGGATGGTGATCGCGGAGGAGGTGGGGGCCGCTTTCGAGGAGACCTTCGGCGAGCCGCTGGAGCTGGTCTACGAGATCAGCCACAATCTGGTCCAGCGCGAGACCCACCCCGAGTTCGGGGACGTCCATGTGCACCGGAAGGGGGCCACCCGGGCCTTCCCGGCCGGGCACCCCGCGCTCGCCGGGACGATGTGGGCGGAGCGNNGCAGCTCGACCAGACGGCCATCGACGCCGAGTACCGGAGCCGGGGCATCGTGGTCAACGCCGACGGCCGGGTGCCGCTCGACGAGGCCGGCCCGGCCTACAAGTCCTCTCAGGAGGTGATCGGCGCGGTGGTGGCCGCCGGCCTCGCCGAGATCGAGCACCGGCTCCGCCCGCTGGCCTCGCTCAAGGCGGCGGACGCCCGCCCCCGCCCGGCGAGGAGGGAGGCGCCGGGCCGGTAGCTTCTGCCCCGGGACACCGGCAGGGACGCGCTGTCCCATCGGGAATCACCGTGTGGTACGGTCTATCTATGAGTGGGACATACCAGACTACGGTGGGAGATCGCGGACGGCTGGTGATCCCGGCCGAGCTGCGGGACCGGGCCGGGCTGACCGAGGGGACAGCCCTCACCCTGATCGAGACGGCGGGTGGCCTCGTGGTCCTGACCCGTCCGCAGCTCCGGGCGCTGGTGCGGGCTGACCTGGCCGGCCTGGACCTGGTGGGAGAGCTGCTCGCCGAGCGCGGGGTGGAAGCGGCCGCCGAGGGCGTGGAGTGAACGTCTTCGACGCCTCCGCGCTGCTCGCCTTCCTCCAGGGGGAGACCGGGGCGGCGCACGTGGAGGGGGCGCTCCAGGCCGGCGGCTGCTGTGGCGCCGCCAACTGGTCCGAGGTGGCCCAGAAGGTCAGGGCGCACAGGCGGAGCTGGGTGCTGGCCCGGTCGCTGCTGGCCAGCTACGGGGTCTCGATCGAGCCCGTGACCGAGGCCGACGCCGAATGGGCGGCGGGGCGCTGGGCCCCGGGCGAGGGTCTCTCCCTCGCGGACCGTCTCTGCATGGCTCTCGGCGAGCGCCTGGACGCCGCGGTGTGGACCGCCGACGGCAGCTGGGGGGCGGGGGACCGGCGGACGGCCCGGCGACGCCGNNGGCGAGCAGCGCGGCGGCCGCGATCATGGGCAGCCGGTCGACCCGCGGAAGGCTCCCGTCGGCGACCAGAAGCGCCAGCGCGCATCCGGCCATCAGCGCCTGGAAGCAGGTGTCGGAACCGAAGTAGATCCGCGTGATCGGTGCGTTGAGATCGAAGAGGACGGCGCGCTCGAGGACGGACAGGCCGAAACCGGCCGTCGCGACGGCGAGTCCCGCCCGCGTGCCGGCGCGCGCGAGGGCCATCCAGAGCGTCACGGGCCAGAGCAGGTAGAACTGCTCCTCGATCGCCAGCGACCACACCTGCCCGGTCGGGTCGCCGACCGGGGCGTGGCTGATCACCGTCCAGTTGTAGCCGTAGAACAGGGCGGGGAGGACGCTGTGAAGGATGTGGCCGAGAGAGCCGGTCGCCACGTCGACGGCCACCTCGATCGCAAGCAGGATCCAGAGCGCCGGAAAGAGGCGGAGGACCCGTCGCAGGTAAAAATCACGAAAGTGGATCCGGCCGGTCCGGCGGAACTCCCGGACCAGCAGGCTGGTGATCAGGAAACCCGAGAGCACGAAGAAGACCGTGACCCCCGAGGCGGCCGCTCCCCCGAGGCTGGCCACCCCGGTGAGGGCGCCGCTGCACCAGTGGCCGGCCAGGACCATGAGGATGGCCACGCCCCGGAGCCCGTCCAGGGCGGCACCCGGCTGATGGTCCACGGCTGCCGCGGCGGCTTGCTCACGTGGCGACCCTAGGTCGGCAGGGTCGCGGGTGCGGTCCGGTTTCCGGACTGTGACCGTCGGTTCACCGGCGGACGGCCCGGCGACGCCGGCTCTGAATTGACGCCGGAGCCCCGGCGCTGGTAGGATGCTCCCTCGCGCCCCTTCGGGCGAGATTGCGTCCATGCGCGCCCCGGAAGGGGTGCTGTTCAGTTCAGAACGGAGTTCTGTGCCCACCACCCAGCAGCTGGTCCGCAAGGGCCGGGTCCGGATCAACCGGAAGACCAAGGCCCCCGCGCTACGCGGCTCGCCCCAGAGGCGCGGCGTCTGCGTGCGCGTCTACACCACCACCCCGAAGAAGCCGAACTCGGCCCTCCGGAAGGTGGCCCGGGTGCGCCTGACCAGCAAGGCAGAGGTGACCGCCTACATCCCTGGGATCGGGCACAACCTTCAGGAGCACTCGGTGGTGCTGATCCGGGGCGGCCGCGTCAAGGACCTCCCCGGCGTTCGCTACCACATCATCCGCGGCACCCTGGACACGGCCGGTACCAAGAACCGGAAGCAGGGGCGCAGCAAGTACGGCGCCAAGCGCGAGAAAGCGGCCAAGTAGAGATTCATTCGAAATGCCTCGTCGAGCCCGCGTCCAGCGACGCAACATCCTCCCGGACCCGATCTACGCGAGCCCGGCGCTTGCCAAGTTCATCAACTGCGTGATGCTCGGCGGCAAGAAGTCGACCGCCCAGCGGATCGTCTACGACGCCTTCGAGAAGGTCAGGCGCTCCAGCCGGCGCGAGCCGCTCGACGTCTTCGACCAGGCCATGCGCAACGTGACCCCGGTGATCGAGGTCAAGCCCAAGCGGGTCGGCGGCGCCACCTATCAGGTGCCGGTGGAGATCCGCCACGACCGGCGCCAGGCGCTCGCCCGCCGCTGGGTCATCCGCTATGCCCGGGCCCGTGGTGGCAAGAGCATGGCCGATCGGCTGGCTGCCGAGTTGATGGACGCCGCCAACGGGGTGGGCGCGTCGATCAAGCGCAAGGAAGACACCCACAAGATGGCCGAGTCGAACAAGGCCTTCTCGCACTTCCGATACTGATCTGAGCCTGTGGTCCTGAACTGATGAGCACCGCCGTCGCCGGTCGCGCTGTCGCGCTGGAGAAGTACCGGAATATCGGGATCATGGCCCACATCGACGCGGGCAAGACCACGACGACCGAGCGCGTGCTCTTCTACACCGGGCGCATCCACCGGATGGGGGAGGTCCACGAGGGCGCCGCCACCATGGACTGGATGGTCCAGGAGCAGGAGCGCGGGATCACCATCACCTCGGCCGCCACGGCGGCGGAGTGGCGCGGCCACCGTATCAACATCATCGATACACCCGGGCATGTGGATTTCACCATGGAGGTGGAGCGCAGCCTCCGGGTCCTGGACGGCGCGGTGGCGGTGTTCGACGCCGTGGCCGGGGTCGAGCCCCAGACCGAGACCGTCTGGCGGCAGGCGGATCGCTACCAGGTCCCGCGGATCTGCTTCATCAACAAGATGGACCGGATGGGGGCCGACTTCTACGCCTCCCTGCAGTCGATCAAGGACCGGCTGGGGGCCAACCCGATCCCCATCCAACTCCCGATCGGCAGCGAGGCTGGCTTCGTCGGGATGGTCGACCTGGTGACCATGACGACCATCGTCTACCTGGACGATCTCGGCACCACCAGCGAGCGCGGCGAGATCCCCGAGGAGATGAAGGCCGAGGTGGCCAAGTGGCGCCACACCCTCGTGGAGGCCGTCGCCGAGACCGACGACGAGCTGCTCGGCCGGTACCTGGAGGGGGAGGAGCTCTCCGCCGACGACATCCGCCGAGGCCTCCGCATCGGGACCATCAAGACCCAGCTGGTCCCCGTGCTCTGCGGCGCCGCTCTCAAGAACCGTGGCGTCCAGCCGATGCTCGACGCGGTCGTCGACTACCTGCCGTCCCCGCTCGACGTGCCCCCCATCGAGGGGCACATCCCAGGGGCGGAGAAGCCCGGCCGCCGCCTGGCCGACGACGACCAGCCCTTCGCGGCGATCGCCTTCAAGATCGCCAACGACCCCTTCGTCGGCAACCTGACCTTCTTCCGGGTGTACAGCGGCACCCTGAAGAGCGGCTCCTACGTCTTCAACGCCACCCAGGGGCAGCGCGAGCGGATCGGGCGCATCCTCCAGATGCACGCCAACCACCGCGAGGACATCGAGGAGGTCCGGACGGGCGACATCGCCGCCGCCATCGGCCTCAAGTCGACGACCACCGGTGACACTCTCTGCGTCGAGGATTCGCCCATCGTTCTCGAGGCGATGGTGATCCCGGAGCCGGTGATCTCGGTCGCCGTAGAGCCCAAGACCAAGGCCGATCAGGACAAGATGGGCCTGGCTCTCCAGCGGCTCGCGGCCGAGGACCCGACCTTCCGGGTCCACACCGACGAGGACAGCGGCCAGACCGTCATCTCAGGGATGGGCGAGCTCCACCTCGAGATCATCGTCGACCGCATGCTCCGCGAGTTCAAGGTCGACGCCAGCGTGGGCAAGCCCCAGGTCGCCTACCGGGAGACCATCACCATCCCGGCCCACGGCACCGGCCGTTTCGTCCGCCAGACCGGCGGCCACGGTCAGTACGGCCATGTGGAGCTGGAGCTGCGGCCCCAGGAGCCGGGGAAGGGCTTCGAGTTCGTCTCCAAGATCGTCGGGGGTTCCATCCCCAAGGAGTACATCAAGCCGGTCGAGAAGGGGGTCGCCGAGGCCCTCGCCAACGGGGTGCTGGCCGGCTGCCCGGTCGTCGACATCAAGGTCACCCTGGTCGACGGCTCCTACCACGAGGTCGACTCCTCGGAGCAGGCGTTCCAGATCGCCGGCTCGATGGGCTTCAAGGACGGGATGCGCAAGGCCAAGCCGGCGCTCCTCGAGCCGATCATGAAGGTCGATGTACCCATGCCGGAGGAGTACATGGGCGAGGTCATGGGGGACCTTTCGGGCCGTCGGGGGCACATCCTGGGCATGGAAGGACGCGGGACGACCCAGATCGTGCATGCTCTGGTGCCGCTGGCAGCGATGTTCGGCTATGCCACCGAGCTCCGCTCGATGACCCAGGGCCGCGCTTCGTACTCCATGGAATTCCACCACTACCAGCAGCTACCCTCTGGCCTGGCCGACGAGATCGTCGCCAAGGCCAGGTCGTGACCCGCGAGCAGGGCAATCCAACCGGGAGCCAGCACAGGACCACCAGCGAGAAGCAGAGGAACTGAGAAGGCCATGGGCAAGAAGAAGAAATACACCAGTACCAAGCCCCACGTGAACGTCGGGACCATCGGTCACATCGACCACGGCAAGACGACGTTGACGGCTGCCATCACCAAGACTCTGTCCGAACGCGTCGGTGGGGCCAACTCGTTCGTATCGTTCGATCAGATCGACAACGCGCCCGAGGAGAAGGCGCGGGGCATCACCATTGCCACCGCCCACGTCGAGTACGAGACGGCCACTCGCCACTACGCCCACGTCGACTGC
>PLXL01000089.1 GCA_003153215.1 Candidatus Dormiibacterota bacterium
CCTGGGTCAGCTCGCCCTCGGGCTCCGGCACCCAGATCAGCGCCGCCTGGTTTCCCCGCGTCTCCAGGTGCCGATCGACGCAGTTGTAGGAGGCGTTGAGCCGGCCGCCCACGAACCATTTCCAGAACGGCGGGTTGCTGCTGTCCAGGGTGGTATGCCAGTACTGATCCCAGGTCAGGAGGTCGGCGTACTCCCGGAAGCACTCCGGGAAGTTCTCCTCTCGGAAACGTTCCAGGATCGCCGGATCGTGCGCGTTGGCCTGACCGACGAAGCGCGGCGGGGGCTGGATGTACTCCTCCTCCCGCCAGTGCACCGCGATCTGGGCTTCCGAAACGTCGACTTGTTCCCCAATGGCCATGGGTCGTCCTCCGCTCTTGCGGTTCGGCGAAACGCCGCCGTGCCGGACCCGTCCGGAGTCCTCGATCCATCTTGGGACGGGGTTCGCTCGGGGTCAAGAAGCGGCGCTCGAGGAGGACTGCCGAGCGGGCTCTTGCTCCGCCCTCCCGACCCCACCCGCGCTCCCCGGTGCGCCGTGGCCTGAGAGTGGAGCCTCCCCACCTCCTCAGCGGTGGGCGATCGCGGCGGTGATGGCCGACACGGTGCCCGACGGGTCGTCCACCCCGATCACCAGCTTCGCGTAGTGCTCGTCATGGAGCCGGATGGCGATCGCCCGATTCGGGTCGTGGACGTCCCAGAACGCCCACTCGCCGTGCTGCAGGAACCGCCCCGCAGTGACCACGCCGGGCAGATTGCTGCCCACCCTCATCCCGTGGTAGATCTCGTGCGCCTCGGGCGGCGCGACCTCCACCCCGGCGAGATGCTGCAGCGGCACCTCGAGCTGGCTCTTGAGGGCGAGGAACTTGTCCGCGCCCCGGATGTGCACGATGAGGTGGTCGGGGGTGATCTCGATGTCTGCCATGGGCTGAGCATAGCCGCGCCACGGCGCCAGGACAGCCGCGACGCGGGAGTTCCGGCGGCGTTCGTCATGTATAGTTGACAGCGTGATCGCCTCGCTCCCTCCCCCCTACCGGGCCTCGACGGCCCTCGCCGACGACTCGGTGCGCGTCGTGATGGAGGCGATCGACACCCTGCCGATCGGGGACCGGCTGCTGGCGCTGCGGTCCATCGCGGGTCTGGTGGGCACCCGGCGGGCGGGGACCGTCGTCGCGGCGCGGACCGCGGGCATGAGCTGGGCCGAGATCGCGGACCGGCTCGGAACGTCCCGCCAGGCGGTCTGGAAGCGGTTCGGCCCCGAGGAGGTCGATCCCCCGTCTCCGAGGACGTACTCCAGCTGCGCCTCCTACAAGGCCGTCACCACCCGCCCGCCACTGGAGATCGCCTCATGATCGACGCANNTGCCCGCCCTGCCGCGCGATGGCGCCCGTGCTCGCGGAGATCGCGAGGGAACGTGAGGGCAGCCTCCGGGTGGTCACGGTCGACTCGGACGCCAATCCCAAAGTCGTCGAGCGCTTCGGCGTGATGTCAGTCCCGACCCTCCTCCTCTTCTCGGGAGGCGAGCAGGTCCACCGGGTCGTGGGCTACACCGCCAAGCCGAAGCTGCTTCGCATCGTGGACGAGACGCTCGCGGAGCACGTCGCGGCTCGCTGACGGGGAGGCGCGGACACGGTCACCGCGCCAATCGGCCACTATCCTTGCCACCAATGGCGAATCCCCTCCCCCAGCTCTCCGTGGTCATCCCGACCCGCAATGAGGCGGAGAGCCTCGGGGCACTCTGGGCGCGGCTGGAAACTGCGCTGGCCGGTGTCGACGCCGAGGTCTGTTTCGTCGATGACAGCGACGACGAGACCCCGGCTCGGCTCGCCGCCCTGCAGGCGGCGCATTCAGAGGTCCGCTGCCTGCTGCGCCGGGACGCCGAGCGAGCTGGCGGACTGAGCACCGCCGTCGTGGCCGGTCTCCACATGGCGCACGGCGATCTCGTCTGCGTCATGGACGCCGACCTTCAGCACCCCCCCGAGCTGATCCCCGANNATGCTCGCTGCGGCGGAGGCGGGCGCGGACCTGGTGGTGGCCAGCCGCTACGTCACCGGGGGCAGCGCCGGCGGCCTGGCCGGACTGGCCCGTCACCTGGTCAGCCGCGGCTCGGGTCTGGTGGCGCGGATACTCTTCCACGAGGCCCGGCAGAGCACCGACCCGCTCTCCGGGTACTTCCTCTGCCGGCGCCGCCTCATCGACGGCATCGAGTTCCGGCCGGTCGGCTTCAAGATCCTGCTGGAGCTGCTGGTCTGCGTCCCGGAATTGCGCGTGGTGGACGTGCCGCTCCGCTTCCAGGCGCGGGCGGCGGGTGCCAGCAAGGCCAGCGCCCGCCAGGGCGTCCTCTTCCTCCGCCACCTGGCCTCGCTCTTCTTCCGGGTCGACGGCTCGGCGCGGCTCTGGAAGTTTGGTCTGGTGGGCCTTTCAGGTCTCGGCCTCTTCCTGGCTGCACTCTGGGCGCTGGCCGGGCCGGCCCACCTGCCTCCGCTGCTCGCGTTCCTGCCCGCCTTCGCCCTCAGCTTCGCCTGGAACACGTTCTGGAATCGGACGTGGACCTTCGCCGACCAGCGCCGGCGGCGACGGCCGGGCGGCGGCCGCGGCTTCTTCACCCGCGCCCTCCTCGCCACTCTCCTCGTGATGTACCCCGCCTTTGCCCTGCTCTCACTCACCAGCCTGCCGGTCATCGCCTCGGGCACACTGGCAGCCGCAGCGGGGATGGCCGCGAACGGGCTGGCCAACTGGCGGAGCACGCGCCTCGCCCCAACCATCTGGGGCCAGGTCGCAGTCGACACCGCGGTGCGGCTGGGACTGACGCGATTGGCCCAGGCGGTCTCGGCCGACCGTGCCGTCGCACTCCCCCCCGGCGCCGCGGCGACCAGCTCGAGCGTCCCCGCCGAGCTGCTCGCGCGGGTGCGCAGGAGCCGTCGCGGAGCGATCTGGACGGAGAGCGCGTCCCATCGGCCGCAACGGCGCCGCGGCATCGACCTCACCTCGCATCTCCTGCTCCCGGTGGTCGAGGCAGGGCGACTCGCCGGCATCGTGGTCTGTGAGAGGCGCGCCACGCGGCCCTTCGACGCCTCCGACCTGGAGACCGGGCTGCACGCGGTCGACGAGCTGGCCGCAGCGCTCGTCGGTGCGGGGCTGGTCCTCTCCATCCCGCGAGAGGGTGCCATCGGGGACACGGCCGGCCACGAGCCCACGCTGGGCGGTGCCGCGGAGTCACCCGGGGCCTGGTGAGGTCAGCCCGGCCCAGGCGAGCATCCGCCAATGTACCTAGACGGCCCAGTGCGTCAGCCAGGCGTCAGACTCCGTTTATGCCCCCGCATCGTGACATTGCCGCATTCCACGAACGCGCGCAGCGCTACGAGGACGGCTGGCTTGGCAGGCTGCATCGCGAGATCGCCGACCGCACGGTCACGCTAGCTCTGGCCGAGGCAGCCGTCCCTGCGATGCGCGTCCTCGACGTTGGGTGCGGTACCGGCTACCTCCTGCGTCGACTGGCTGACCGGTGCCCGGAGACGGCAGTGTTGGCTGGCGTCGACCCGGCGCCCACGATGATCGAGCTCGCCGAGGCCACGTCCTGCGACGAGCGAATGAGGTTCTCGATTGGGGTCGCCGAGCACTTGCCCTACCCCGAGGACGCCTTCGATCTCGTGGTAAGTACCACTTCGTTCGACCACTGGTCGGATCAGGCGGCCGGTCTCGTGGAGTGCGCCAGGGTGATGCGGCCGGGCGGCCGCCTCGTCCTAGTTGACCAATTCTCGGCGTGGCTGACCCCCACGCTTCTCGTCCGGCGGGGCAAGGCGCGCACGAAGCGAAGAGCCACCCGTCTCCTTGTGGCCGCGGGGTTCCGCTCGCCCGAGTGGCACGACCTTTACGCCGTAATCATCAGAGCCGCGACGGCAACGAGGTCGCTCCCGCGGCGGTGAATCCGCGCGTGTAGCGTCGTTGGACAAGACAGGCGACTGCCGCCCAGGCGACACGCCAACACAAGCGCGCCTTCTTCCCGGAGGATCTGCGCACCTCCGGTTTCGATGCCATCAGTTTCTCACTTTCGACGCGTCGGCAGAGGTTCACACACGTTCGTCTTCCCGTTGCACACCAGACCCGCTTCTGGCGGGCGTTTCCGCGGTCGCTTCCCACCCCGGCTCTTGACCGGCATGACACCGCAGCGGTTTGGGCTCTCCGCCTGCACGGCGAGCCCGGAGGGCCAACCTCCATCACTGGCACAGCACGCTTTGGACCAACGATCTTCTACATCGTCAGCCCTCCACTTTCAGGACACACCGCAGATGGTGGAGTCGATATCGAAGGTGAAGGGCGCGTCGCCCGGTACGGCACCGGC
>PLXL01000235.1 GCA_003153215.1 Candidatus Dormiibacterota bacterium
AGGGGTCCATCGGGTGACCGAGGCACCGACCGCGACCGGGGTCGTCTGCCGGGAGACCCTCGACGCCAGGGTCGCGGGCAGCCCGGCGTGGCTCGCCGACCGCAGGACGGCGGCCTGGGATGCCTTCTCGGCGATGCCGGCGCCGTCCTCGTCACGCGACGAGGACTGGCGGCGCACCGACATCGCCAAGCTCCACCTCGACCGTTTCGCCGCAGCTGGAAATCCCGCGCGCGAGCTGCTGGAGCTGGCCCAGAGCCGCCACGCCACGGCCCTCCCCGGAGCGGCGCTGGTCCTCTGCGGCCCGGACGAAAGTGTGACCGTCGAGAACGCGGAGTCGCTGCTCGCCCAGGGGGTGATCGTCTCCTCCCTGGAGGAGGCGGCGGTCCGCCACCCCGACCTGGTCCAGCGCGGTCTCTCCGGGATCGGCATCGGTGAGTCGTACTTCGTGGCCATGTGGAACGCGCTCTGGCGGGGCGGCGTCTTCATCCACGTCCCCGCCGGGATGCAGGCGGTGGCCCCGGTCTGGATCGCACATCTCGCCGCCGGGGACGAGCAGGCGTCCTTCCCCGCCACCCTGGTGGTGCTCGACGACCACGCCTCGCTGACCCTGGTCGAGGACCTCGTCGGCCCGGCCGACCCGGCTCCCCGCCTCTCCGTCGCCGTCACCGCGCTCCAGCTCGGAGAGGACGCCCGCCTCGACGACATCCCCGTGCAGCAGCTCCCCCCCGAGACCTGGCACTTCTCGACCCGCCGGGCCAACTGCGGTACCAGCGCCCACTACCGCCTATTCGGCGCGACCCTCGGAGCCCGGCTCCAGAAGGCCTACTGGGACGTGATCCTGGAGGGCCGTGGCTCCGAGGCCGACGTCTTCGCGGTCTGCTTCGCGGACGCCCACCAGCACATCGACCACCAGTCCCTCCAGGTCCATCGCGGACCGGACACCCGGAGCAATCTGCTCCTCAAGGTGGCCGCACGCGACCACGCCCAGAGCGTCTACGGGGGCCTGATCGACGTCCTGCCCGGAGCCATCCACGCGGACGGCTACGTGGTCAACCGCAACCTCCTGCTCAGCCAGGGGGCCAGCGCCAGCGGTGTCCCGCGGCTGGAGATCAAGGCCAACGACGTCCGCTGCGGGCACGGGACGACGGTGGGCCACGTGGACGACGAGGAGCGCTTCTACCTCATGGCGCGCGGCATTCCAGCGGACGACGCCGAGAGGCTGGTGGTCCGCGGCTACTTCGCCGATGTCCTCGACCGCGTCCCCCTCGAGACCACCCGGGAGTGGCTGCTCGCGCTGGTCGACGCCGAGATCGGAGATGGGGGTGGGGGCGGGCTCGACGCCGACGAGGTCGCTCCGTGATCGCGGACCAATGGGTGATGGTGGCCAGGGCGGCCGACATCCCCCCGGGACACGCGGCGCGGGTCGAGATCGATGAGGTGCCGATCGCGATCTTCAACGTCGAGGGGCGGCTGCACTGCGTCGACGACACCTGCACCCACCAGGAGGCCTCGCTCTCCGAGGGCGACCTGGACCTGGAGCGCTGCGCCATCGAGTGCCCGCTGCACGGCTCGGCTTTTGACCTGCGCACGGGTGACGCCATCACCCTGCCCGCGGTGGAGCCGGTGCGCGTCCACCGGGTGGAGGTCGCCGACGGCATGATCAGGGTTGCCCTGAGCGGCTGAATCCATGGCCACGACAATCGACCCCGCCACCGCCCCCTCCCTGGACCTGGACCGCATCCGCGCCGACTTCCCGATCCTCGACCGGGAGGTGGGCGGGAACCCGCTCACCTACCTGGATTCCGCGGCCACCTCCCAGAAGCCGATCCAAGTTATGGACGCAGTCGACGGTTACTACCGGCGCAGCAACGCCAACGTCCACCGCGGCGTCCACCAGCTCGGCAACGAGGCGACCGACCGTTTCGAGGCGTCGCGGGTGAGGGTCGCCGGATTCATCGACGCCGACCCGCAGGGCCTGGTCTTTGTCCGCAACACCACCGAGGCGCTGAACCTGGTCGCCGGCTCCTACGCCCGAGAGCTGCTCCAAAAGGGCGACCGGGTCGTGCTCACCCTGATGGAGCACCACAGCAACCTCGTTCCCTGGCAGCTGGCCGCCGAGCGCGCCGGGCTCCAGCTCGCCTTCATCGGCCTGACCGAGGACGGCGGCCTCGACCTCTCCAACCTCGACGAGCTGCTCGCGCCGCCCACCCGGCTGCTGAGCCTCACCCACCAGTCCAACGTCCTCGGCACCGTGAACGACATCGCGGCGATCACCGCGGAGGCCCACCGGCGGGACGTGCTGGTCTGCCTCGACGGCGCCCAGTCGGTGCCCCACATGCGGGTCTCGACGAGGGAGTTGGGAGTGGACTTCCTCGCCTTCTCCGGCCACAAGATGTGCGGCCCGATGGGGAGCGGCGCGCTCTGGGCCCGGCCCGAGCTGCTGGAGCGGATGCCCCCCTTCCTGGGCGGGGGCAGCATGATCGCCAAGGTGGAGCTGGAGCGCTCCACGTGGAACACCGTCCCCCACAAGTTCGAGGCGGGGACCCCCGACGTCGCCTCGGCGGTGGGCCTCGCCGCCGCCTGCGACTACCTGGACGAGGTGGGGATGGAGCGCATCCACGCCCACGAGCAGGGATTGGTCCGCCACATGATCGACGTCCTCGACGAGTCGGGTGCCACCGTGTACGGCCCCCGCGACCTCGCCATCCACGGGGGCGCGGTGAGCTTCAACGTCGCCGACGTCCACCCCCACGACACCGGCACCATCCTCGACCGCCTCGGCATCGCGGTGCGGGCGGGGCATCACTGCTGCCAGCCGCTGATGCGGGAGCTGGACGTGCCGGCCACCGCGCGGGCTTCTGTGTACCTCTACAACACCCACGAGGAGATCGACCGGCTGGGCGAGGGGATCGCCGAGGTGCGCCGGGTCTTCCGTGTCTGACCTGAATCGGGTGCGCCGGGCGGTCATAGTCACCGAACCGTGAAGCCTGGTCAAGCGAAGGGGAGCCCGGCGCCGGTCGGAGTTCCGGATGTCAGCGTGCTCGAGGCCGGGCGGCTCGCGAGGCGCTCGACGCGATCAGCGACGCTCTCGACCCTCCCTGAGAGCGGACGGCTCCTGAGGGTCAGACCGGAGGCGTCAGCCGACCCCGAGCGTGCCCCAGACCTCGAGCTTGCCCCGCACCGCCTCGATGACGGCGTCGGTGAACTGGTCGGTGAGCGAGTGCCCACCGAGGTCGGCGGTCCGGGTGCCGTGCCGCACCGTCTCGAAGACGGCCTCGTAGATGGCACGGGAGGCGGTCCGGACCTCGTCGCCCGGCATGAGGCCGAGCACTGACGCGCAGGCCAGGATCATCGCCATCGGGTTGGCCAGGTTCTTGCCCCGGAGCGCCGGTGCGGTGCCGTGCGGGGCCTCCGCCATCACGACGCTCGGGGTGAGCGAGTCGCCCGTGAAGCCGATCAGCACCGACTCGGCGCCGGCGATCGACCCGAAGAGGCCGAGCACCAGGTCGCTCATGCAGTCGCCGTCGCGGTTCAGGGTGGGGATGACCAGGGAGTCCCCGCCCTGATTGAGCAGCAGGGCGTAGGTGGCGTCGATGAGCTGGGGCTCGTAGTCCACCTCCGGGTGGCGCTTGGCGGCGGCGTCCATCTCCTCCTTGAGCAGCCCCTCGTACACCGGCGAAACCGTGTACTTGGGCCCGCCGAAGACCCGGGCACGGGTCCTCGCCGCATGGCCAAAGGCGAACTCCGCCACCTCCCGGCAGATCGACCTGGAGATCCGCTCGGTGCGGAAGGCGACCTCGTCATCGCCCGCCCCCTCTCGCCACTCCTTGGCCCCGTAGGCGTCGCCGACCGCCATCCGGACCACGCTGATGGGGGCGCTCACCCCGGCGATGGGGATCACCCCGGGGATGCGGCGCCCGGTGCGGAGGATCACCGTGCCCCCGACCTCGGCGCGGAGGATGGCGTTGGGGCTGCCCACGTCCCCCTGTCCCTCGGGGGTGATGGTCGCCGCCTTGAGCCCGTAGCCGGTCTCACGCATGGCGTGGCTCGCCTCGATCACCACCCGGTTCTGGGTGGCGCGCCGGTTCTCCAGGCTCAGGTCGTGGTGGCGCAGCTCGAGCTGGGTGCCGAGGACGTCCGCGTCCAGCACGCGGAGGGCCTCGACGAGCAGCTCCTCGCCGGTCTCGTCGCCGTGGAGGACCTGGAGGGTGATGGGCATTGAACGGTCAATCTACCAGCCCGGCTGGCGGGCACCGGGGAGCGTGTACCGTTGAGCCGCAGGCTGGCAAGATGGGCTCATGGTGCACGACGACGGCCGAACCGACCGACGACCTGGTGCGGGCAGGGGGACTCGAGCCGCCAAAGAGCGATTCGAGCAGCAGGGTGAACGCACGGAGTTGGTGCGCCGCGATCTGGCGGTCGAGCCCGACGGCGCTACTGGTAAGCCGGTCCGACTTCCCCTGGTCGACTGCGTCCACGCGGCCAGCCCGGAGGAGGAGTTGGAGCCGGCGCGGGTCTCCGATCTCCTCTTGGCTCAGGAGGCCGGTCCGTAGACCCAGGTGTCAGCGATGTCGGCGGTGTCGTTGACGGCGCCCCCGAAGAGGACCACCTGGCCGTCGTCTCCATCGAAGGCCATCTGCGCGTAGAAACGAGCCGGCGGCGAGGTCGCCGGGTGCAGCTGCTGCCAGACGCTGCCGTTCCAGGCCCAGAGGTCGTTGAGGGGGGGGCCGAGGACGTAAGTCTCGCCCTGACTCGCCGACGCCGGCGAGTAGCCGCTCGCGGTGTCGCCCCCGAAGAGAAGGGCCTCACCCAGGGCGGAGTCGTAGACCATGCTGGCTCCCACGCGGGGTGAGGGTGCGCCGCTACCCGACAGTTCCGACCACTTGCTGCCGTTCCACGCCCACATCGCTTGCGAGTGATCCCCGTAGAGGAGGATCTGGCTGGTCGCGGAGTCATAGACCATCTGCACGTCCCGCGAGTCACCGACCGAAGGCGGCGGCGAGATCGAGGGCGAAAGCGGGCTCCACGACGATCCATCCCAACTCCAGGTGGACGACTGGTACGGGGGCGCCGACGTCGAATTCGGGGCTGAGCCGGCCGTCGGAGACCAGAGAATCAGCGTCTGAGAGGAAGGGTCGTAGGCCATGACGCCGTCGGTATCGGGTTCTGGCTGAGTGTCCGCGGTCTGCGCCCCCGTCCATGTCTGCCCGTTCCATTCCGACATCTCGGGCGAGTCCGCGCATCCGGGGAACCAGAGGGCATCGAACGTGTTGGTGGCGGCGTCGTAGGCGTTGGGCACACCGACGGTCGGGGGCGCTTGAGTGGAGACCTGGGTCCACGCTGATCCGTTCCAGGTCCAGGTGTCCGTGTAGACCTCGCGGCCGAGGCCGCCACATCCGGACTCACCCGCGCTGAGCACCACGGTGTGGGTGCTCGGGTCGTAGGCCACCGCCGCGGAGTCGCGCGGGAGCGGAGCCGTCGCGGGATGCAGTTGCGACCAGTCGTCCGCGGCCGCNNCGTGCGATTACCGGCCGGCCGGTCAGGCGCATGTGGCGTGGACGATGCTCGTCCCTCCCACGGCCCAGAGGCCTCCCGCCCCGGCGGCGGCGGCCCCGGAGAGGTAGTCGAAGGGCTCGCCGTTCACCGTGTACATCGGCTGCCAGGAGACGCCATCCCAATGGAGGATGACGGCTCCGACCGCCCAGGCATCCGTCGCGCTGATCGTCACCACGCCCGCGAGAGCGCTGGTGCCCGGGGCAAAGCTGGTCGCGCCGGAGCCGCTCGATTGATACCCGGCTCGGTAGCCGACCGCCGTCACCGCGAGGCTCGGCACCAGATGCCACCCGGTGAAGCTGGAGGTCCCGAAGGCGAGCCCCAGCTGGAGGGTGAGAGCCGACCCCGGCATCGCCCCACCAACCGCCCAGAGGACCCCGCGGGGTGCCTCGGCGGCTGCGGTGAGCAGGTCATCTGGTTGGTTGCTCCCATCGGTCAGCTGTTCGGGAAGGGTGGCATCCGGCGCCTGCACGTTGGACCAGGAGGTGCCGTTCCAATGCTCCGTCAGCGTTTGCCAGGCGGTCG
Organism: Candidatus Dormiibacterota bacterium; assembly: GCA_003153215.1. Classification (GTDB taxonomy): domain Bacteria; phylum Chloroflexota; class Dormibacteria; order Aeolococcales; family Aeolococcaceae; genus Changshengia. The sequence goes on from PLXL01000235.1 coordinate 6,079, forward strand.
GCGTGTCGCCCGTTATACCCATGTCTGTCTCATAACCGCCGACGAGCCAGACGTCCTGCGCGGATGTTGCGGTGACACCGAGGAGGGCCGAGCTGCCCACGGGCGGGGCGTTGGCTGGTTGAGTGGCTCCCTGGGTCAGTGCCCAGTCCGGCGGGCCAGTCTCTGGGTCGGGGACGGTGACGGTGGACCAGTAGGTGCCGTTCCAGTGCTCCACCAGCGGCTGCGCTGCCAGGGAGGACTCGCCTTGAACGACACTCCATTCCGTCACGCCCACCGCCCAGACGTCGTCCGTGCTGATGGCGGCGACGGAGGTGAGGACGTCCCACGGCTCCACCCCGTCACGCGGCGCCCTGTCCGGGGCGTCCACGATCGACCAGGACGTGCCGTTCCAGTGCTCGATGAGCGTCTGCACCGCGCTCGACTCGAGCTGGGACTGGGAGGTGTAGTCGAGGGCCTGCGTCCCAATGTCGCCCACCGCCCATACGTCGTCTGTGGAGACGGCGGCGACGGCGGTGAGCTGGTCGCCACCCAGCGTGGCCGCGTTGCTGGCGTCGGGGCTCTTGACGATGGACCAGGCGGTGCCGTTCCAGTGTTCGGTGAGTGTCGTCGCCGCCTGGCCTGCCGGTCCGGAGGAGCCCACGGCCCACACGTCGGTCGAGGAGATGGCCGCCACCCCGGCGAGCTGGGTGCTGGCGGCGGCGGCACCTGCGGGCACCAGGGCGGCGCTCAGCTGCCAGGTCGGGGCGCATGGGATTGCCGATCCACTGGCGGAGAGGGAGGCGGACGGCGTCGCTGAGGGCGAGGGCGTGCGCACGCCGGTGGTCGAGCTGCAGCCGGCCGCGAGGGTCAGGATCGCCAGCGCGGCCAGGGGGATGCCCCAGCGCTCGATTCTGCTCACACCAGCGTCACCCACACTCACTACTGCGGAAACAGGCGGCAGCAGCCCGAGGTTACGCCGGCGGGACGCACAGCAGCGGTCTGGAGCCCCGGCGCGGCCTGTGGGGTTAGAGGCATACGGCGGGGGGCGTCGACGCCCCGCTGAGATGGCGGATATCTGATGTTGACAGCCAGATGTGCGTGGCAGTGGGGTTCGGGCACGGCCCAGGCGGAAGTGACAAAGCCGGACAGATGAGGACAGGTGGCAGGTTGCCGGGGCAAGCTGGGGAGGGGGAGAGGGGACCGCGGCTAGGACGAACGGATGTGCGATAATCGTCACGTGAGGCTCCACCACGCATACCGCTTTGCCCTGGACCCGACCGCCTCGCAGCAAGCGGGCGCTCGCCTCCCACGTGGGCGCGGCCCGCTTCGCTTTCAACTGGGGGCTGGAGCAGGTGCGGGCGTCAATGGCGCTCCGGGAATTCGAGCTGTGCATGTTCGGCACCGTGAGGGCCCCCCTTCTGGGCTGGAACCTCTACGCGCTACGCCGGCAGTGGAACGCGGAGAAGGAGCTCCAGGCCCCCTGGTGGCGGGAGAACTCCAAGGAGGCGTACAGCTCGGGGCTTGCCGCTCTGGCGCTTGCCCTGCACAACTGGTCGGAGAGCCGTCAGGGAAAGCGCGCCGGCTCTCGCATGGGCTTCCCTCGCTTCCGCAAGCGCGGTCATTCGATGGGCTGCCGGTTCACCACCGGACCCATCCGGATTGACGACGAGCGCCACCTCACCCTGCCGAGAATCGGGAGGATGCGGACCTGCGAGGCGACCACGGCGCTGCTCCGCCGGGTGAGCGCGGGAACCGCACGGATCCTCAGCGCCACCGTCAGCTGCGAGGCGGGGCGCTGGTACGTGTCGTTCGGCTGCGAGGTCGAGCGGCGGGTGCCGGAAAGCAATGGGCACCAGGACACTGTGGGGGTCGACCTCGGGGTCCTGGCCCTGGCCACCCTCTCCACCGGCGAGACGGTGGTCGGTCCCCGGCCGCTGCGAGCAGGGCTGCGGAAGCTGCGGCGCCTGTCCCGCCACCACTCGCGGTGCCAGCGGGGTTCGCACAACCGGCGCAAGGCG
>PLXL01000150.1 GCA_003153215.1 Candidatus Dormiibacterota bacterium
CCCCCGCAGCTCTGGTCTACGGTGCTAGAAAGATGAGGCCTAAGTGGGCCGCTTCTGTCGCCTCATCTGGAGAGCTGTACATCCTAGCAGAGATTAAGTGTTACCCGGCGCCACAGATTCGGAGGGCTGCGGGTCGAATTACGGAGGCCTCAAGGCATGATCATTCTCGGCATAATCCTGATGATCATCGGCTTCGTCGTAGCTCTTCCGGTGCTGTGGACGATTGGCATAATCCTGCTCGTGGTCGGACTCATTCTCTCGCTCCTGGGCGCCATGGGGCGCGCGGTCGGAGGCCGCCGCACCTACTACTGACTAAGGGCGCTGTCCGGCAGTGCGAGGGGCCGGTCGGGCGAGACCAACTGACACCCCGCCGGGTGTCCCCGACCGGTGCCCTCGATGACTAGTGGCCGTGGAAGAGCAAGCGCAGTGTGAAATCCGTTGAGGAGACACCATGGGACGTGCGGACGAAGCGAAGGGCAGAGGCAAAGAGGCTCTTGGCGACCTCACCGACAACGACGAGCTCAAGCAGGAAGGTAGGCTCGACCGAGCAAAAGGCCAGGTCAAAGACGTGATCGACAAGGCTGCGGAGAGAGCCGCGGGCAAGCGCTAATTTAGATGTGTCCTCGTTGACGCAACGCGTCGGCCAGGCGGCAGGCAGGCAGGATTGCCTAGCCAGGCAGGCATCGGCCGCCAGGAGAGCCCCTGTAGGCGCCGAAGGCCGTTCGCGCGGCTCGGCCTCGGCCTCGAGCGGCAGCTAGGCGGCCGAACTAGGCCGATTAAGACGATTGGCCTCGGAGTCGCGCCAGATGCTGTTGGTGGCGAGACGCATGCGCGTCATCGGCTTGCCGCTCGAGGGCAGGCTCTCCGCGTCCTTGGTCAGATTGCCGATGAGGATCACCCTGTTGACCATGTCCGTCTCCTTGACTGATGGCTGATGCTGGCTGCCCCCAGTTCGTCGTTCGGGGCAGATGGAGGTTCAGCTCGTGGTCCCACCCGACCACGTTGCCGATGAGGTGGTGCTCCGGGATGCGGGCATCGAGGCGCCGGCCGGGGGCACGATGTAGCCCTCGATGTCAGAGGTCGCAAACGCCAGCGAGGTGGGCGTGGCGTCACCCTCCGGCCAGTTCACGGAGGAGAGCGTGACGGTCCCCGCACCCCGATCAATGGCGGTCACGATGCCCACGTGCCCGCCGTCCGATGCCCTGCCGTTGCGGGTTCGGGCGTCGGCGGCGATGACGGCCACGTCGCCGGAGTCCACTGCGCCGACGTTGGCACCGCTGATCGTGGTGAAGCCGGCGCGGCGCGCGTCGATCAACCACACGTCCGCATTACCCCAGTTCGACGGGATCCATGACAGCTGCGAGGCCACGTACGCCGTGCACTGGCCGGCGGGATATCCCGTGCTCGTGCTGGAGGCGGTGGCGGCGCCCCCGAGCGCGCTCAGCCCGAGGACGAGCACCGCAGTGATGGTGGCGATCGCGCGCAGCATGCTCATACCCATCAGGCTCCCCGAGCCGGCAGGGGGAGTGGGATGCGGCGTGCCTGATCGGCCACGCCGCTTCCGGTCGCGGCGACGCTCGCCGGGACCTGGGCCGCCGCGGCGAGGAAACTGGGCACCTTGAGGCTCACCCACAGAGCCGCCAGGGCATAGAGAGTCGCGGCCAACCCGCTGCCCGCGGCCAGCCCGGTGACCGTCGCCACCCGGAGCACCATGACCTGGGCAGCCTGCATGAAGAGGGCGACGACGAACAGCCGGCCCCAGGTCCGGGCGTAGCCCCTGGTCTCGGGCAGGATGGTGGCCAGGGCCGCCAGCGGAGCGGTGGCGATCAGCACCTGGAGCACCGCCATCCGAACCACGTACGAGATGGCGAGGAGCGCCACCGTCACCACCAGAGCCAGCACGATCACGATCTCGAACAGGTCCTGGGCCAGGCTCGAGCTGGTGAGAGCCGATGTCGAGAGCGGGTCGGTNNTTGAGGTCGATCGCCATCTGGATCAGGCTCAGCGAGGTGTGCATCAGGATCACGCCGACCAGCACCTTCGGCAGCAGGGCCCGGAGGTCGTGCTCGGAATAGAGGCTTCGCTCGACGATCGCGCGTAGGGCGATGACCACGATGACNNGGTCAGCGGCTCGGATCCCGGACGTGACACGTCCACCGTGCTGAAGAGGTAGCGGTTGAGCAGCGAGAGGACGTCGTTGCGTCCGCTGGAGGAGAAGTCACTCAGCAGCTGGCCGATGATGCCCCCAAGGTTCGTCGACTGCGCCCCGATCAGCGCCGCGGCCACGACAACGCCTCAGTGCATGCCACTGGGGATGGTGGCGAGCAGCGCGTGCGTGAGCGTCCCGGCGAGCTCCGCGCCGACCGTTCCCACCACGATCCGGCCGATCCACCGCTTGGCTTCGTATGCGGTCCGCTGGTCGACGGTGACGATGCGGTAGACGAAGGCGGTGAGGAGGGCCAGCGTGCCGACGCTGGCCACGATGCCCTGGGCGAGCGAGACCCAGCTGTTGACGAGCGCGGTCAGCGAATCCATCGGAGCGGCCTCCCGAATGCACGTGTGGCAATCGGCCGCCCCTCCGGCCTCCGGCCGCCGAGGGCAGCCGACGTCGGTGATATTACACAGACTGGGGCGAGTATCCCCGCAATGTATAGGGATCGGGTATGCTAGCGCCCGATGATCTGTGGACGATCGAGGACGGCGGTGTGCCCTGGGTAGTTCCCCTGTACTCCAGGTCGCAGGTAAACGCCGCCGCGAAACATTTGTTCCAGCGGAGGGCCGGGGAATACCTGTCGCCTGAAGATTGGCTCGCATCCACCGAAGCGGTGAACAACTGGCGTGCCGCCCACTACCGGCCCCTTAGCACGGCAACCGTCACGCTCAAGAACAAGGCCAAGGTGGTCTATCCGCGCGCCCTGGTTTATCAGCGCATGAAGCGCATGAGTTCCATTGGCGCCAAGCTTGGGCGATTCCCCGACATGAAACTGACTCAGATGCAGGACATCGGGGGATGCCGAGCGATCGTGTTGTCGGTCAGGCAGGTTCAACGGCTGATGCGGCTCTATACGGAAGAGCCGATTGCCGAAGCCCTACAGCACGTGGATGACTACGTCGGCTGCCCTCGCGATTCCGGGTACCGCGGCGTGCATCTCATCTACAAGTACCAGGGCGCCCGAGATCCACGATGGGACGGCCTAAAGGTTGAGATCCAACTCAGGAGTCGCCGCATGCACGCCTGGGCGACCACTGTCGAGGTAGTCGGCACCTTTACTCACCAGCAGTTGAAATCAAGCCAGGGTGAGCCTACATGGCTCCGTTTCTTTCAGTTGATGTCCTCTGCCATTGCTCGGATGGAGGGGACGCCTCTGGTGCCCGACACCCCACGGGGCAAGCAGTTGTCGGCTGAGTTGAAAGAGTATGCGGATCGCCTGAAGGTCAACGACGTTCTTAGGGCCTATCGAACCGGTCTCGACGTTGTGTCATCGCGAGGGCGCCAAGCCAGGTGGTACGTGCTGGAGTTGGACTTCAATGTGCGGCGACTCAGCGCGCGAGGCTACCGGAGCGGGCAGCTCTTAGAGGCGCAAGGCCATCTTGAGGCGGTAGAGAAAGAGGGCCGCCCCGGGGTAGACGCGGTCCTCGTGTCGGTCGACCAGGCGCGGAACCTCAAGCGCGCCTACCCTAACTACTTCCTCGATTCTGGGATCTTTCTTGAACTCTTGGACAAGGCGGTGACCACTCCCGAGACGCGCTACCCTTTGATCCATGCCCGAACCACAGCCTGACACCCAGGTCACCCCCCAGGGGGCGACCATTCCCGTTCCCAAGCGTGGGGAGTTTGACGCGAACCTAGACAAGCTCTTGAAAGCCCCCCAGGCGCCCGCCAAGGTGCTTGGCAAGCGGTCGCGACGAGCCCCCGACGGAAGGGGTAAGGTCTCCGGCCATGACGCAAGGCCCTAGCCACCCCGAACCTACGACCCCGCCCCAAGGACCGAGGCAGCCCCAAGGCCCCACGCCGGAACGACGCGAGGAGCCGCCGGCACCCTCGCCATCGGCACCGGTTCCCGGCACAACGCCGTACCCGTTCGGTGAGCCGCAGCCGCCAGCCCGCTAGGTCACTTCGCCGGGATAGGCCACAGATGCGCGATCGCAATGGCCAAGGCCACGGCCCCTCCCTCGATCGCCACAAAGCGAACTGCCCAACGGGCGGCGCGCTCCGCGGTCTTCACCACCCCCAGGTTGGTCAGGGCGTCCCGCGCCATCGCCTTCAGCAGCGCCACCTTCGTCGCTCTGGCGGAATGGGTGCGGTAGTCCCGCCACAACACATCGGGCGTCGGAAGGCGAAGGTAGGCCGTTGGGTGGAGCAGACGCAGCGATGCGCCCGCGGCCAGTAGGTAGGCGACGGCGCCCACGATGAGAAGAGCCGATACCGGCCAGTTAACGGCGGTGTCCGGCGAGTTTGCGAGGGTGGCGAATCCAATGAGAACGGTGGCGGCGGCGAACGCCTGCCCGCCACGGCCTTGTAGGGATTGGACCCTGGTCATGGTGCCCGACACGTTGTCGTTGGACAGATCGAACAGCAGATCGACGATCTTGTCGTCGGTCGGATCTTCGGAGGATGGAGTCTCAGTCACGTGACCATCGTAGGGCTGACGTCAGCGTGCCCGGATGGATCAGGCGACCGGCTGGCAGGCCCGCTCGACCAGTAGGCGGAACTTCGCCTCCCCGACGGGCATCCGCTTGACGCCAGGCTGGCGGCGGGTGTGCTCCCGGTGGTTGTACCGCCAGGCGTACTCGTTCAGGTAGGACTGGAGCCACTTCGAGGATACGGAGTGGTAGGTACCACGAATCCCGCTCTTGAGCAGGGACCAGAACCCCTCGATGGACTGCGTGTGGGCATCCCCGTCCACGTAGACGCCCGCCGAGTGGTTGACCCGAGCATGGCCGTAGCCGCGTCCCTTGAGACGCCTGTAGATCGCCGATTCGTCCGTGTACACCATGGCGGCGGGGAGGACATGAAGGTCGGTCATGTGCTCGACCTCTAGCCTGTTGGCCGAACCCACGTACCTGGCAACTACCTGGCCCCTGCGCTCGACGGCCCCCATGACGGCACGCTCGCGGAGACTACGGCCCGGCTGGCCGACAGGCTCGTTGGCGCGACGACGGTGGACTAGGTAGGTCTCGTCCATCTCGACTTCGCCCGAGAGGGTGATCCCATCCTCGGCCATGAGCGAGTTGCGGATGACGTTGAACATCCGCCAAGCGGTCTTGTAGGTGACCCCGAGTTCCCGTTCGAGCTGCTTCGCGGAGATGCCGCATCGGGTGCTCGTGATCAGGTAGAGGGCGTAGAACCAGAGCTTGAGCGACGTGGACGACTTGTGAAAGATCGTCCCGGCCGTGGGGTGGACGTGGAGCCCGCAGGCGGTGCAAGTCCAAGACTGCCGTGCCTGGGCGGTGTGGTAGCGGTGGAAGGTCCGTTCCCGGTCGCACCTAGGGCAGTGGGCATGCTCCCCATCCTGGGAGTATCGGGACCGCCAGAGGTAGGTCAGGCAGGCGTCGTCGTCCGGGAACTCGTCCATGAACTCCATGAGCGAGTACCGGGATTCGGAGGACATGCCCCTGGTGGGGTTCTTGCGGTTAGACATCAGGATTCTTTGGAGGGGATCTCATGGGTTCGGACGAAGTGGCAGCGCTGGCAGACGCGCATGGCCAGGTGGATGGTGCCGGTAACGGCTGTGCCGTCGGGGGCGGTTTGGGTGACATGGGTGGCCAGGCAATCGTGCCCGGTTGCCCAGTCTGTCGCCCCGCAGATGGGGCAAGGACGATCCTTCCCGATCAGTTTGTCGAGGCCATCGAAGAAGTCATCGACCGATACATGGTCCGGATGGGTCAGCGGGTCTTGAATCTTCATGACTAGAGTATCGCACAGATGTCCTCTACAGTCAAGGGATACTTGCCCAGACTGGTAGTAGTGCGTCAACCTAGATGGGGCGGCGAACCGCCCGGGCCAGTCCCTCAGGCCTGCGGGAAGCTCGCCGCCGCCTGGCGCTGCTCCTCGGTCAGGTGCACGGGCAGACGGACGTCCACCTCCGCGATCAGGTCGCCGCTCGCCTCACCCCGGAGCCGTGGCATCCCCAGACCGCGCAAGCGGAGCTGGGCGCCGTTCTGGGTCTCGGCGGGGACGGTCAGGGCGACCCGCTTGCCTCCCGGCGTGGGCACCTCGACGCTGCCGCCGAGGAGGGCCACCCCGAGAGGCACGGAGACGCGCACCCGCAGGTTGTCCCCCTCGCGGGTGAAGGTGTGGTGGGGACGCAGCCGCACCCGGACCAGCAGGTCGCCGGCCGCGCCGCCGTCCGCGCCCGGGCTGCCCTGGCCGGAGGCGCGCACCTTGGCCCCGTCCTTGATCCCCGCCGGGATGCGGACCTCGACCCGGCGGTTGCCGGACGGACCGGTCAGCTCCAGGGTCCGGGTCGTGCCCCGGAACGCCTCCTCGAAGCTGATCTCGGCCTCGCCCTCCACGTTCCCACCGCGGCGCGGCGTCGGGGGGGCGGGGTGGCGCACCCGGCCAGTCCCGGCCCCGGTCGCACCCCGGGCGGCCGCCGAGCCGCGGCCAAAGACGTCGTGGAAGAAGTCGGAAAAGGGAGTGGTCGCGGTGCCGAAGAGCGATTCGAGGTCGTCCGCCGAGACGGTGTGGTACTCGACCTGGGGCCCGCCCGCGGCTCCCCGGGCTCCAGGGTGGCCGGCACCGGGGAAGCCGCCGAACCCCTGAGGCTGGGAGCCCAGCTCGTCATAGGTCTTGCGCTTCTCGGGATCGCCGAGCACCTCGTAGGCCTCGGTGAGCTCCTTGAACCGGGCCTCGGAATCCTTGCTGCCCTGGTTGACGTCGGGGTGGTACTTCCGGGCCAGCTTGCGGAAGGCAGCCTTGATCTCCTTCTCCGTCGCCGTGCGGGGGACGCCGAGGGTCGCGTAGTAATCCCGGAAGGTCGTCGCCATATCGTGAAGTCTGGGCCGTCTCCGCTCTTGGGGTCCGACTTGTGGGTACCTCGCCGCCTTTGGCGCGAAACCCCGCCACCATCCGATCACGAGATGTGACGGCGCGGGTCGCGGTCCGCCGTGAGGATGAGAGGATAGGGGCTCGAGCGGGAGCCCAGTGCGCCGCGAGCCTTCCGAATTTCCTTCACCTCACAGGCTGATCTCAC
>PLXL01000127.1 GCA_003153215.1 Candidatus Dormiibacterota bacterium
CCGAGCCGCATCCTCAAGACGGTCAAGGCCCGTGAGCTGCTCCGTCTCATGGCCGAGTCGGCCTGGCAGTGCGGCGACCCGGGGATCCAGTACGACACCACCATCAACGACTGGCACACGTCGTCGAACAGCGGACGCATCAACGCCAGCAACCCATGCTGCCTGGTCGGGACTACCTCAGTTGAGACCGCCGCAGGTCCCGTTGCTTTCGACGTACTCCACCGCTGGCATCAACTTGGCAGAGCTCTGCCGCCAGTGCGCTCCTGGAATGTCGCCCGAAACCGGGCCGAGATGCACCCGGTCCGGCGCGTCTGGGTGGCCGGCGAGACGCGCACTCTCGTCGATGTCGACATCTGCCAAGGGGCCCAGATCGTCCGCTGCACCCCGGAGCATCGTTTCCTCACGGCCGCCGGCGACTGGGTTCAGGCCGTCGATCTCAAGCCCGGGACGGAGATGCTGCTAGCAGACGCTGCCCCGCGTGAGCAGAGCGACCTGCTTCTGGCCGGCGCCGCGACTGCCAGCCGAACCGCTGGCCAGATGTGGCCCGATCCACACATCAGCCGCACGATCGACGAGACGCGAGCGACGGTCACGTCGGTTCGCCACATCGAGCTCCCGGCCCCGATACCGGTCTATGACATGGAAGTGGAGGGCACCCACAACTTCGTCGTCTCTGGTGTGTGGCCAGGCCTCTCGGTCGTCGCCCACAACTCCGAGTACATGTTCCTCGACGACTCGGCGTGCAATCTCGCGTCTATCAACCTGCTCCGCTTCCTCAACGACGACGGCAGTTTCGCCATCGACGACTACCGCCACGCGGTCCAGATGACCATCACCGCGCAGGAGATCGTCGTCAGCCCCGCCAGCTATCCCACCGAGAAGATCGGAAAGAACAGTGAGGCCTTCCGGCCGCTCGGGCTCGGCTACGCCAACCTGGGCGCCCTGCTCATGGCCCGCGGCATCCCCTACGACTCCCCGAAGGGCCGCGATCTCGCCGCCTGCCTGACCGCCATCCTCACCGGCGAGGGGTACGCCCAGTCGGCCCGGATCGCTCGCGAGGTGGGCCCGTTTGACGGCTACGCGGTCAACCGCCAGCCGATGCTGCGGGTCATGGCCAAGCACCGCGAGGCCGCCTACGCCATCCCGGCGTCCACCGTCCAAGCCGACCTGCTCGCCGCCGCCCGGTCCACCTGGGACGAGGCTCACGAGCTGGGAGCGCGGCACGGCTACCGCAACGGCCAGATCTCTGTCATCGCGCCGACCGGCACCATCAGCTTCATGCTCGACTGCGACACCACCGGTGTCGAGCCCGACATCGCTCTGGTCAAGTACAAGAAGCTGGTCGGCGGCGGCATGCTCAAGATCGTCAACAACACCGTGCCGGCCGCCCTCAAGCACCTCGGCTACGGCGAGGGCGAGGTGGCCGACATCGTGGCGTTCATCGACGCCAACGACACCATCGAGGGCTCCCCCAAGCTGCGTGACGACGACCTCCCGGTCTTCGACTGCGCCTTCACCCCGCGCAACGGCAAGCGGTCGATCGCCTGGCAGGGGCACGTCCGGATGATGGCGGCGGTCCAGCCGTTCGTCTCCGGGGCCATCTCCAAGACCGTCAACATGCCCAACGAGTCCACCGTCGAGGACGTCGAGAAGGCCTACATCGACGGCTGGAGGATGGGGCTCAAGGCACTCGCCATCTACCGCGACGGCAGCAAGCGCTCCCAGCCGCTCGCCACCTCGATGGACAAGATGACCGGCGAGAAGGTGCGGATCGTCGAGCGGCCGCTGCGGCGCAAGCTCCCCGCCGAGCGCCAGGCGCTGACCCACCGCTTCGAGATCGGCGGCCACGAAGGCTACATCACGGTCGGCCTCTACGAGGACGGCACCCCCGGCGAGATCTTCGTGAAGATGGCCAAGGAGGGGTCGACGGTCTCCGGACTCACCGACTCCTTCGCGATCGCGGTCAGCTTCGCGCTCCAGTACGGGGTCCCCCTCGACTTCCTGGTCAACAAATTTGCCCACATGCGCTTCGAACCGCAGGGCTTCACCCGCAACCCGGAGATCCCGATCGCCAAGTCGATCGTCGACTACATCTTCCGGTGGCTGGGCTCCCGGTTCCTGAGCGCGGAGAAGCAGACCGAGATCGGCATCATCCGCCGGGACGCGGAGGAAACGGAGCCCTCCCCCACGGTCGAGGGCCCGGCCAACGCCGCCCAGGTGCTCATGTCTCTCGGCCTCGAGCCGATCTCACCGACCAGCACCTTCCAGAACCAGGCCGACGCGCCATCCTGCAGCGAGTGCGGCTCACTGATGGTCCGCTCCGGCTCCTGCTACAAGTGCCACAACTGCGGGGCCACCTCCGGCTGCAGCTGATGTCACGCGACAAAAAGATGAAACGTACCCCTGAACTCGACGGCGACAAGAAAGATGAAACACGCGACAAAAAAGATGAAACGTCGGGCGTGACCTGACGAGGTTGCCAGCGAGTAGGGGGTTTGCGGTCTGCGGACCGTTCAAGGCGAGGGGTCGGAAGTGATGGCATCCGTCATCGGCCACAGCGAGATCAAGGCGTTCGCCGAGGAGCGGGTCAATCTGCCCCGCGCCGTGGCGCAGCGGCACCGCGACCAGGTCAACGCCCTGCGGGCGCGCCTCGAGCGGAAGATCGACGCCGATCCCAATTACGGTCTCGTCAAGATGCTTCACTCTGGGAGCGTCGCCAAGGGGACTGCGCTGAGCGACGTCCATGACCTCGACACGGCCGTCTACGTCAAGGCTGTCGAGGCGCCCTCGACCAGCGACCGCCAGTTGGTGCCGTGGTTGGCAGATCGCCTCTACGAGGCCTCCACGAACATGGGCCGCGACCAGTTCGTGGAGAACGAGCACTCGGTAACGGTCAAGTTCAAGGGTAGCGGTCTCGATGTCGACGTGGTGCCGGTCCTATATGAGGGTGACGCCAACGACGTCGGGTATCCGGTGCGCCGGCGAGACGGAAAGCGGGTGCGGACCAGCATCCCCCTTCACCTGCGCTTCATCCGCGAGCGCAAGGCGAAGTACGGCTCAGGCTTCGCCGAGCTGATCCGGCTGACTACCGGCCCACAGCTCCCTCGGGATGCTCACGCCCGTACACTACGAGAACCTCAATCGGGGGTCCGCCGGTGTTGCCTGACTCTCATTTGGCGGGTCCAGCAGAGGGGGGCCAGATCAGACGGACCAGTTCCGGGGGGTCAGGTCACCTGAGCGCCGCCCGACAGTGGCGACATCACCGCGATCGCCAAGCACATCGCCGGTGGAAAAGCCATAGCGCAAAGGTCAAGGCGTGTCCCCCCCCGGTCCGGTGTCCGGAACCACAATCGTATCATCCGCACACCACTCCACCCTCACCTCGTCGCCCGGGGCCGCCCCTGAGCGATCGGGTCCCAACGTGACTACCGTGACCGATCTTCCCTCACGCAGGCTAATCTCGTGTCGGCTTATTCCGCCAAGATAAGTAGTCTTCGTCAGCCGACCGACGAGGCATGTCGGCTGTGATAACGTCCCGTCCACTCGCGCAATCCGCATGCGCTCGGGACGGCATATCATGGCGACCGCATCGCCCGGCGTCACCCCGTCTACCTGGGCAGACGGCCCGACGGGGTACTCCCACCCGTCACCGGCGACCCAGCGCGCAGCGCCCCGCGCTAGCAGCCTTCCGCGAAAGACGTTTGACTCACCCATGAAGTCCGCTACAAACAGCGACTTCGGAGACTCGTACAACTCCGAACCCGTCCCCACTTGCTCCAGCCGACCACCGTTCATGATTGCGATGCGATCGCTCATTGCTAAGGCTTCCGCTTGGTCGTGCGTAACGAACACGACCGTGACGCCGAGCGTCTGATGCAGGCGCCGGACTTCCGCCTGAAGCTCCTCACGTAGACGCTTGTCCAAAGCCCCGAAGGGTTCGTCCATCAGCAGTATTCGAGGCCCGAACACCAATGCACGCGCCACGGCGACCCGCTGCTGCTGACCGCCAGAGAGCTCTTGCGGGTGGCGATCGCTGACCTCCTTCAACCGTACGCGATCCAAGGCCTCCACCACCAGCCTCCGCTGTTGCTCCCTTGAAACCCCTCGCATCTGGAGCGGGAAGGCGATGTTCTCCGCTGCCGTCATATGCGGGAAGAGCGTGTAGCTCTGGAAGACTACACCGAGATTCCGGCGATGAGCCGGCACGTTTCGCACGTCCTGGCCGTCTATCTCAATTCGCCCTGCGGACGGCCTGATAAACCCAGCCACCATGCGCAGAATGGTCGTCTTACCGGACCCGGACGGGCCGAGCAGTGTTACAAACTCGCCTCCCTCGACCTTCAGGTCGCAGCTCTCCACTGCGGCAAAGGTGCCGAAGCGCCGGCCAAGCCCCTGGAGATCTAACCTTCCTCCTACCGCAGCCATAACGGCTCAACCTCCCTTAACCGCGCTTCTGACGTCTTCGCCAGCCGCGACTTCGCCCTGAGCGACATGGCGCCCGATGCGTCCGCGCACCAAGACCACCAGTCCGAACAGGGCGACGCTCACGCAGAGCAGCATTGTCGAGACGGCAGCCGCTACTGGGTCCAGCGACTCGCGCAGCAGGGTGAAGATCTCCACGGGAATCGTGCTGACCCGCGCAGTGGAGAGGTACGTCGCTACCACCACCTCATCCCAGGACGTGAGAAACGCGAATGTCATGCTAGCGAGCACCCCTGGGAGGATTATTGGCAACGTAACCCGGCGAAACGTGGCGACGGGTCCCGCCCCCAGGCTCGCAGCCGCAGCTTCCAGGTTCCGATCCACAGTTCGCAGACTAGCGCTCACTATGACTACCGGGAAGGGGAGCGCCAGCACCGTGTGCGCCAAGATTAGCCCCGGCACGGTCCCATCCAACCCACCGCCGAACCGGATGGGACCGATACTCCACCCCAGGGCCCAGACAAAGAACATTCCCGTTGCCACGACTACGATAGGGACAATGAGTGGGCTGAGAAAGAGTGCCAACATCGCCCCCTGCCAACGACCGAATCGACCCCTCGCCAGCCCCAGCGCCGCCGCTGTGCCCATCACCGTAGCCAGAATGGCCGTTCCGGCTGCTGTCTCGAGGCTAATCGGAGCGCGCAGCTGCCATACCGGATCGGTGAACAGCTGCCCATACCACTGAAGACTGAATCCGGCGGGAGGGAAGTCAAGCGTGCTCGAGCTCGTGAAGCTCATCGGTATCACGGGCCCAATGGGGATCAAGAGGCCAACGATGGTGACAGCCGTCACCATCCGCAAGGAGATCTGACCGAGCCTCATCAGTCGCTTACTCGCCCGCGACCGATCCGAAGGCGTCAGACAGTTTCGTGAACCGCGACGCGATCACGAGCACTACAAGCATGAGCCCAAGGAGCACCACTGCGATGGCGGACCCATAGCCCCACTCTCCCTCGTTGAAGTACAAGTTGACCAGCTGTCCCATGAAGAGCTGGCTGCCGCTACCGAGTATCGACGGCACGATGTAGTAACCAATCCCTGATACGAACACGATGAGGCTTCCCGTAAGTACCCCGGGAAGGCTCATGGGGAAGTACACACGTAGCAACGCCCTCACCGGGTTCGCCCCGAGACTAGAAGCCGCAAGGAGGTACTCCCTGTCGATTCGTCGCATCACGGCATACATGGGAAGCACCATGTAGGGAAGCAGGATACTCACCATGCCGATGCTCGTCCCTATGTCGCTGCCGATTAGGGGGAGGGGCTGCTTGATTAGCCCAATGCGCTTGAGGGCTTCGTTGACTGGCCCCACATCCTGGATAAGCACCTCAATCGCAAAGATGCGCACGAGTAAGCTCACCCCCGCTGGGAACATCACCGCTACCATTAGGATGGAACGCACTCGCGGTGATGCGGATACCATCGTGTAGGCGTAGCAATACCCAATCACCGCGCAGATCAAGGTCACCAATGCTGAGACCTCGAACGTCGTGAAGATGGCGGAGATGTCGGCATGGCTTGAGAAGAAGCGACTGTAGTTCCCGAACCCTACATTCGGGTTGGTGAAGCTCTGCGCGACCATTTCCCCTAGGGGCCATACGAAGAAGAACACTAGGAGCGCCCCCCCGGGGAGGACCAGCCACCCCCAAAAGTTCCTTCCCCGGCCGCGACCAAGCGGCCTGGGCCGGGGGAGGGAGACTTTCGTAAGCAACGTCTGCTCCGGGCTAGGAGGTCTTCCAGTTCAGGAAGGCATTAGTTAGCGCGTCATTATTCGCTACGACGTACTTGGCGAGCGAAGGACTGCTCTCCACTACGTGGGGAAGGCTAAAGTGCGATGAGGGTAGCTCATCCGCCACGGACTGAGCCACCGGGGAGGTAGCATTGGTCGGACCCAATCCCGCTCCGCAAGTGGCGGCGGTGCCGTTGATGTTCTTCTGGAGAACCCACGAAATCAGCTTCATGGTGTTCGCCTCATTTGGATCGCCTTTCGGGATGCCAATGTAGTCGACAACCGCTATCTGCTGGTTCCAGGTCAAAGCAACAGGCGACCCCGTCGCGGCGGATGCTTCAATCCGGTTGGCATAGATCTCGGCCATGGCAACCTCGCCCGAGGTGAGCAACTCCTGGCCCTGCGTCCCCGTTTCATACCACACGATATCCGACTTGATACTGCTCAGCTTGTTGAGCGCACGGGCCACATCGATAGTAGTCAGATCGGCAGGGGAGACACCATCTGCCATCAAGGCGATGTACAGCAGTGCAGGTACGTCGCTGTCATTGAGAGCCCGCTTCCCGGGAAACTTCTGCACATTGAAGAAGTCGGCCCAAGACGTGGGCTGAGCCCCGCCGAACTGGTCAGTGCGATACCCCAGCACCCAGGAGTAGATATCCATGCCGACCGCATACGCAGTGTACGTCCCCGGGTACAGCTGGCCCTTGGGGATCATGGAGTAGTCGAGGGGTGTCAGGTACTTGCTTCCGGACAAGGCAAGCTCGGTGCTTGGATAGACTAGATCGACATTATACACATGGGCCTCGGCCTCAGCCTCGATCTGTCCGTCTGTCAGCTGTGCCCCGTGCAGAATGCCGATCCCTGTCGCCTTCGTGAACGTGTCATAGAACGACGTCTGCTGGCAGTTCCCCCAGTCGCCCGCTGACCACGTCGCGACAACTGACTTCGAGCTTGAACTGCTCGAACTCGCCGTCGTCCCACAGCCAGCCACGGCCAGGGTGATGGCCATCAACCCCCAGAGTGACCGACGCAAGGTTAGCCGATCCTTAGCCATAACTACACCGCCTCCACTAATCATTGCGTTCTAATCGTGCCGCGTTGTCCGCCCCAGTTCGCAAACCTGGAGTCGACTTGTCATTGGCGTTGTTCTCTCCGCCCTTCGAGGCGGTTCGGGAACCTCGGCATTCGGTGCCCACTGACGGTTTGTGATCCGTGTTGGGTGCGCTCACGGTCGGCGGCAGGGCCTTAGGTGAGTTACGACGATCGTCGAGAAGCTGGTTGACCTCGGCTGCGGTTGCACAGACCTGTGCACTCGCCTCTGAAGCATTGAAGCGCGAGGTGGGTACGACCAGCGACAAGGAGGCAATGGCGTGGCCGTCTGTGTCGAAGATGGGTGCAGAGGCTGCCGAAATGCCTGCCAGATAGCCGTCGGTCACGATTGCAAAGCCCGATTCCCGGATCTGTCGGAGTCGTGCCGCGTCGGGTAATTCCGTACCGGCCAATATGATTTGCTGGATCGCGCGCGGCGCGG
Source organism: Candidatus Dormiibacterota bacterium (assembly GCA_003153215.1). Lineage (GTDB taxonomy): Bacteria > Chloroflexota > Dormibacteria > Aeolococcales > Aeolococcaceae > Changshengia. The sequence continues at coordinate 7,746 of PLXL01000127.1, forward strand.
CGAAGGCAAGCAGAACGAAGCCTGCCGCTGAGGCGGCTAACGGCAGATGCCTTCCAATTGGCTGTTGCGCGCGTAACGGCTCCGAGGAGTCGACCTTCTGCACGATCACTGCTCGGTCTCCGTCCAGAACAGCGAGATCAACACTCTCGCGCGTTCTCCACGCCAACTCCTGCATGTGGGTGCGGAGCACTGCACCGAGATCGACCTGATCAAGCGCTGCAAGCCCGAGGCTCGCAAGCCGCTGAGTGAGCCTGTAGCGGCCGTCCGGTAGCTGCTTCGCCCACCCCGCATCAACCAGGGTCACTAGCCGCTGATGGGCCGACGCTGGCGCTATGGCTAAGTCTCGTGCTAGGTCCGAGAGACGAGTGGGTTCGTCGTGCTCAGCCAAAGCCTCCACGAGCCGCAAGCACTTCTCTACTGCTGCGATTCCCCTCGGGTGCGGCGGGGCTTTCTCCGCACGGGCACTCGTAGCGCTTTCGATGCCTCGCTGATGGCGGGTACGGGTGTCGGGTGTCATGCGCCTGCCTAAGGGTGATCTTTCCGTCTGACTGAAAACACTTCGCTGGTGGCATAAGGTATCATCCGAGCCGAGATGTGTCAAGCCTTTGGAAACGACCAGGTCGAGCGACGGGTCCCGGCGACGCTCGATGCCACCCACCCCACCCGGGCTCGTGCGACCGCTCTTCGGAGGACGCGATGCTTGACCGGTTGACGCTTGCTGCCGAGGTGGCCGCCGCCCTGAGCAACGGGCACGCTGTCGTTGCCGTCGAATCCGCATGGATTACTCACGGGTTCGAATACCCGGAGAACCGCGACATCGCGTTTGCGGCTCAGGCCGCCATCCGCGAACGAGGCGCTGTACCAGCCATCATCGCAATATGCGATGGACGCATTTGCGTCGGCCTCACCGATACGCAGGTGCAGCAGCTGGCAACCGCAGCGAACGCCTGGAGGACGGCACGGCCGACCCTCTCCTTCGCCCTCACGCGGAGCGGTTGGGCATCAACAACCGTTTCGGCAACCTTGATCGCTACTGCCGCCGCCGGCATCCGGGTCCTCGCCACCGGAGGCATCGGGGGGGTTCATGGGAACCCCCATCGCCAGTCTGCGCTGGCGTCAGAGTCGCTGGATGTATCTGCGGATCTGGACCAGCTCGCCCGTTCCCCGGTCGCGGTGGTGTGCGCCGGTCCTAAGTCCATACTCGATGTGGCCGCGACGATCGAGGCTCTCGAAAGCCGCGGCGTCCCGGTCGTCACAATTGGAGCTCAGAACGTTCCCGGGTACTGGTCTCAAGACAGTGGCATCACTTCACCGGTATCGGTGCCATCAGTACTGGAAGCCGGCCGCATGGCATCCCTTCAACTCTCCCTTGGCCTCGGGGGGATGCTGATTTGCCGATCCATCCCGCCTAGCGATGCCATACCTAGGGATGATCTCATCCGCAGCATTGCGGCCGCCATTGAGGCTGCCCAGACCGCCGACGTCCGCGGCGGGGCGGTAACCCCATGGATCTTAGCTCGCCTTGCGGAGGCTACCGACGGTCGTTCAATCAACGCGACCAAGGCGGCTGTCGTGCATTCCGCGCGGCTCGCAGCCGAACTCGCAACGCTTATCGATGTCTGAAGCTGCCGGAATGAGGATTGCAGTCTTCACTCCATTACCCTGCCTCGATCGATACGTAAGTGTCTCCGCTCAGCCTTGCGCTGGCGCCAAGGTACTTGGTCGCTGGGCAGGCGAATGGTGTGGTGGTGTTGCGGGCAACTTTGCGGTGGCCATGGCGCACCTCGGAGCATCGGTGCACACGTTTGGCTGGGCCGGCGACGACAGCTCAAGCAGACGCTGCGTGGCAGCTCTAGCCGCTGCTAACGTCAACGTTGACATGATCAGCACCCGCGCGGACGTCGGTGTAAACAGAACCGTGATTCTGGTCGATCCGGCGGGTGAACGGAGTGTAATCGTCTTTCCTGCGGACCGGCCCTCACTGCCCGATGAAACGTGGCAATCTGCCCTCGCCCGGCTCAGACCGAACCTTTGTTACTTCGCATCCTGGGACGCGGTCGCCAAAGAACTCGCACCGACAGTCAAGGCCGCGGGTGGATTGGTCGCCACAACGCTCGAATCGACCGCGCTCGAGACCAGCTCACCCGAGCATGTCCGTCTTCCCTCAGTCGACATTCTCTTCCTCAGCCGCGAGGCTGCAACGCTGCTGGGGTGGAGTACGTCTTCCCCGGCTGCGGTCCCCGCTGGTTGGCGTCAGGGTCCGCCCGTGGTCGTCGTGACGCTTGGCTCGGCTGGCGCCTGGTACCACATGCCCCTAGAAGGGCAGAGCACTTATGCCCCTGTCTATCACATTAACCCTAAAGACACGACTGGCGCGGGTGATAGCTTTGCTGCTGCCTTCTGTTTCTACTGGCTGCACGGCGAGCGAAACGAAGCACTACTGGCTCGCGCCAACGCCAGTGGCGCGCTGGCCGCATTGGCACTCGGCCCTCGCTCTGGCCTCCCTACGAGGCATGCGATCGAAGACATGGTGGCGAACCAATGACTGGCCCGCCATCCGGGAATGTCCGATACGCTAGGAGGCCCGTAGAGCGCAGAGCGGGCAAACCACCGCGAAGGCCTCGACGCATGTATTCCATCTGCTGCGTCTCGCTGTGGGACGTGGACCCACTTGCCGACGGTAGGGGTTGGCGATGATCGCAACGACGATTTGGAGGCTGCCATAATGAGTCTATCCCCGCCGACTGAGGTCTCTGTGCCCAGAGAAGCGCTTGAGAAATTCGTCCGCAGGGTCTTTGTTACTGCAGGCGTCGAGGCCGATGCCGCGAATGTGCTGGCTGACGTTCTAGTAGCGGCAGATATGCGCGGCGTACACACTCACGGTGTTTCCTTCCTGCCCCAATACGTAGAACGCATCCTTACTGGGCGTGTCAACCCCGACGGCCACCCTCACGTCGTCAAGGACGATGGGGCGGTAATCCAGGTCGACGCCGACAACGCCATGGGCCACCTAGCCGCCGTCTTTGGCATGCGCCAGGCAATAAGCCGAGCGAGAGCTTTCGGCGTAGCTGCAGTCGCAGTGCGTAACAGCAACCACTCGGGGGCGATGGCCTACTACCCGATGCTGGCGCTGAGCGAGGATATGATCGGCCTCGCCACGACTCAGGCACTACCTACCATGGCCCCGTGGGGAGGCCTCGATCAACTCCTCGGCAACGACCCACTTGCTGTTGCAATCCCCGCGGATACTGAACGACCAATCGTCCTGGATACCCCCTTTCAGAACTCCTTTCCACTTAAGATTGAATTGTGGAGGCAGCGTGGATGGCCGATTCCGGCCGACTGGGCTTTTGACGCCGCAGGCAAACCAACCACTGACCCTGCCGAGGCCCTCAAAGGGTTCGGCCAGCCGGCGGGAGGCTATAGAGGGGTCGGTTTGGCTCTCGTGATGAGCGTGTTTGCGGCACTCCTCACGGGATCCAGCTGGGGCCGCGAGCTCACAACCATTCCGGGCCGCGCTAACTCCGGTGAAGTTGGCCACTTCTTCATGGCTTTCAACATCGCTGCGTTTGAGAGCGTCACGCGCTTCAAAGGGCGGATCGACAGGATAATCCGCGAAATACATTCAAGCCGACGCGCTGACGGTGTCGAGCGCATCTTGGTCCCGGGTGAGCGCGAGGCGGAATGCGAAGAAGCATCCCGCTCCCTTGGCATACCGCTCTTGGAAAGCACGATCAACGCTTTGGATCAGCTAGCTCAGCGTCTGGGCGTAGAGGCCCCGCGGTGAGTACACTCGCAGTGGATAGTTGGGTTGCGCATCTTCCGAGTTGCAGCACCCCTTGTAAGCACGACCACCCCGAAGCGCGACGACGCGAGTCCAAGTTCGATGGCCTGGCGCAACGAGTCGCTCACTGTCAGACTGAGCTCATCAAACCACACACGATAATGCCGGCGCGTGAGCTCGGCGGCAAGCTCTGCGACGAAGTCCCGCTTGTCCTCGTTTGCGTGGCAGATGAAGAAGTCGTAGTTGAAGTCGTCGGGAGCGGCCAAACTCGTACCTGAAGCTTATACGTGCCTGCGCGGCGACGTGGGGTGGGCTGGGGCGGTCGGCTCGCTCGGAGTCTCAAGGCACCGGGTCAGAGGGACCGCGCCGTCTCCGTCGAGCGTGCCCGAGAGCGCCAGAGTGCCCTGCCTTTGAGACCGTATCGACAGAACCCACAGGCAGCCTCTCGATACCGCGGAATTCCGGCTCCCCAGAGATCAGCTCCCAATTCAACGATGTATCGAGAGGGGGCTGCCCCCTAATCCGCGAGCGCAAGGCGAAGTACGGCTCGAGCTTCGCCGAGCTCATCCGGCTGACGAAGTGGTGGAAGGGCGTCGCCAACGACCGGGACGAGGACTTCCGCTTCAAGTCGTTCATGATCGAGCTGCTGTGGGCGCATCTCGCCGACGCCGGGCTGCCCCTCTCGGACTACCCGACGGCCCTGGAGCGGTTCTTCGCCCTTATCGTCAAGCCGGAGCTGGCCGCGCAAATAGCCTTCACCGACTTCTACGCGGCCGGTCAGATCCCGGCCCGGTCCGCTGCGGCCATCGAGGTGCTTGACCCGGTCAACGCCGGCAACAACGTCGCCGAGTTGTACAGGGTCGCCGACCGCGACCGTATCGTCGCCGAGTCACATCGGTCACTGAGCGCCCTCAACGAAGCCCGCTTCGCCCCGACGAAGGGCCAGGCGGTCGTCTGCTGGCAGAGGGTTCTCGGACCGACCTTCACGGGCTAAGCCATGACCTCGACCTTCACGACGACGTCCACCTTCACCAGGACCCACGCCAAGCACCTGGCGGCCAAGGTCATCGCCGACCTCTACCAATGCTCGATGCTTTACGACCGCCCGGGCGAGGCTGCCATCGAGCACTACGAGACCGAGCTGATCGAGTTGCTCGCCAACGAGTACGTCCTCCGCTACGAGTTCGGGTTCGCGATCGACGGGAAGCGCCTGCTGTCGTGGGAATACACCGTGGGGCCCGACGGCGGCCTTCATGCCGACTCCGATGCGGGCGGTATCTACTCGAAGGGCAAAGTGGCGCAGGCGACGTACTTCAACTTCCTCACGCCGAGCAACAAGTGGGACAAGCTGAGTGCAGCGCAGCAGGCGGCGTTCAGAAGCACCCTCCCTTTCCAGCGGACGCCGGGTTCGGGTCCTATCGACGGGGACGGCTACTGGCAGGTTGACCACGGCTACGGTGCAGGAGGTGTGCGTGTCGAGCGACGCACGTTCCGCCCGCTGTGAGCGCGGACGGCCTCTTCGCCGACCCCCAGCAGTTCCCCGACGAGGGCGCCCGGGAGCGGTATGAGCAGCTCGTCGGGATCGACGCGATCAAGCTGCAGCTAGTCGGCGAGGCCCAAGCCCTCCTCGACCCCTCCGTCGTCGAGCGGTGGAGCAAGCGAGCCCACGGGGCGCTGATCCCCGCCGTCCGGGATGTCATGGATCGGACCGCTCTTGTGATCCTGGCGGGCGACGTCGGCACCGGGAAGACCGAACTCGCGGAGACAGTGGGTGATCCGATCGCTCGATCCCTCAAGACGAAGGTGACGATGTTCCCCCTCAACTTGTCGGCGCGAGGCCACGGTGCGGTGGGTGAGATGACGACGCTTCTGACCCGCGCCTTCGAGAGACCGTACGGGAGCATGCGGGGGCAGGCCGTGGCCGGGACGGCACACTAAGTCACGGAACGATCCTGCTCGTCGACGAGGCCGACGCCCTTGCCGAGTCCCGGGAGCTCGCGCAGATGCATCACGAGGACCGCGCCGGGGTTAACGCCCTCATCCGAGGCGTCGACGGCCCCCGACACGAGCGCCTACCCGTGCTCACGATCATGTGTACCAACCGTGTCGGCGCGGTCGACCCAGCCATCCGGCGCCGAGCAGCAGCCATCCTCACCTTCCGTCGCCCCGATGACCGAAGTCGCGAAGAGCTGTTGCGCCGCTCGCTCCGGGGCACGTCGATCAGCGATACGGAGATACAGGAGATCGTGCGCCTGACCGGCCCACGAGACGGCCGGGCGTACGGCTGCACCTACTCGGACCTGCGCCAGCGCCTCGTACCAACGGCGGTGCTAACCACCGTCGGTGCCGGCGTGCCTCTCACCGACGAGGGGCTCGTGGCCCTCGCTCGCGACTTCGTCCCGACCCGGCCCTTCGAGGCCGAGTTGACGGGCCAGGCATGAGCCCCGAGCCCCCCGCTTCGCACCCCTTCGACCTTGCGGGCGCGTTCCTCAAGCGTCAGGAGAAGCTCAGCAGCGACCTCGGCATCGGCGATATCTCGACCCATCCGGGGACCCGAGGCGATGACACCGAGCTCAACTGGATCCACATGCTCCAGGAGTTCTTGCCCCGGCGCTACGGTGTCTCCCAAGCTTTCGTGGTCGACGCCGACGGCCAACAGAGCGACCAGATTGATCTCGTCGTCCACGACCGGCACTTCTCGCCGCTCCTGTTCGAGGTGGGCAACGCCTGCTATATCCCGGCAGAGAGCGTTTATGCCGCCTTTGAGATCAAGCAGCACCTCGACAAGCACCATCTGGAGTACGCGGCGGAGAAGATCGCCACCGTGCGCTCCCTGCACCGGACCACCGCTCCCGTTCCTCATGCCGGCGGCACCTACGACCCCATCGCACCGAGGCGGATCATCGGCGGCATCCTCGCCCGGCGTAGCAACTGGAATCCGCCCTTTGGCGACAAGTTCGAGAGGTGCCTACGCGATCTCGACGACCGTGGCTTCGAGACGATGACGTGGGGCCTCGACATCGGTTGCACCGTCGAGCATGGCGGCTTCGCCGTGCAACGCGACGCCGACGCCCGCACCATGGTCAGCGTCGACCGCAGCGAGCCGAACGTCGCGCTCATCTACTTCGTCCTCCGACTCCTCAAGCAGCTCCAGGCAGTAGGGAGCGCGCCGGCCATCGACTACGACGCCTACCTCCGCTCCGTGCCGAGCGAACGCCAGCGGTGAGGCACGCGGCGTCGTGAGGGGGACCCACCCACCGGTGTACTTCGCCGCGAGGAGACCTCGAGGATCGGGAGGCATCGACTTGCCGTCGTCACGAACCGCCACTCCCTAGGGCGCCGAGGCTCTCCACCCAGCGCTCCATGGCAGTGAGGTGGTCGGGTGTGAGGCCAACATCTTTTCGCGGTCGGATCAGCAGGCTCGGCACTAAGAGCCTCCGCGCCCAAGGCCTGCCGCTCAAGTCCAGCCGGCGGTCATCGTCGACCCAGATGAACGGTCGGATCCCGTGTTCGGCGAACCAGCCCTCGATGGCCTGACGCTTGTCCCAAGGCCGGTCTCCCGGCGGCAGTTGAAGCCACGGCATCCCCGACCAGCCGAGTTGGGCACTCAGGCCGCCATCGCCGTCCACCAGGCCCTGCCAGGTCGAACACCAGATCCGTTCCGCGGGCAGAGCCGCTATCCGCGCGATGCACTCGGGGGCGACAAAGACCGGCATCCCCATCCGAAGCCGGCGCCAGCTCGACCAGGTCTTCGGTAGCGGGGCGGCCATGTGCGCACCCGCAATCGGCGAGACGACCCCGTCCAGGTCATAGAACGCCACGGGCCGGACGTTTCCGGACGCGGTTTCAGGAGCCACGGTCGCGATTCCCGATCGGCCGGAACCCAGTCCCTCGCACACAGAACGGGCACAAGGTCGTGTACCACCCCCCATGCTCCATCAGCACCGCAGCTCCGCCGCACTTCTCGCAAATCCGCTCGGATGCTGTCTCCGCCTCGTCTACCAGAACGGACATTGCTGGGTGCACCGACGGTGCGCAATCGAAATCCCACCGAAGCGTGCCGTACCTCTCAGTGACTTCCAGCACCTTGAAGTCGGGGTCCAAGGTTGCTAGCTCGCGCTCCAACTGAATGATCAACCGGTACCAGCTGTGATCACGGCTGGTATCCCCTGATTGTCGACCTCGACCGGCAGCTGGCCGCTCTGGACCCGGGGTACGTCGTTCACCAGATCAAGCAGAAGTTCGGGGTTCTGACGATCTACATCGAGAGCGCCCCGGAAGTGGCCGCGGCCATGCAAGTCCTGATCGCCAAGGCCGCGGAGGCTTCCAAGGGCATCTGTGAAACCTGCGGGGCGCCCGGCTTCCTCACAGAAGAGTCATACCGCGTGAAGACCCTTTGCCCGACGTGTGCCCTGGCTGGTGGCTCTCTTCCCGTAGAGGACGGCCGATGACCACCCCAGCTTCCCTATTCGCGATGCCGGCAGCGGACATCACTCTCGATCAACGGGTGAACCTCCCTGAGCCAGTACCTTCGGGATCACAGTTCGCATCGTTGACCTGTAGGGCACGTCACACGGGGAGTCGCTCCGGTCCGACGCCGAGGGCGTGAGGAGACGGCATGATCGATTGGCAGATGATGAGTGCTGGGGCCGACTGGCAGGCGGCTCACGACGAGGTCGAGGCGGCTTTCGAAGCGTCAGGGCTGGTCGTGTTTCGACCAGAGCGAACCTCGGACGCCTCCGCGGCGGAGTTCCTCGGTGTCCGGACTGACCAGATTCTGAAGCGCCGGACTGGTGGCGGGGGTGGCGATCCTAGCTTGCCACTGTATGTCATTGCGCGCTTCTGGCCTTACGTCGCGCAGGGAGGCGCCGCAACAATCGGGGCAGCGTTCGCAGCCGGGGCGATAAAGGTCACCAGGAGGGCCGTTCGCGCTGTCGTAGAGCACCTGTTGCGCGGTCGAGCTGGGTCAGTGAGCATCGCGATCGTCCAAGACGATGAGCCGCAGCATGACCTGACGTTCCGTTTCGTCAAGGAGGATCTGTTTCAATCGGCCACTACGGGCGACGAGCACATATTGCAACGGATCCACACCCTGCTCACCGACAGTCAACCTGACTTCGAAGAGCAGGTCCTCAACCTATCGCGCCTTCTCATTGACTCGTTGAACGCATCTCGGCTGGCCGCGGATCTTGCCTTACCTTCCGACTCCACAGGGCTTGAGAGACTGCAGGCCTGGCTACAGGCGAAGGCATACCCTCATGTGGATCGTGATCTCGAGATGTTGCGCTCGCTCTATCGAACACGGTCAAGGGGAGCCGCTCACAAGAAGGGCTCGGATTACACGAAGATGCTCCAGAAGGCCTTTGGGTCATCGAACCGCGTCGAGATCATTGAGAGCCTGCTCGCCGCCGCTACTACCATGCTCGCCGATCTAGAACGGTTCTTCCGTTTGGCGGACGTTTAGATGGCTAGTCAGCTTCGACCCGCCGTGTCAGCTCTACCTTATACGGGCAGAGAAGTACCACACTGCTCGCAGAAGATCCGGCTCAGTGTGCAGTCTCTGCCACAGCCCCCCCAGTCTGAGCAGGTGCGGTGAGGACTCTGTCTTTCGATGAGCTGGCCGCGGCCGACGACCGGACCCGGCGCTTCACATCTCTCGGACTGTCGATGTCAGGGCTGCTGACACCTGCGGCATGCGCCGAGTTCCAGCAACGCGTGGTGGCGGGTGCTGACCTGGTGGCCGAGGTTCCCGAGGGCACGCGTCGGGCATTTGACCGTCTTCGCGAGTTCCACGCCTACGGAGTGGTCTGCTACGACCTATTTACGCTAGCGGATGAGTTGACCTGGATCGTCCTCGAGCAGGCGCTGCGGGAGCGCTTCTTCGAGTTCTACGGGGGGGCCATGCCGATCGTGGATGGCCACGGGCGGCACGAGGAGTTCGAGGCTCCCGACTTCGGTGCGATAAGCGACGCCTTTGGCCCTGGTGGGAGCCACTGGCACCGCGGATGGCGGCTTGGGACGGACCGGACCAATTCGATCCCCGTGCCCCTGACGCTGGCCCCGCTCCTACGATGGGCGCGCAGGGTTGGGTTACTCGACGGCCAACGCAATCGCCGCCTCCAGCTCCGTCTCTATCCCGCCCGGCGCAATCACTTCGTTCACGGCTCCAGCTACCGACTGGGGACTCCCGTGCAGTCGGCACGCTCCATCTGCGATCTGGCTGAGGTTGTCAATCGTCTCTGGCGTCACTCCACCCCAGGTGGTCGCCTATACCCGGCCCCTCTAGATCGAGCGATGGTCGTTCTCGGGTGGTCTTCGGGCTGGGAGGCACTCCAGGTGGGAAGCACCTGGGCGGAGATGACCCCCGATCAACTACACGATCAGGAAGATGACGACTGGACGTACGTCATGGTGCTCGCAGTGCCCACTGATCAGGGCCTCGCCAGCTTCGACAGCCGTTTCGAGCTAACCGCGTACGGCGTGGATCTCCTCTGGGGACCCGGCAGCCGCCGGGAGGCCCTTACCTGGTTGGGAAGCCACACCGGCTCCGCTCCATCCGCGGCTGTCTACTTGGACCGACTGTTCGCCATCCGGCGGGGAGGTGGAGAGGTTGCTCGGCCGCGCCGGCCGGAAGTCCTCCTTGCTCTGCCCGATGAGGAGCGGGGTGGCGAGTGGGACGTGGTCAGGGCGGACTTCCCAATGGATGCGTTCGGCCATGTCCAGCACAGCGAGGCTGGTGAGGGGTGTCCTGACGCCAGGTACGGTGGCTGTGCCGTCGAGGAGATCGCACACGGACCCTGGGAGGAGGCCGTCGCGGCCATCACCCGGCTTCAGCCGGCGGTGGTGCCTGCGAGGTACTCGACGGCCGCCGTCTCGCCCAGATGGTCGTTTCTCGGGGCCGCTGACATCGCGGGGCCGGGCAACGCAGTCGGGCCGCCCGCCGCGGATGCTGGCCGAGATGAGGCATCAGGATGACCCGCGAGGGCGCGGCGCCGCTCGCGCCTGTGGCCGCCTTGGATGCCGGAAGTGATCTTCATTCCGGGACCGGCCGAGCTCTGCAATCCCGTCTCTGCGCCCAGTCCCTTCAAACCTACCTTCGTTCGAGGTTTGGCCAGTCCTCTCGTGAGCGGCGGCCAACCGCTCCCACGTGAGAAGTGATGAGATGAGAGAGAGAGGGGTGTGAATTCTGTGGCTTCCAGCCGAATGCGGAAGTGGCTTGGCAACCCAATCCTGGCGCTTGTGATCGGACTGATGCTTGCCGGTGCGACTCTCGTCTTCCCGGGGAGTCTCCAACTCGGTATCACGCTCTGGTGCCTAGCCGCCGTAGTACTACTCTTGGCCTTGGCCGAGTGGCGCGGATGGTCGTTTCAGAGCCCAGTCGTCCGATCCCAGATTGGCCGGGCACCGATGAGGCAATTCGTCTGGCAACGTCGCCGACCCTTGACGTCCCAGAACCTCCCCATGGCTTCTCCGCTGCTGCCGCCGGGTCGACCTGGGCCAGCTGTTGCTGCTTACTTGTCCGTCAAGGTCACGTCTGGTCCAACGGTCGTAGGTGACACCGTCATGCTAAGGCCCGGCACTGTCTCCGGCACCCTACCGCTTCGTCTCGACTGTTCCGGGCTCAAAGGCCAGCGTCGCGGCAACTTGCCAAAGGACGATTGGGTCTGGTCAGCACTGGAGACCCTCCTGGTCAATGACGACCCCGCCCGACCACTGGTGTTCAAGCCTTGGCTTGTGGGTCGACGTCGGAGCAATCAGGCACAGACTGAGCGCATCCCCGCTGCCGACAGGGTGCTTCGCCTCGAGCCGAACGCCAGTCTCACTTCAGACTTTACCTTCGTTGAGAAGATGCGCTGGCCCGCCACAGAGGACAAAGCGGACCCGCCACAAGGATGGGCGTCCCTTGAGCTTGTCTTCCTAGAAGTTGGGACGGGCCGAGACCGGCGTGTTGTCTTTCGCCGGGGTCGGACAGAGTTCCTACCGCCGAAGCGCCCTCGGCGAGCGTGGGCCCGTAAGATTGATCGCCGGGGTCCAACGTGAGGGGATGTTCCATCTTTTCTGTCGTTTTCAGTGTTTCATCTATTTGTCGCGTGACAGCTGATGTGTCACGCGACAAATAGATGAAACGTCGCCCTGAAATCGGTGGCGACAAGAAAGATGAAACACACGACAAGAAAGACGAAACATCGGGCGGGAGAGATGGACCACCGCTCTCGGCTCTAGTCGCGATGGCAAAGCCGCGGGTCTTCACTCACTGGGCTCGCGCGGCGAGTTGGGTGATCTGATGTTTCATCCGGAAGTTACCTTACTCAAGGTGGAGAGGACCGGCCCTTCCTGGGGTGTGGCGTCGAGTGGTATGGCCGCGTTTTCGGCATCCGCCGATTGACTCACATCCAGAGGGGGTTTGGGTTACCTGGGCGGGCTGCTATAGGGGATCGAACAGGCCGAGTTCCTCCGCTTGTGGTCGCTGGAACAGCTTGAGCGAGCTCTCGAGCAGCTCCCGGCTGATCTGGAACGTCCCCGCCGGGGGGGTGGCGTTGCGTTGTTCCAGTCGCTGCTCGAGTTCGTCCAAGGGTGGATCGAGCAGGCACAGAACCACTCGGGCCCCCAGCGCACGCGCCTCGGTGCGGAAGCGGTCGCGCTCCTCGCGCGCCCATATCCCCCAGTCGACGACCACGTTGCACCGCAGTGCGAGCAGGCGGGTCGCGATCTCCCATTGGATATCATGCACCGGCCAGCGCAGGCTGCCCGGGTGTTGGAGAACGCTCAGGAGGAGCACATCGCCGGAGAGGTGCGGATAGAGGCGGTGCAGCCACTCGTCGGCGGTCAGGCGCACCGCGCGGCGTTCAGATTCCAATCGCCTTGCCAGTGTCGTCTTGCCGGAAGCCGGGAGGCCGCAGGTGAGAAAGACCGTCGGCGGCGACGCGGCAACGCTGCGCTCGGGGGCGTGTTGTGCCTGCGGCAGCAGTTCGTCGGGAGGGGGGGGCTCGTAATCGCTCCACCACAGATCGAGGTCGGCCCTCTCGACGCGGAACGCGCCCGGTGGCAAAGCCGCATTGCGTGCCTCGATCCGAGACCACAACTCCTCGAAAGGGACCGCGAGACTGCGCACTTCAACTCCGAAGCCCCGCTCGCGCGCCATTGCCGCAAGCCGGCCTCTTTCCGCGCGCGACCAGAAGCCCCATTCGAGGATAGCGTCGATGCCGAGCTCCAGAACACGCATGGCAACGTCCCACTGCACGGCTTCCACCGGATCTCGGAGCCGGTCCATTTCCGACCGTTGCGACGGGGTAGGCAACATCGCGGAGATCCATTCGTCAGGACAGAGGCGCAGAGCGCGTCGCTGCTTCTCCAGACGCTTGGAAACCATCGTCTTCCCCGCCCCCGGCAGCCCGCAGATCATGAATAGCGTCGGAGTCACGGCGACGCGTCCGTGTAGGCGAGCGAGCGCACCGTCATCCTCTCCAGTTCGGTATTGCCAAGGCGGCAGGCGAACGCCTGCGACCACTCACCCTTGCTCAGCGACACCACGATACCAGCGGGCACTGCCCCTGGTCAATCGGCTTCACGCCGGGCCAATGAGCTGCGGGAGGCGGGAGCTGCCGTTGCGTGAGGTTCTCGGCCTCCGCCCTGGCGCTGTTTCATCTTTTCTGTCGTTTTCCGTGTTTCATGTTTCTGTCGCGGGACAGCTGATGATTGTTGCCTCAGGGCGTTGCTGACGGCGTCGAACGGCCCCCACCCGGCACAGCCTTTCAGGGCCCCACTGCTGGTTCATGCTCAGGCACGCCTGCGGCGCACGCCCAGCGCCAGCACCCCCGCTCGACGCTCTACTAGGCGATCCGGCGGCGGTAAATGGCCCTGGCGACGATGTACGCGACGATGAGGATGCCGACACACCAGGCAAGGGCGGTCCAGATGTCGGTGCCGACCGGCCTCTGCGCGAACAGGTCGCGGATCGTGTTGACGATGGAGGTCACCGGCTGGTAGTCGGCGAAGGCGCGCACCGGGCCGGGCATGGTGTCGGTGGGCACGAATGCCGAGCTGATGAACGGCAGGAAGATGAGCGGGTAGGAGAACGCGCCCGCGCCGTCCGCGGACTTCGCAGAGAGGCCGGCGATCACGGCGATCCACGTCAACGCCAGGGTGAACAGGATCAGGATGCCGGCGACCGCGAGCCACGCCAGCACTCCCGCCCCCGAGCGAAAGCCCATGAGGAGGGCGACGAGCACGACGATCACCAGCGCGATCAGATTGGCGACCAGCGAGGTCAGCACGTGCGCCCACAGCACCGACGACCGTGCGATCGGCATGGAATGGAATCGCTGGAAGATGCCGCTCTGCATATCCAGGAAGAGCCGGAATCCGACGTAGGAGATGCCCGAAGCAATCGTGATGAGCAGAACGCCGGGCAGCAGGTAGGTCACATACGAATGCGACCCTGAGTTGATCGCGCCGCCGAACACGTAGACGAACAGCAGCAGGAGGGCGATCGGCATGATCGCGGTCGTGATGATGGTGTCCGGGCTGCGCGTGATGTGGCGCAGGGATCGTCCCGTCAGGACGGCGGTGTCGCCGAAGAAATGCTTGGTCATCGTTGTTCCTTACTTGTCCGTGCCGGCGCTGCGGTCATTGCCAGCGTCGCCGTTCTTGCCGTCGTCACCGACGATGGCGAGGAAGACGTCCTCGAGGGTCGGCTGCTTCTCGACGTACTCGACCTTGGCGGGCGGGAGCAGCTGCTTGAGCTCGGTGAGGGTGCCGTTCACCATGATCCGACCCTCATGGAGGATCGCGATCCGGTCGGCGAGTTGCTCGGCCTCGTCCAGATACTGCGTCGTGAGCAGCGCCGTCGTGCCGTGCCCGGCGAGTTCCTTGACGGCCTGCCACACCTCGATGCGCCCCTGGGGGTCGAGCCCGATCGTCGGCTCGTCGAGGAAGATGACCGGCGGATTCCCGATCAGGCTCATCGCGATGTCGAGGCGGCGGCGCATGCCACCCGAATACGTCGACACCCTCCGCGCGGCCGCGTCGGTCAGCGAGAAACGATCGAGCAGGTTGTCCGCGATCGTGCCCGGGTCCTTGAGGTGCCGCAACCGGGCGACCAGCACGAGGTTCTCCCGCCCGCTGAGGATCTCGTCGACGGCCGCGAACTGCCCGGTGAGACTGATGGACTGCCGCACGTCCCCGGCCTGCGTGGCGACATCGAAGCCGTTGACGCTGGCAGTCCCCGCGTCGGCCTTGAGCAGCGTGGACACGATGTTCACGACCGTGGTCTTGCCCGCTCCGTTCGAGCCGAGCAGGGCGAAGATGCTGCCCCGCGCCACGTCGAAGTGCACGCCGCGCAGCACCTCCAGCTTCTTGTACGACTTCTCCAGGCCCTGCACGTGGATCGCAGGCCCCTGGACCTGATTGGCTGTTACTTGCATTTCCGTTCTCGCTTTCGTTCCGGCGACTGGCGCAGTCCGNNGCGGCCTCCAGCTCGCTGTGGACGTTCCCGAAGTGGGTCTGGAGGTCGAGCCAGGCGGCGACGCCCTCACGGACACCCACCTCGACCTTGCCGTGGCCGGTCTGCGCGCTGATGGCGCCTCGCGTGACCTCCCCGAGAAGGACGTCGCCGTAGCCGGTCTTGGCGGCGACCGCCTGCTCGGCACGGTCGACGGAGATCCTTCCACAGGGGGCGCGCACCTCGAGGCCGCCACTGACCTCGCCGATCCAGGTTTCGCCGGTGGAGCCCTTGATCGTCGCGGCGCCATCGATGGCCCCGATCCGCACCGACCCCGCCCCGGTGCTGACCTCGGCCTGCCCCGCCACCCGATCGACGGTGACGTCCCCAGCGCCGGTGCGCAGCTGCACGGAACCGGCAGCACCGAGGCGGATCTCTCCGGCACCGGTCCTGACGTGACAGTCACCCAGGAGCCCGGTGGCGCGGACCGCGAAGGCGCCACCGGGCGCCTCGACCGTGAGCCGTGAACCCGCCGGGACGGCGATCTGGACGTCGACGGACTGCGAGCCCGCCCCCAGCACGTGCTGGGCCCATCGCCGGGGAGCCCTGACCACCAGCGTCCCCCCCGCGTACTCCACCTGGGTCTGCTCGGCGGCGGACACGTCGGACCGCTTGCTCGGGTCGCTCGGACGCACCTCGACGACCGTGTCGCGGCGTTCTCCGGCTGCGATCCGGACGTCGCCGGCGCCGAGCTCCACGCTCAGCGATATCGGTTCGGGGGTGTCGAAGCTGGCCATGTCGGATACCTCTGATGTCGGGGCTGACGCCCCTCCTGAAGAGACGCGTGTGACCCGGGACACGTGCTCGCCCACCCGGCTACCGGGCCCAGCCGGTGTAGCGCTGGGCGCCGAGAGGCGCGCGCGGCTGGAGCGGGCGCGAGGGCTCATGCCGCTGGAGCGCACCGGCCGCAGCCCGCACCAGCCAGGCGTTGACGGACAGGCCCTCGGTGCCGGCGGCTGCCTCCACCCGGCTCTTGAGCTGGTCCGGCATGCGGAGGTTGATCCTCGACATCCCGCCCTCGTCGCCCTCGCCCACCGGGGACGACCCCACGCCCAGCGGCCCGGAGGCCCAATCAGGTGGCGCGAGCTCCGCGCCCCCCTCGGGGAGGTCAGCCGGCGGGAGGGTGACCACGAACTCGGGGTCGCGCCCGCGCAGGCGGAGCTCGACCGAACCCGGCGCGAGCTCGCAGGTGATCTCCTCCGCCGCGGCGGCCAGCGCGTCCTGCAACGCGAGCCGGATGGCCGACTCCAGGGGCGCGACCAGCCGCTCTGCCAGCGCGCGCGATTCGTCACCGCCTGCCTCGGCGGCGGTCACCAGCTGGCGGTGGATGTCCTCGACGTACAAGCTGAGGTTCATGGCGCCAGTATGGCATCAGTGTGGTGCCATGTCAAGCCAGTTCCGTGCCGATCTGGCACCGCGACGTCCCGCGGCCTCCGTGTACCAGGCCGTGGACGCCGCGTCCGCGGCCGTCCCGACGCAATCCTTGCGAGCCGCCGGCGCCGCCCTGACCGCCGGGGAGGTGGCGGCCACCATACCCAGGCCCAGGACCGACGCTGCGAAGACCGCAACCGATCGCCGATGACGAGCGCGACCCATGGCCGAACCTCCCCATCCGACGGCTCTCGCGTCCGCGTCCCCGGGACCTCCCAGCCAGGCCGCGCCCGCACCCCAGTTATTCTTCGAGTTATGAGTTTTGCCACTGCAAGGTGGGAAAATCGTGGGTGGGGGGTGGGAAACCGTCTCCGTCGCCGCTCCAAAAGGCCTTACCCAGCCAGGCGAACGGCGAACAAAGACTCGCGAAAGCCTCGATTCAAGCGGCAGAGGGCCGTCTCGGCACTGGCTACACTAGCCGCCGAGATGGCCCTGCCCGCAACGCCCGCATCGCCCGTGCCGGGGAGCGGGACGGGGCCGCGGGTCGAGGCCGTTCAGCTGATCAGGATCGCCATCCCCCTGGTGGCGCCGTTCCGCACCTCCTTCGGGGTGGAGACCGTCCGCGACGTCCTCCTGGTCCACCTCATCGGCGGCGACGGTGACGGCTGGGGCGAGTGCGTGGCCATGGGAGAGCCGATGTACTCGTCCGAGTACGCGGACGGGGCCCAGCAGGTGATGGAGCGTCATCTCCTGCCCCGGCTCCTCGCCCGGGAGCGGCTCACCGCCGCCGAGCTGGCGGGGGTGCTGGCGCCGGTCCGGGGCCACCCGATGGCCAAGGCCGCGCTGGAGATGGCCTGGCTGGATCTCGAGCTGCGCGCCGCGGGCCGATCCCTGGCCGAGCGCCTGGGAGCGGTGCGCACCGAGGTGGACTGCGGTGTCTCGGTGGGCATCACCGACACCACCGAGGAGCTGCTCGAGACGGTCGCCGGCTACCTCGAGGAGGGGTACCGCCGTATCAAGCTCAAGATCGAGCCCGGCCTCGACATCGACCGGGTGCGGGCGGTGCGCGAGCGGTTCGGGCCCGAGGTGCTCCTCCAGGTCGACGCCAACGCGGCGTACGCCCTGGAGGACACGGAGCACCTCGCCCGGCTCGATGAATTCGGCCTGGTGCTGATCGAGCAGCCCCTGCCGGAGGAGCAGCTTCTGGGTCATGCCAAGCTGGCGCGGAGGCTGACGACGCCGATCTGCCTCGACGAGTCGATCATCTCGGCGACCGTCGCCGCGGAGGCGATCGAGATGGGGGCATGCAGCATCGTCAACATCAAGCCGGGGAGGGTCGGCGGCTACCTCGAGGCCCAGCGCATCCACGACGTCTGCGCCGCACGCGGCGTGCCGGTCTGGTGCGGCGGCATGCTCGAGACCGGGATCGGCAGAGCCGCCAACCTGGCCCTGGCGGCGCTGCCGGGCTTCACCCTGCCGGGCGACACCTCGGCTTCCGACCGCTACTTCCACGAGGACATCACCGCACCCTTCGTGCTGGAGGCCGGCCGGCTGCGGGTGCCCACGGGACCGGGGCTGGGCGTCGAGGTGAGGCGCGAGGTCGTGGACGCCCTCACCACTCGGCGCTCGATCGTGCGACCGGGATGACGGAGCCGGAGGCCATCGACTCGGCCGCGACGCTGGCGCTGGCAGCGGCAGCGAGTGCCGGCGTGACCGTCGACGAAGTTCACGAGGTCGACGAGCTCGACGAGCTCAACCGGGTCATCGACGCCGTCTGGCACCGGGAGGGCGACGCCGTCGCCATGGAGATGCTCCGGGCGCTGGCTCACAGCGGCAACTGCATCCTGGCCGCCCGGTCGGGGACCGAGATGTTGGGCGCCACCGTCTCCTTCCGGGGCGTTCACGAGGGCCGGCCCACCCTCCACTCGCACATCACCGGGATCGTCCCACGCGCCCAGCTGCGCGGGGTCGGTCTGGCTCTCAAGCTCCGGCAGCGCGCGTGGGCACTGGCCAACGGGATCGAATCGGTCACCTGGACCTTCGATCCGCTGGTCGCCCGCAACGCCCATTTCAACCTCACCAAACTCGGAGCCGAGGCCGGCGAGTACCTGGCCGACTTCTACGGCCCGCTCCGTGACGACGCCAACGGTGACGTCGCGACGGATCGACTCCTGGCGGTCTGGCGGCTGGCCAGCCCCCGGGTGGCGAGGGCACTCTCCAGGCGGATTCCGGTGCCGCCGATCGAGGTCCTGCTCCGGGAGGGTGCCCCCGTGGTCCTGGACATCGGCGCGGACGGCCACCCGCACATCACCGGCCTTGCCGCGTGGACCGAGACCACCCCGGCTCGGCCCGAGCGGGCACTGGCGCGCATCCCCGACGACATCCTGGCGGTGCGGAGCCACGACCGCGGGCAGGCCGACGCGTGGCAGGACGGGCTCCGAGAGGTCATGACCACGCTCTTCGCGCAAGGCCTGTGCCCGGTCGGTGCCATCCCACCCGGGTGGTACGTCTTCGGCCCTCCCGGATCGGAGTGGCCGGCGTGACCCCCACCCCACCGGCGACGCCGCCTCACGCGCTGCTCGAGGGTCTGCGCGACCGCCAAGCGGAGATGCTCGACTGCCTGGAGACGTTGATCAACCAGGAGTCGCCAAGCGGCGATCGCGCGCTGCTCGGCGCTGCGCTCGACACCGTCGACGGGATGCTGACGCGCCTCGTCGGGAGCGCCGGCCGGCGGATCGAAGCCGCCGGCGCCACCCACCTCCTCTGGGAGACCGGACGGCCGCGCGTCCTCCTCCTCTGCCACGTCGACACCGTCTGGCCTCGGGGCACGCTGGCACGCTGGCCGTTCAGCGTCGAGGGCGGCAGGGCGACCGGACCCGGGGTGGTGGACATGAAGGCGGGCATCGTCCAGGCGCTCTTCGCGCTCTCCGCGCTCGGCGCACCCGAGGGTGTGCGGCTGCTGGTCACCACCGACGAGGAGGTGGGATCGCCAGGCTCGCGGGCGCTCATCGAGGCGCAGGCGGCGGGGCTCGAGGCGGCGCTCGTTCTGGAGGCCGCCCATGACGGTGCGCTCAAGGTCGCCCGCAAGGGGACGGCGCAGTACACGGTCCGCATCAACGGGCGGGCCTGGCACGCGTCGGAGCCCGCCCTTGGGGCCAACGCGACCCTGGAGATGGCGCGGCAGATGCTCGACGTGGCCGGCCTCGCGGACCCCGAGCTGGGGACCACCGCGACCCCCACGCTGGCGTCGGCGGGGACGACCGCCAACACGGTGCCCGCCCATGCGGAGTTCCGGGTCGATTCGCGCGCAGGGTCGATGGCCGAGCTGGAGCGCGTCGAGAAGGCGATGCGGACGCTGCGGCCCCATCTCGAGGGGACGGAGATCACGGTGCTGGGCGGGGTCGACCGCGCGCCGATGTCCCGCGAGATCTCACGCGGGCTGTTCGTGAGGGCTCAGGCCCTGGCGGCGACCCTCGATCTGCCTCCCCTCCGGGGGGTGCTCGCACCGGGTGGCTCGGACGGCCAGTTCACGGCCGCCATCGGCACCCCGACCCTCGACGGCCTCGGCGCCGTCGGCGGCCACGCCCACGCCGAGGGGGAGTGGGTCGAGGTCGGGAGGATGCCGGAGCGCGCCGCGCTCCTCGCCGCCCTGCTGCAGGACATCCTCGGGAGAGGCGGAGTATCCGGCTAGGGCGGGGCCTCAGATGGCGTGGTCGCGCTCAGATGGCGGGGCGCTCAGATGGAGGGGGCGCCGGCCAGGTCGGCGGCCTCGCGCCAGGTGATCGGGCCGCCCATGGTCTGGAGGATGGCCGAGACGGAGGCGAGATCGTCCTCGGCCTGGCGGATGGCGGCGATCCTCTCCGAGAGGTGGCGTGCCGCGGCGGGATCGGCCTCATGCCGCTGGCGCGCCTCCAGGGAGAGGCGGACCCGCCACATGCGGGTGGCGAGAACATCGGCGGTCGAGGTGGAGATGTCCCGACACTCCGAGTCGGCCCACTCCAGGAGATCGGGCAGAGATGCCGTATCGGCGGTTGCTCCCACGGCGGCCAGTCTATCCACGCTGCGAGCGGGTCATTCGCGTCGTCGCCGGTATGCGTCGTGGCGTGATCGGGTCGTGACCTCTGTGACCATTCGGCCGCTGGCAGGTCGTGGGTCGGGCGCCGGCCGGCGGGAGGCGGTGGGAGGGGAAGCCGCCGAGGGTCGGCTGGCTCCCGGGTGCGGGTTACCGGCCCGCCGGCGAGTACTCCTCCAGCTCCTTCAGATACCGGGCCCGCTCGGCGTCGCTCAGGAAGGCGGCCCGGAACGAGTTCCCGGCCAGCTGGAGGAGTTGGGCGTCGTCGATGCCAAGGTCGCGCTGGATGAGCCGGTAGTTGTCGTCGATGTAGCCGCCGAAGTAGGCGGGGTCGTCGGAGTTGACGGTGACGAGCAGGCCCGCATCGATCATCTCGGGGAGGGGGTGATCCGCCATGCGACCGACCGCCCCCAGGCGCACGTTGGAGAGCGGGCAGACGGTCAGCGGGACCCGCTCGGCGCGCAGGCGCGCCACCAGGGCCGGGTCCTCCAGGCAACGGTTCCCGTGATCGATGCGGGCGACCCGCAGCAGGTCGAGCGCCTCCCAGATGTAACTGGGGGGCCCCTCCTCGCCGGCGTGGGCGACACAGCGGAAGCCCTCGCGGCGGGCGCGATCAAACAGCTCGACAAACTCCGACGGCGGATGGCCCACCTCGGCGGAGTCCAGCCCCACCGCGACGATGCGATCCCGGTACGGGAGGGCGGACTCCAGGGCCTCCATCGCCGAAACCGGGCTGCGATCCCGCAGGAAGCACATGATGAGCCGGGTCGAGATGCCGTACCGCTCCTCGCTCGCGGCGAGCACCGACCAGAGACCGTCGATGACGGTCGCCATCGGCACCCCGCGCTCGATGTGCGCCTGCGGATCGAAGAAGATCTCGGCGTGGCGGACGCCCTGCGCGCGGGCGCGGTTCAGATAACCGCTCGCCAGGTCCGCGAAGTCCTCCTCGGTGCGGAGCACGGCCATGGTCTCGAAGTACACGTCGAGGAAGGACTGGAGGTTATGGAATCGGTATCGCGCGCGCAGCTCTGCCG
Source organism: Candidatus Dormiibacterota bacterium (assembly GCA_003153215.1). Lineage (GTDB taxonomy): Bacteria > Chloroflexota > Dormibacteria > Aeolococcales > Aeolococcaceae > Changshengia. The sequence continues at coordinate 29,507 of PLXL01000127.1, forward strand.
CATCCGCGTAGGGGAGGGGCAGCCGGTTCCGGTCGGCGACCTCCAGGGCGAGCTCCGGCTCGAGCGTGCCCTCGATGTGGAGGTGCAGCTCCGCCTTGGGGATGGGAGCCGCTCGGCGATCAGCGATCCGGGGACAATACCCCTTCGGGTGGGGCTGAACGAACCTCGAGCTCGCGGGCAATGCCGTCGGCGAGCTCGCCGCCAACTTCCCGATGGCGGGGTGCGGGTCGGCGCTCGAGGGGACCCGCCTGGACCGCAATGCGATCATGCTGAGACCCATGGGGTTTGCCCTTCCCTAGTGCCACCGGCATGGCCTGAGGTCACGGGCTCGCCCGGGCAGACCTGAGAGCTTGCTGGAGGCGTGGCAGATGAAGGCTGTGGTGTACGACCGTCTGGGCGCGGCCGAGGACGTGCTGCGGGTCGTCGATCTCCCCCGGCCGGAGCCGGGGCCCGGCGAGGTGCGGGTGCGGGTCAGCTTCTCCGGGGTCAACCCCACGGACTGGAAGTCGCGGAGCGGGGCCACGGCCAGGCAGGTCGATGAGTTCCAGATCCCCCACCACGACGGTTCCGGGGTGATCGACGCCGTGGGACCGGGGGTCGACGAGGACCGGGTGGGGCAGCGCGTCTGGGTCTGGATGGCCGCCGCCGGCAGCCGGTGGGGCACCGCGGCGGAGTGGACGGTGGTCTCCGACCAGCAGGCGGTGGCGCTGCCCGCGGATGCGTCGCTGGAGCTGGGCGCCAGCCTCGGCGTGCCCGCGGTGACCGCCCACCGCTGCCTCTTCGCCGACGGCGACGTGGCCGGGCGCACCGTCCTGGTGGCAGGCGGCGCCGGCGCGGTCGGGCACTTCGCGATCCAGCTGGCCCACCATCGGGGTGCCCAGGTGGTCACGACGGTCAGCAGCGCCGCCAAGGCCGAGCTGGCCCGGGCGGCCGGAGCCGACCTGGTGGTCAACTACCGGGAACCGGACGTCCTGGAGAAGATCCGGGCCTACGCGGAGCGGGTCGACCGGGTGGTGGAGGTCAACCTGGCGGCCAACCTCGCCCTCGATCTCGGCCTCTCGGGCCCGGGCACGGTGGTGTCGGTGTACGCGGCCGACACCGCCGATCCCGAGCTGCCGCTCCGGGCCTGCATGGGTGCCAACGTCGTGCTCCGGTTCGTCCTGCTCTACGGCGTGCCGATCACCGACCTCCTGCGCGGGGTCAGCGACGTCAGCGCCGCGCTGGAGGCGGGGGCACTCACCGAGCTGCCGGTGCACCGCTTCCCCCTCGAGGAGTGTGCCGCGGCCCAGGACGCGGTCCAGAGCGGCGCGGTGGGAAAGGTGCTCCTCGACGTCGGCTGAGGCCCGCCCCCGCCCGTGAGCGCAGGGCTCGGGCTCGTCAGGGTTCTGTAAGGGGGGATCCCGGAAACTCCCCTCAGATGCCCACCCGCACCTCCGCCGCCGTGCTCGCTGCGCCCGCCGCTCTGGACGCCCCCTCCTCCGCCGCAAGCCGACAGGCCCAGCGCGTGCCGCGTCGCTGGGGGCTGCGTCCCCGCGACGTCCTGCTGATCTTCGCCGCCAACGCCCTGCTCATCGTGGGGATGTGGGTTCGCCACGGGCAGTTCCCGAACCTGACCCACCCGGCGGCGGTGCTCACCGGCGCCGGTCAGGTCGCCGCCCTGCTGGGCACGTACTGCGCGCTGGTGCAGGTGGTGCTGATGTCGCGCAGCCCGTGGCTGGACGACCTCTTCGGGATCGATCGCATCAGCGGCTGGCACCGCTGGCTCGGCTTCGCCACCGTCTGCCTGATCTGCGGTCATGTCGTTCTCACCACCGCCGGTTACGCGATGGCCGATGGCCGCTCCTTCTTCGCCCAGACCTGGGTCTTCCTGACCACCTACCCGTACATGCTGATGGCCTACGTCGCGGCAGCCCTCTTCGTGGTCATCGCGGTGACCTCGGTGCGAGCCGCGCGGCGTCGCGTCTCCCACCAGACCTGGCACTTCATCCATCTCTACGTCTACCTGGCGATCGCGCTCGGCTTTGCGCATCAGCTCACGGCGGGCACCGACTTCGCCGGCGACCCCTGGGCGGTCGGATACTGGCTGGCGCTCTACGCCGCCGCAGCCGCCCTGGTCATCGCATTCCGGCTGGCGATCCCCATGCGGATGGCGTGGCGCCACCGCCTGCGGGTGCACCACCTGGTGGCGGAGTCTCCGAACGTCGTCTCCATCTACATCACCGGTCGCAACCTCGGCGAGCTGCCGATGCGCGCCGGCCAGTTCTTCAAATTCCGCTTCGTCACCCGCGACCTGTGGTGGCGGGTCCACCCCTTCTCCCTCTCGGCGGCGCCGAACGGGAAGTACCTCCGCATCACCGTCAAACAGGTCGGGGACTTCACCCACTCGCTGAGGCGGCTGCGCCCCGGCACCCCGGTAATCGTGGAGGGCCCGCACGGAGTCTTCACCTCCCTCCGGCGCCGGCGGCCACGGGCGCTGCTGATCGCCGGAGGGATCGGCATCACCCCGCTCCGAGCCCTCATCGAGGAGATGCCGCAGCGCAAGAATTCGATCGCCCTCCTCTACCGGGCCTCTTCCTGGAACGACGTGGTCTTCAAGGCGGAGCTGGACCAGCTGGTCGCGGCCCGCGGGGGCATCATCCACTACATCGTCGGGCGGCGCGGCCAGGAGGTGCACCCGCAGCCGTTCGCCCCGCGATTCCTCACCGCTTCCGTCCCCGACCTCCGGGATCGCGACATCTTCGTCTGCGGGCCGCGGGAGATGGTGGACGCCGTCATCACCAGCCTGCGCGCGCTCCGTGTCCCGGCGGCTCACGTCCACTGCGAGCGCTTCGCGTTCCTCACCTGAGTGTCCACTGCCATGCCCTTCCGCGCTGCCATCACCCTCGCCGCCACGGCCATCGGGGTCGTCCTGCTCTTCAGCTTCCGGACCCCGCCCGCGCCGCCGGTCGCCACTCTGACACCGTCCTCGATCTCGTCGTCCAGCCCCACGCCCGCTCCCACCGCCACCCCCTCCGGCGCTCCGCCATCGGGCGGCGCCTCGCCGACACCAACGGGGACCAAGAGCGCGACGCCGACGCCGACGGCGAGCGGGTTCAAGTCGGGATCGTTCACGGGGCAGACCTCCGCGAACCCGTACGGGAACGTGCAGGTGCAGGTGGTGATCTCGGGCGGCAAGATCACCGACGTCAAGACCATCCAGTACCCGAACGGCCATCAGCAGTCCGTGTTCATCAACGAGCAGGCTCTCCCGATGCTCCGCGGGGAGGTGCTCCAGGCCCAGAGCGCGCAGATCAACATCATCGGCGGCGCCACCTTCACCAGCGAGAGCTACGCCCAGTCGGTCCAGGCGGCACTGGACGTGGCGCGTGCCTGACGCCGGCACGGCAGAGCATCGGACGGTTTGGGTGGAGCCGGTCATGGGCACCATGGTCACCGTCGACATCCGCGACCCCCACCCCCTGGACCCGGCCGTCGAGGCGGCGACGGAGACGGCGATCGCCTGGCTCCACGAGGTGGATGCCACGTTCAGCACCTACCAGGACGGCAGCGAGATCAACCGCCTGGGGCGCGGCGAGCTGACCGAGAGCGAGTGCTCTCCAGAGGTCCGCGAGGTGCTGGGCCTCTGCGCCGAGGTCGAGCGCGGGAGCGGGGGCTGCTTCGACATCCACTGCGGGGGCCGGCTCGATCCCTCGGGCCTGGTCAAGGGCTGGTCGGTGCAGCGCGCCGCGGAGATGCTGCGGGCGGCTGGTGCCCGCTGCTTCTTCATCGGGGCCGGGGGAGATATCGTGACCCGCGGGGAGTCCGCTCCCGGCCAGCAGTGGAGGGTGGGCATCCGCCACCCTGAGATCGCCGGCCGGGTCGCCGCGGTGCTCGAGACCGGGGACCTCGCCATCGCCACCAGCGGGGCGTACGAGCGCGGTGAGCACATCCTCGACCCCCACACCGGACGGGCCCCGGAGGGGCTGCTGAGCATGACCGTGGTCGGCCCCAGCCTCACCTACGCCGACGCCTTCGCCACCGCCGCGTTCGTGATGGGTGAGCAGGGATTGCACTGGGTGGCGGGGATGGATGGATACGAGGCGCTGGCGATCACGCCCGACCGCAGAACGGTGTGGACCCCGGGGATGGACGCCCTGCTGGTGCGCGACATTGCACCGGCAATGTGACATCAGGGCCGCCGAGTTCCCACAGCGGGGCGACAGCGGCGGCGCCACATCGCATGCAATTCGCGGCGACTGGCGCGTTGATGGACGCCCCCCTATACTCGACTGACCGTACCAGGGGCTCCCCCGCTCGGGGGCGGTGACCGCGGTCCCCGCTCATCGTCTTGTCGCCCCTGCGGTGGCGCGGTAGAAGCGAGGGAAGTGGGAGCGCTCGGGACGATGTCCAGCGGGACTGCGCAGGCGTACCGGTCCTGATGTCCACCCGCAAGCAGGTGGCCCTGCTCGGTCTCTGGGCGGCCTTCCTGGCGGTGGTGGTCCTGATCTACGTGCAGGTCCGGGACCAGCCGCCGTCCCCGCCCCAGGCCAGCCTGGGGACGCTGACCCAGGCGGTGCTCAACGCCGAGAGCGGGACCGGCGTGCCCCAGGACCAGATCTCGCTCGACGCCGCCCACCCGGCGATCGTCTCTCCCGACTCAGTGACCTGGTGGGACGCCGCGGGCGGCGAGCACGTGACACCGAACGCGGATCAGGGCGCGGTCGAGAACATCTTCGCCAGCAACCACTACACGAACTTCACGCCCGAGGGCGGCGTGCCGCTCACCACGCTGCTCTTGGTGCTGGTGCCGACGCTCATCATCGTGATGGTCATCGTCATCCTCTACTGGCGCCAGGGCGCAGGCGGGCCGGTGGGGCTGCTGCGCTCTCGGACCAAGGCGGTCGCCGGTGACCAGCCGCTCAGCACCTTCGCCGACGTCGCGGGGTGCGACGACGCCAAGCTCGAGATGGGAGAGCTGGTCGCCTTCCTCCGGGACCCCGACCGGTACCGCGACTTGGGGGCCCGGGTGCCCAAGGGAGTGCTCCTGGTCGGGCCGCCGGGCACCGGCAAGACCTTGCTGGCCCGGGCGGTGGCGGGCGAGGCGGACTGCGCCTTCCTCTCCGTCTCGGGGTCGGAGTTCGTGGAGATGTTCGTGGGGGTGGGCGCGGCGCGGGTGCGCGATCTCTTCAAGAAGGCGAGGAAGTCCGCCCCGTGCATCGTCTTCGTGGACGAGA
>PLXL01000038.1 GCA_003153215.1 Candidatus Dormiibacterota bacterium
AGCGCCAGAGCCCCCGAGGCCGCCGTCGGATGTGGCCGGGGCGGCGGACATGGGCTCGCGCATCCTAACCCAAGGCGGTGACGCTCCCCGGGCCCTGGCGGAGCGGATTCTGGTCGGGACCCAGGGCGTTCCAGTGGAGCATCAGGGTTGGACGTCGTACCAGACGATCACGCCCCCGGTGCGGAGGCCCGGAGTTTCGAGCAGCTCGGTGAAGAGCTGGGCCACCTGGTTTTGGCCGCCTGACGGCCCCACCACGATGCTGCGGACATCTCTGGCACGGAGGTCCCCCAGGAACGTCGCCCGCTGCGAGGCCGGGATCGAGGTCGGAGCCGGCTGTCCCAGGCTGTCCAGTTCATTCAGCTCTTTGCCGAGCGCGCCGAGGTCGGGACCTTCCATGTGGCCACCGGGTCCGGGCGCGTACACCACCCCGACCTGCGTCCGGAAGGCCATTCCCGAGAGAGCCTGCCAGACCTCCGTCACCTGCCCCTCGTAGGGGGACAGGAGCACCGAGCCGGTGGGAGAAAGGCGCTGGACGGAGCCGTCCGTGAAGAAGCTGGGGACCCGGAACTCTCCCGACGCTACGGGCAGCGCCGGGATCAGAGGTATGAGCGCAGCGGTTGCCATCGCCAACCCCCCCAGCGACCAGCGACGGCCCCGAAGTCGGCTGACGTCGAGGAACACCGCCAGCAGGATGGCCAGGGCGAGATAGCCGAAGACCATCAGCCGCACCGGGAGGATGTTGTCCAGGACCGGGAGATGGTTGACGAGGTCCCAGGGAAGCAGGATGCCACTTGCGACGCCATGCAGGTAGAGGTGGCCGCCCAGCGAGAAGACCATCGCGGACACCAGCGTCACCGCGGCCACCATCACGACGGTTCGCCTCTGCAGCCACGCGACGACGAGCACCGCCAGCAGGAGCAGGGGCACTCCGATGTAGACGCTGGAATCGAACACGAGGGCATTCCCGCTGATCAGCTCGAGCCTGGAGGGGTCCACGAACGAGGTGGGAGAGGCGACGTAGGTGTCGATCCCCTGGAGCGCGCCGTGGACCACCTGGGGACCGAGAAACTGGATGTAGAGCGGGTACCCGCCGAGCACGAGGAAGGTACCCAGCGCCCACCCTGCGGCGCGAGCCGCGTATCCCAGACGCCGGCGGAGCTGGGCACGGTGAATGATCGCCAGGGTGACCATGGGCAGGACCGCCATGATCGCGGTCATCGCCAGGAGCTCCTCGCCGGTGAGCAGCTGAGCTGTCGCTGCGACCCCCAGGAGGATCCCCATCAGCGCTGCCGCCCGGCGCTGCCGGACCAGGACCTCATCGGCAAGCATGATCAGGAGAGGCGGGAACAGGGCGATGAAGAGCTGAGCGTGGCCCATGATCTGGCTGGCCATGAACGGGCTGAACCCGTAGAGCAGCCCACCGGCCGCCGCCGGCAGCCAACCGCTGGTGTAGCGGCGCGCCGCGAGGAAGGTGCACCAGGCTGAGAGGCTCACTCCCAGGACCGCGACGAGGTTGTAGCTGACGATCGGGCCGAAGAGCTCGGTGACCGGCGCCAGCACCAGCGCCGGAAAGATGATCGACCCGTTCCACATCAGGTTCATCCCGCCCGGGTAGTGCAGGTAGTTCGTGACCAGCGGGTTGAGGTGGTGGCTCAGGGCGAAGGGTACCCACTGCAGTGACCAGATGAAGATCGAGGGATCCCCGGTGTTCCCGACGATGGTGTCGTGGCCGGTGAACAGCCCCGGCTGCAGGGCCGCCAGCGCCAGCGCCAGGAAGAGGGCCAGCGCCAGAGCCCCCGAAGCCGCCGGCGCAAGCCTCGTCCCAGCCGGCTTGGGCTGGACGTCCGCCGCATCGCGCACCGCGTCCGTCCGAGGTGGCGCCCCGGTCGTCGGTGGCCCCCGTCGCACCGTCATCGCCGCCGGATCATATCGGCATCGGCGGGATCGGTCCGTCCCCGCGCCTCCGGCCAGGCTCCCGCGCCCGCTAGAGTCCCGGGGCGATGACACCGGAAGCCGACGATCGGGTGGTCTGCGTCATCGGCGCCGGCTACGTCGGTCTGGTGACCGCGGCCGGCCTCGCCGAGCGCGGTCGCGAAGTCCGCGTGGTCGAGGTCGATCCCGAGCGCCGGGCGGCGGTGGCGGCGGGGCGCTCCCCCATCCACGAGCCGGGCCTCGACGGCCTGCTCGGCGTCGTGGTGGGCTCGGGCCGGCTCCGGGCGGTGGAGACGATGAGCGAAGGGGTGGCGGGCGCCGGCGTCGTCATCGTGGCGGTCGGCACTCCGCCCACGCCCGAAGGCGCAGCCGACCTCTCCCAGGTGCTACAGGCGGTCGACGAGGCCGTCCACCACGCAGCCCCCGGAGCGGTTGTCGCCATCAAGAGCACGGTGCCCCCGGGGACGACCCGAGCCCTGACGCGCGACAGCCGGCGCGACGACATCACCTTCGTCATGTTCCCCGAGTTCCTCCGCGAGGGCTCCGCCCTCGAGGACCTCCGCAACCCCAGCCGGGTGGTGGTCGGCGGCGAGGACGGCGCAGCCGTCCAGCGGGTGGTGGCGCTCCTCGGCGGTCCCGACACCCCCCGCCTCCTCTGCGACAGCGTCAGCGCCGAGCTGATCAAGTACGGGTCCAACGCGTTCCTGGCCACCAAGATCAGCTTCATCAACGAGATGGCCCAGCTCTGCGAGTTGACCGGTGCCGACATCGAGAAGGTGGCCGACGGGATGGGCCTCGACCCCCGGATCGGACGCAGCTTCCTGAGCGCCGGCCTCGGCTGGGGCGGCTCCTGCTTCCCCAAGGATGTCCGCGCCCTGGAGACCTCGGCGGGTTACCACGGTCAGAGCTTCTGGTTGCTCAAGGCCGCCATCGAGGTCAACAGCCAGCAGCGGCGGCGGTTCACCGCAAAGCTCCTCCATGGACTGGGGGGGAGCCTGGAGGGGCGGAGGGTGGCCATCCTCGGCCTCGCCTTCAAGCCCTTAACGGACGACATGCGCCAGGCGCCCGCCCTGGAGGTGGTGCGCCAGCTGGAGGACCTGGGCGCCGTCGTCGTTGCCACCGACCCGGTGGCGCTCGATCGGGCGCGACCCCTGCTGCCGCGGACGACCCTGGTCGCCGACCCCTATGAAGCGGTCACCGGTGCCGACGCGGTCGGCCTGGTCACCGAGTGGCCGGCGTACCGGGAGCTGGACTGGGGGCGGGTCATCGGGCTGATGGGAGGGAGGCTCGTGGTCGACGGCCGCAACTGTCTGGACGGCCGGGCGATCACCGGCGGCGGAGGGATCTACGTGAGCATGGGCCGCCGGACCCGGGGTCTCCCGCCGCAGGCACCGGGGGCGACAGCCGAAGGCATCTCTTTCGGCGCGGTCCCGCCTCTCCCCCTCGGTTAGGGAATCAGAGCTCCGCCGCCGAGAGCGGCCCGGAGGGAGTCGAGCGCTGACGCGCCGCTCTTGGGGCGGGGGTGGGAGAATCCGCCTCGAAGGATGATGGCGCGGCTTCGACCCGGGAAGAACCTGACCCGGCTGCTCACCCCCGGCCTCCACGTGAAGCGCTGGCTGCTTCTGCTCATGGTCGGGATCGTGATGGTGGCCCTGGCCATCGGCTACGTCCTGCGCGACATCTACTACTCCAACGTCAGGTTCCCCGAATTTGTCTCCGACCTGACCCTCCAGTTCCTCCCCCGCTCCATCCGCGGTCTGATCTTCCTGGCCATCGGGGTGG
>PLXL01000273.1 GCA_003153215.1 Candidatus Dormiibacterota bacterium
CGCTCTGAGGCCACGACCTCGGCCAGCTTCGCCGTCGTCCGGCATGGCGGTCACCAGTACCGCGTCACCCCCGGTGACCGTCTCGTCGTCGACCGCCTCGCCTCCGCCGTCGGCGATGTGATCGGGCTGGAGCCGGTGCTCCTCCTCTCCGACGGCAACGGAGTCCAGGTCGACGCGGCAAGCCTCGAGGGCATCCGTGTCGCGGCCACCGTGGCCGGGCACCGTCGCGGGCGCAAGATCCGGGTCTTCACCTTCAAGCCGAAGAAGCGGCATCGCCGCACTCTCGGCTTCCGGGCCGAGCAGACCGAGCTGGTGGTGGATCGGGTGCTCGCCAAGGGCGAGCCGCTTCCCGAGCCGGTGGCGGTCGAGGAGGTCGAGGCACCGGAGATCGAGAGCGAGGCGGTGGCCGTCGAGGAGACCGCGCCCGAGCCCGATACCCCCGAGCCGGCGAGCACCCGGCGCCGCCGCACTCGGGTTGCCGCGGCGGAGCCCGGCGCGGCCGCGCCATCGCCTCCGGCGCGACGCACCCGGAGGGCCGCCGAGCCCGTCGCGGCAGAGCCCGAGGCAGATGCCGAGGCATCGACGCCGTCCGGCACCCCGGAGGCGCCACGCCGCCGCGCCGCCCGCAAGACCCCTCCACCGGAGGCTGGTGAGTAGAGATGGCCCATAAGAAAGGCGGTGGCAGCTCCCGCAACGGACGCGACTCCAACTCCAAGCGGCTCGGCGTCAAACGCGGCGACGGCTCGCTGGTGCTCGCCGGGACCATCCTGGTCCGGCAGCGCGGCACCAAGATCCTGCCCGGCGGCAACGTCGGAGTTGGCCGCGACCACACCCTTTACGCCCTGGCGAGCGGCCTGGTGGCCTTCGACCAGAAGGGAGGCGATCGGACCCGGGCCAACGTCCTCGCGCTTCCGATGCTGGATCTGGCCATGGAGGGGAGGACGTCCAGCGATGTGGACGACACGATCCCGTCCGCCGGCGACGTCTCTCCGCGGGTCACCGAGGCCGCAGAGGCGGCCGGCTGACTTCGCGGCACCGCTCCCGCGGCGCGTGCCGGGTCTGAGCTGAGCCCTCACCCGTGTTCATCGACGAGGTCAGCCTCGATGTCGCCGCCGGCTCCGGTGGGCGCGGCGCGGTCGGCTTCCGGCGCGAGAAGTACGTCCCGCGGGGCGGCCCCGATGGCGGTGACGGGGGGTGGGGCGGGAGCGTCGTCCTGGTGGTCGAGCCGGGCGACAGCAGCCTGAGCCGTTACCGGGAGCGGCGCCGGTTCCATGCCCCGGACGGACGCCCGGGTGGCGGAGCACTGCGCAGCGGCCGCGACGGGCCGGACCTGGTCCTCCCCGTGCCGCCCGGGACGGTCGTGACGGATGCGGAGAGCGGCGAGCTGATCGGCGACCTCGCCAGCCCGGGCCAGCGCCTGGTGGTCGCCGAGGGGGGGCGCGGGGGCCGGGGGAACGCCCACTTCGCGGGCGCTGTCCGACAGGCCCCCAGGATCGCCGATCTGGGGGACCCGGGGGCGCAGCGCCGCATCCACCTGGAGCTCAAGCTGATCGCCGACATCGGCTTGGTCGGGCTCCCCAACGCCGGCAAGTCCACCTTGCTTGCGGCCCTGACGGGTGCCCGGCCAAAGGTCGCCGCCTACCCCTTCACCACTCTTCACCCCAACCTGGGCGTGGCCGAGATGAGCGGTGGGCACACCCTTGTCCTCGCCGACGTTCCCGGGCTCATCGAGGGGGCGCACGAGGGGGCCGGACTGGGCATCGAGTTCCTCCGTCACCTGGAGCGGACCCGTGTGCTCATCCACGTCGTCGACTGCGCCGCCGGTGCCGCCGAGGCGAGACTGGCGATCGAGCAGGTGGTGGCGGAGCTGGGCGCCTTCAGCCCCCAGCTCGCCGAGCGGCCCACGCTGGTCGCCCTCAACAAGGTCGACCTGCCTGATGCGGGGACGGCGGCCAGCGAGCTGGAGCCGGAGTTCCCCGGCTGTCACCGGATCAGTGCGGCAGGCGGCGTCGGCACCCGTGAACTCCTCGAGGCGGCCGCCGAGCTGGTCGCCGCGGCCCGCAACTCCGCCACCCGCCCCACCGCTTTCTCGCCCGACCGGCCGGGGGGCGTTCCGGCTGCCGGGGAGGGCGATGCCGCTGAGGGCGGCCACCGTGTATACCGGCACGTCTCACGCGCGTCCGGACCGCCCCGCGTGGATCGGGAGCCGGACGGGGCCTACCGGGTCATTGACGCCGCCGTCCTGCGGATCGTGGAGCGCACCGATCTCGACGAGGAGGAGGCCGTGGAAGTCCTGCATCGGAGGCTGGCGGCGGCGGGTGTCGATTCCGCCCTGGCGGCGGCCGGCTGCCACGACGGCGACACCGTCCGCATCGGCTCCTCGGAGTTCACGTACACGGCGGACGCCATCGGCTCCCTCCCCCGACCTCCNNACCTCGCGGTCGCCGAGCAGGCGAGAGAGGGCGTCCTCGCCGACCTGGTCTGGGTGGTGCCGGCCGGCGTTCCGCCCCACCGCGGCCCGGTGACGGCCGGCGCCGCCGACCGCCTGGCGATGTGCAGGGCCGCCATCGAGGGGCGCCCCCGCATCGCCGCCCTCGAGCTGGAGCTGCGGCGCCCCGGCCCGTCCTACACCCTCGATACCATGCGCGACCTGGGATCCGGGCATCCGGGTACGCAGCTCTGGGTGGTCCTGGGTGCCGATGCCGCCCGGCAGACGTCGGGCTGGCACGGGGCCGCCGAGCTGCTGGGCAGCTACCACTTCGTCCTGGTCAACCGCGCCGGTGAGGCACCGATCCGCCACGCGGAGGCGATCGCACTCGGCTTCCTGCCCGAGCTCACCCGGGTGGTGGGCATCGACTCTCCGGACATCTCCGGCACCGAGATCCGTCGCCGCGTCGCGGCCGGTGAGCCGCTGGACGGCCTGGTCAGCCCCGCCGTCGCCACCATCATCGGGGAGCGCGGCCTTTATCGCTGAGCCTGCCAGGTGGTGACGCCCTCCGGCCGCGCCGGCCCGGCCCGAGGCCGGCCGGTCCGCGCCCGCGCCGATGTCATAATCGTTCTCGGATGACGTCCGAAGAGTTGGTGGAGGCGATCAGCTCCGCCGCCGCCGACAAGAAGGCGCGCGAGGTCGTGAGCATCGACCTCCGGGGCAAGACCACCATCGCGGACTTCTTCGTGGTCTGCGAGGGCGACACGGACCGGCAGGTTAGAGCCATTGTTGACAATATTGAGGAGGCCTGCCGGGCGCTCGGGGCGCGGCCGCTGCACATCGCCGGGATGCGCGATGCCTCCTGGGCGTGCGTCGACTTCGACTCGGTGATTGCTCACGTCTTCCTCCCGGGCGAACGGGTCTTCTATGACCTGGAGGGGCTCTGGAGCACGCCCCGGGCCGAGGTCGGCTGAGGCGGCTGCCGCTCATTTCCGCCCAGCTCGGCGTCAGGTCCGCTGCTCAGTCGGTCGCGCACGTCAGTGCGCTCCCTCCCTGCACTGCTCCCTTCCTTGATCTGGTCGGCCTGAGCGGCGTCCGAATGCCGCTCATTTCCGCCCAGCTCGACGTCGGGGCTGGCGTTCATCCTGAGGAGAGGGTCGGTCCCGGGTTGGCCAGGAACTGGCCGAAGTTGATCACCGCCAGCAGCATGGCCACCGCGCCCACGGCGATCACGCCGATCAGCACCCCCTTCTGCCACGGCTTGAGGTCCTGACCGCCGATCGCCTGCACCGGCGGGATGACCAGGCCGATCAGGGCTCCGGCCGCGAACCCACCCAGGTGAGCGTAGTTGTTGATGTAGCTCGAGAAGGTGAACCCGATCACGACGGTCATCACCAGGGAGATGAGCACCCACTGGCGCAGGGTGTGGGTCAGCCCCGCCGGGACGTTCCTGCCCTGGACCCGGCCCAGGACCAGGATCAGGCCCAGCAGGCCCATCAGCCCGCCGGAGGCGCCGACGAACACGAAGCTGGAGCCGGGCAGGCCGAGGCCGTAGGCCACCGCGCTCACCCCGCTGGCGGCGAAGGCGGCCCCGACGAAGGTGGCCAGCATGGTGATCCGTCCGTACATCGGCTCGACGATGCGGCCCAGGATGATCGTGGAGTAGCAGTTGACCAGCACGTGGAGGGAGAGGTACGAGCTGATCCCGGCGCCGCTTCCGAAGAACCCAGGAACATGGAGGAAGCCGGTGCTCAGGTACCGCCACCAGTCGCCGCCGCCCGGGTATTGCAGATCGATTCCCCCCACGCCGAGATACCCGTTCGCCCACTGATTGGCGACGGTGTTCTCGATCAGGAAGATCACCACGAAGGTCACCACCAGGGCGTAGGTGAGCCGCGGTGTGGAGGCTAGGGCCCGCCGGG
>PLXL01000152.1 GCA_003153215.1 Candidatus Dormiibacterota bacterium
GTCCTGCAATCGCCCCGACCAACACCGGGACGATCTCCAGGTCGCGGAGTACATCCGGTGTCACCAGCAGCGGGACTGGGCGGCTCGAGCAGCACCCCCACCCTCTACGTGGGCAGCATCACCTCCTTCAACGACCTCTCGGACGCATTCCAGCGAGCGCGCGGCCAGGTGGTCAGCGCCGCGTCCGACCTCGGTGCGCACGGCTCGGGTTCCGGCGACCCCTTTGGGCACGCCTCGTCTGACACCGAGTACGGGGAGGTGCTCCGCGAGACGCTGACCGCGCTGGACAACCTGGGCGACGGCCTGCTGACGCTGGCACGCCGGGTCGAGGAGGCGGGAGCGGTACTGGTGGCTGCGGAGCACAGCGTCGCGCAGTCGATGACGCCCTGAGAGGGAGGGAAATCCACTCATGGGCCTTCCCGGCTGGATGCCCGGCCGGCCGGGCGGCGACCCGCAGCGGCTCTCGCAGATGGCCGACGCCTGGGACGCCCTCGATGCCGGCCTGCAGGCCGCCGAGCGGCAGCTCGCCCCCCATGCCGAGGACATCTCGACCTGGTGGCGAGGGCAGGCCGCCACCGCCTACACCACTGCCTGGCACGACTATTCGGCCGGCGTGGCCCCGCTCCACCGGCAGATCCAGGCGGTATCGGGGACCCTGCACGTGGCTTCCTTCGCGATCCGGAGCGCCCAGGACCAGTACGACCACGTGGTCGAGGTGGTGGTGGGCGGGGCGGTGGTGCTGACGGCCGCGGCCTTCTTGACCTTTGGCCTGTCGGAGGTCGGCGAAGCCGGCATCGTCTCCAGCGCTCTGGCGACGGTCACGGACCTCCTCGCCACCCTGGCCGAGGCCCTGGCCGAGATCGCCGCCGCCATCGCCGAGGCGCTCGCCGCCATGGCCCGGATCGCGGCTCAGTTGCTGCTGCCGTTCAGCGGGGGTGCGGCCGTGGGAGGTGGGATGTCATTCGCCCTTGCCGGGGGCGGCAGCATGACCGTCGCGTCCACCGCAAGCGGTGCCGAGCTCCTGGCGGGGACGGCGGTGGTCGCCGTGGGTGCGACGGCGATCGACGCGCTGCTGGCCAAGGCGCTCGGCGGCGGCGGACAGTCGGGCGGCTCGATCACCGGCCCGCAGGGCGGCTCGTCACAAGGAACCTCTCCGTACCCGCCGGGGGCGCCTCGTGAGATCGACGGCGACACCCAACATGGGCTCGAGCAGGTGATGGGACGTGACGGCGGCCTCGGCGTCTCGGATTCCGCTATGAATGACGCCGTGGAGGATCCTGTAAAAGTCGAGGTTCAGCCCGGCGGGAAGTTCAGGTACATCGGCAAGACAGCCACCGTGGTTCTCAATTCGGCTGGGAGGGTCGTGACGGCTTGGGCAAGAACCAGTTCAGCGTGGAGAGTGATCCCATGACGAGCGTCGTGGAGTCCCTACCGGCCGAGATGCGAAGTCTGTTTGCCGAGGTGATCGGCGGCAGAGACGTGGCATTGCTCTCGTCCCTTCGCACCCACCCAGAGCCGGAGTTGACCGAGCGACTGGCGGTTGAAGACATCTTGAGCGCCGAGTTCACGACGTGCCTTCAAGCAGACGACGAGCCGACCAGGCGAGGCCGAGAAATCGACAACCTGCTGGGCGCGTTCCTCCTGCGGTGGCCGATCGACCTGGAGAAAGGCGACCCGCCGTCCGGCTGATCGAGTTCTAGCGAACCGGGTCCTTCCGGTTGCCGATTCTCTCGGGCAACGAATCCGGGCGAGATTCGCGAGGCGTCTGCTCGATTGTCCGTCTGCTGTCCGTCTGCTCTCCGTAAGCTCGGCCCGTCCGTGCGGAGCCAGTGAATAACGGTCCGGGAGGGCTCCGCCGTGCGGGACGTCGAGCGGAGTGGAAGTCGAGCGCACTGCAATGGCCACGAGCAGGACCAGGGGCGACCTGGGTACACTGCCGATCGCATCACCCGCGTCTTGGGAAGGAGGAAACGTGGGCATCCCTCTCCCCACCGTGCCTGGATCTTCTTCTCTGCCACGTTTAGCCCGTTCGCGCCGATGGCTCGCAACCCTCACCTTGCTCGCGAGCCTGGCAGCCGGCTGTGGCGGGGGCCAGGCAGTCGCCAGCCGTACGGCCGCGCCGCCGAAGACCTCCAGCACCGCACACGCGACCGGGACGACCCCGAGCTCCAACGCGAGTGCCACTCCCACGTCCTACTGCGACGCGCAGGACACCACCATCCCGGGAGCCGCCGCGTACCTGACAGGTGGACCTCAGCCGAGCAACCTCACCGCCGTCCAGCAGGCATGGCTCCAGATGCAATCCAGTATGGTCCCGGCCTGCTCGGAGATCGTCCCCGATCCCCCGGCCGTGCAGACGAAGAACCTCACGAACGGTGAGTTGAGCGACGCCGGCCTTCAGACCTGGGTAACTGAAGACGAGGAGTTCTGGAGTCTGATGGAGTGGGGTCAGCAGCACGGCCAGGCTGCGTTCATGCAGTACCTCCTCGCGGGCGGCAGTAACAACGCGGTGCCGTTCGTGCAGGCCGGGGGAAAGATTGTGGATACCCCGGCATGCGAGTACCTCGAGAACGTCGACGCGGTCTCAGTGACAGGCGAACAGATGTCCGACCTCACAGGCACCCGCGAATCGAATCCCGGTGTGGCGTACGTTGGTAGCTCTGTCGGACCCTGTTCGAGTACATGGACAGCGGCAAGCGGATCCGTGTCAGTTAATCCAGTAGCCTCCGGCGACGCGGTCTGGGAAGTCGATATCACCAACGTGGAAAGCGGCGCAGCACTTGGGCAGTACCTGATCTACGAGGCGAGTTGGGTTCAGGGGGGCGATGCAACGGCGGATGCCCTTATCCAGCAGGTCCAGAGCACAGGATGAAGCCGTGGTCGGTGGGCTGCGTCGCGGCCACGGTAGCTCTGCTGTTGTGTTGGCCAGCGCGCCCCGTGTACGCCTCTAGTGGCGGTGGCGGTGGCGGGGACTCCTCCGACTGCGCGCCAGCAGCAGGCTTGGACCTGGCGATAGGCGAACCTCCCCAGCCAGGTCCCCCGGGAAGTGTGGACGCCAGTGGCAACCTGACCCTGTACTGCCGCGGTCCGGCGACGAACTCACGCGACGGGAGCTATAGCGCGGGCCAGCCCGTCACCCCACCCAAGCTCGGAGCCCTGTGCAGCGTCGGGGCCGACTGGGAGGTCGCACAGGTCCTGAGCCGGCCCTCCGAGGAGTCGGGGTGGGAGGGCGGCCCCGGGTACGTGGAGGTCTTCCCCATCGCGTTCTGGAGCGGTTCGGTGGGTGCCATCTTTCAGGTTGAGTCCCCCCACTTTTTCTCAGGCGATGTGAGTGACACGACTCAGACTGCGCTCGACGCAAACTGGACTGCCACCTCCCAGTACGGCCCGCCGCCACCGAGCATCAAACCAGGATCTGGCCTGGCTACCGCGGCGATGATCACCTCGGGTCTCCAAGACCAACGTGTCACCGTCGACATCACGACGGAGATCCAGGGAACCTGGGGCCTTGGCGGAGACGGGAACTTGGTCTGCGACGGGCCGACCCTCGACGTCACCCCCGCCATAATCCCGGACGACGATGGGCCTCCGTCCGACACGCCACCCGTCGAGCCGACCTGGGGACCGCCAACGCTGCAGCAGGCCATGGCCTCGGCCGGCGTCTCCGCCGGGCAGGTCCAGGCGAGCGCACCTGATAACTACGTGGTCTTCGCGCCCACGACCTTCTGGATCAGCCCGCAGCCCCAGGGGCCTGATGTCCCCCCAGTGGTCATCAATGTCATGGGTGATCCCGACGCCGACGGAGAATCCATCGTCTTCACCTACTACCTGGACGTGGCCCCGTCCGACACGATCAACTGGGATTTCGGGGACGGTACGACCGGCACGTCCCAAGCGGAGAGCTCGGGACCGGGAGAAGCGGGGGTTACCCACTACTACAAGCAGATCAGTGGTGAGGGAAGCGTCCCGGCCGCAGGTCCGACGGTGACCGCCACCCAGGACGTGACCGTCACCGCCTTCGTGGCCTGGGTCGACTGGAACGGCGGCGCGTTCTACGAGTGCGTCACGCCTGACGGGGGCGTGGACGGCGTCAACCAGAAAACACAGGCCGGGGCGGTTGCCGCCTGCAGCACCACCTACGCCAACGCGCTCGTGGACGGCGCGCTCCCGCCCAAGCCCGTCTACCAGGTCCGGACGATCCCGTTGGCCTGAGATGGGCGGGGGGCGAGCGCGACGAACCCGGCACGGGGGGCAGTCCACGGTGGAGTTTGCCCTGGTCTTTGGACTTTTTCTCGTGGCATTGATGGCGATCCTCGACACGTGGATATGGACCATCGAGACCGATGCCGCGGACGCCTCCGTCGAGCAGGGCATCGGGGTGGCGATGTCGGCGCAGGGTTCTGCCGCCAGCCTCACTCCCGCGCTCACCGATGTGTACGCGAGCGTGCTTCCGCTCCTGCGGGAGCCCCTGCTGGGGACGAGCGTGGAGGACTGGTACGCGCCCAACCTGGCCACTCTGCGCGACGAGATCGGACCGACCGCCTGCCCCACCGCCGACCAGGTGGCCGACTTCTTCGACGCTCTCCATTCGGGCTATGACGGGGTGGGCCATGTGGTCGTCTGCGCCGTCGATGACGGCGCCGGCCACGTCACGGTCGCGATCACCGGTTACGCCCTCTCCATGGTTCCGCCCGGCTTCGGGCCCTTCAACTGGCGCGGTTGGGGCCTCCCGATCTCCGAGACAGCTTCCGTGAACG
>PLXL01000216.1 GCA_003153215.1 Candidatus Dormiibacterota bacterium
AGGTTCGAATCCTGCCTCGCCCACCCGTTTCTAGCGAAGCCGGTAGCGGATCGGCCGGTCGCCGCTCGCGACCACCTTGGATCCGGCGCGCTCCAGGATGCGGCGCACCTGCTGTCCGCTGACCCCGGGGCCGAGCCGGTCTCGGATGCCGACGACCGGGAGCGGGTGCGCGGCACCGCGCAGAGCGGCCAGCACCTGCTCCTCCAGCGAGATCCCGTCGTCATCGGATACGGCATCGCCGTTGGGGGTGGCTGCGATCGGGATGTCCGGCGCAAGCGGCGGTGCCTCAGGCGCAGGCGCGCGGACCTCCGGCATCGGGGCGTGGACCTCGGCTGCGGCCGCGTGAGCCGCGGGTGGCTGGCCGGCGGAGGGGGCGGGCATGCGGATCGCCGCAGGGGTCGGGGGCGTCTCCCCGCGAAGGCGGGCGAGCAGCGTGGGCAGGTCGTCGAGCACCTGGCGCACGAAGATCGGGGTCCCACTCACCTCGATCTCCCGGTCCCCGTCCTTGAGCCGGACGCTGCTGGAGGTCGGGGCCGGCTCCGAATTCGGCCGGGGAGCCGGCATCGGGGGACGGTAGGGGGGTCTCGGGTACGACCGATCGTCCGGGGGGCGACGGGGCATGAATGGGCGATCGGTCACTGACGCTCCTTCAGGATGGGCGATGGCGCGTGCCGGGAGATCCTCCTACTCTGCGGCACCGTCGTGCTTGGGTGCCCGGGTCGAGGTGTGTCCCCTGGCCTTTGAGGCCTTCGTGGTGCTGTCCGCCACGTCGGGTGCCTCCGAAGCCTCGCCCTCGTCCGGTGTCGGTGAACCGCTGACCGGCAGCGTGATCGGCTCGAGGTCCTCCTCGTCGAGCGGGGGACCGAAGACCCACTCCGAGAGCTTGGCCTTCAGCGGCGTCTTGGTGACGACGAGGTACACGGCCCCGGCGAGACCGGTGACGACGACGGTCCGGCGAAACCGGCGGCGCCACCGCTTTGGACGCGCGGCCTTGATCTCGGCCTTCGCCGCAGCTTTGGCGGCGCGCTTGCCCTTTGCGAAGCTCGGCATCTCGGCAACCTCCTGTGAGAGACGGTCAGCGGCTTCGGCGAGGACCGCGGCCGCCCGCTCAGCGGCGTGGCTCAGGGTCTCCGCCGAGGTGTGTGCGGCATTGCGCAGGGCCGGACTGGCGACGCGCTGGGCTTCACGGGCCACCACCACCGCCCGCTCGGCGAGATCGGTCACGGTCTCGGCCGCCTTCTCGACGGCTCTGGTGCCGGTATCTACCACCTGTCTCTCTATGACGGCGGACTTGGAGCGTCGACCCAGCATGGTCCTTCTCCTCGATGGGCGGGTCATGAACGGGGCTGAAGCCGGTCCCAACCGGGGATCCCGACGGCCAGCGTCGCCATCGCCCCGCCAGCGACGCTGCCGTCATGCGACTTCCCGCGTGCTCCAATGCTGACACAGCCGGCACGTCCCGGGCGACCGCTGTCGCCCGTCCGTTCACCCGCGTCGCTTGGACGGGAAGCCCGGGCGATGTACCCACCGCCGCGGTTCGTCAGGCCGCTTCGGCGAGCGCCCTCAGATGCCGGGGGGCCAGGCTGGTCGCGAGTGGGGCGTCGAGGAACCAGCGGATCCGGGCGGCCGCGACCGGGCCGACCACGCGGCCAAGCTCCTCCTCCGAAGCCGCATACATCGCAGCCAGATTGGGGAAGGCCGCAGCCAGACGCACCAGCGCGTCGCCATCATCGCCAACGATCTGGCGGACGTGCCCAAGCCGCCGGCTCGCCAGCTCTCCCGTCGGTCCGTCGCCGAGGGGGAGCTCCAACTCGATCGTCCCGAGTGCGACCATACACGTATGGTAGCGAACTGATGTTCGCATGTCAAACGCGCCGGCTCGGGTACTCTGAGCAGGTGCCCCTCTACGAATACCGGTGCAACGACTGTGCCGCCGTCCACGAGGTGATGCGCCCGATGGCGGAGCGTGAGCTGGCGGCGGTCTGCCCGCGCTGCGAGAGCCGCGCGAGCATGCCCCTGATCAGCCGCGTGGGAATGCTCGTGGGGGGGCAGACGGGTGCCCCCGACCGTCCCGGGCCTTCCCCCGAAGGTGGGTGCTGCGGCGGCGCGTGCGGCTGCGGGGCGGGCTGACCGCCTCGCCTCCTGCCAGCCAGGTGCCGCTCAGGTCGGTGGCGGCAGGTCGTACGCCGCAGGTCAGCTGCCGCCAGACCGCGTGAGCGGCGCCTTGGCCGCCACGTCGAGCCCGAGGTCCAGCTGGAGCTGGAGCAGATTCTCGATGAAGACGCGCCGATGCTCCGGGTGCACACCGTGGGCCAGGATGGCGGCGCGGTGGACGGGGGCGCCATACCCCTTGTTGCTGGCCCAGCCGTACACGGGGGCATCCAGGTGGAGGCGGCGCATCAGGGCGTCGCGATGGACCTTGGCGACGATCGAGGCCGCCGAGATCTGCGGCACCAGGTCGTCGCCTCCCACCAGGCAGTGGACGGGATGGGCAGCATCGATCCGGAGCCGGCCGTCGCAGCAGTAGCCGTCCGCCGTGACCTGGGCGACCAAGCGGCGGAACACCTCCACGTTTGCCCAGCCCAGGCCGCGCCGGTTGATGTCGGCGGTGCTGATCTCGGAGATCGCACAGGCGACGGCCTGGCGCTGGACCTTCTCGGCCACCACCTCCCGTTGGTGGGCTGTCAACCTCTTGGAGTCGCGCAGCCACGGGTGGCGGAAGCCGCGCGGCAGCACCACGGCCGCGGCCACCAGTGGTCCGGCGAAGGCCCCTCTGCCCACCTCGTCCATGCCGCAGAGCCGGAAGCCTCGCCAGTCCTCGACACCGAAGGTCGTCGTGATGTAGGCGGAGAGCCGGAAGCGGGGCACGGCGCCAGTCTACGTACGCCCGGACCCCCCCCGGGGGCGGGCGTGCCAGGCGCGCAGATCCGCTCGGCTGCCTACCTCCGGCGGGGGTTGCGCGGCCGCTTGCGGCCGTAGGCGGCCCCCTCGGCCACCGCGTCGAACGCAGGCAGGGGCCCGGCGCTGGCGCGCGTCACCCCGTCGCCCTGGACAAAGACCTTGCGGTTGCCCACGTCGATCAGGTACGAGACGCTCAGCCCGCCGCCCCCGTCAGGGAGCATCGAGACGTCCGACACCGTACCGACGCGCCGGCTCCCTCCATAGGGGAAGCTGACCCTCGTGCCGATCGCGATGGCGTCGCTCGGGACTCCTGTCACCGTGCCGACGTACGGAAGCAGTCGCTGCAGTAGACGGGCTTGTCACCGCGGGGCTGGAAGGGGACCCGAGCGATCCCGCCACAGCCGGCGCAGGTGACCTCGAACATCTGGCGAGGTCCGCCGGAGCGTCCCCCGCCCCCGCCACCGCCACCGTAGCCGCCTCCGCCCATCCCGGCCGCCTTACGGGCGGCGCGGCACGAAGGGCAGCGAGACGGGGGGTTGGTGAGTCCCTTGGACGAGAAGAACTGCTGCTCCCCCTCGGTCCAGATGAAGTCGACACCGCATTCGCGGCANNTGGATACAGTACACGTCCAGCCAGCTTCCGGCTAGTGACGGCGCGGTTTCGAGCCGGAGCCTGGTAGGATCGATCGCATCTCGGACAGGAGTGGGCCGGCGCCGCGGCAGGCGGGTCGGTGGCCGCCGGTGAGATCAGGAGGGCCCTTTGATGACCCCGCACCACACCCATGGGCCGCAGAAGCGGCTCTTCACCTCGGAATCGGTGACCGACGGCCATCCGGACAAGATGGCCGACCAGATCAGCGACGCGGTGCTGGACGGTGTCCTGGCCAAGGACCCCCTGGGCCGAGTCGCCTGCGAGACGGCCCTCTGCACGGGCACGGTCCTGGTCTTCGGGGAGATCAGCACCCAGGCCTACGTCGACATCCCGGGGATCGTCCGCCAGACCATCCGCGACATCGGCTACACCCGGGCCAAGTTCGGCTTCGACTTCGAGACCTGCGGCGTCCTGGTCTCCCTCGACGAGCAGTCCCCCGACATCGCCCAAGGGGTCAACACGGGTGGGGCCGGCGACCAGGGAATGATGGTCGGCTTTGCCTGCGACGAGACCCCGGAGCTGATGCCCGCCCCCATCCAGCTGGCCCACCGGCTCGCCCGGCAGCTCTCCACCGCCCGGCGCGACGGGACCCTGCGCTGGGCGCGCCCCGACGGCAAGACCCAGGTGACCATGGAGTACGACGCCGAGGGGCGCCCCTGCCGGGTGGACACGGTGCTGGTCAGCGCCCAGCACTCCGACGAGGTCTCCAACGAGCAGATCTTCGCCGACGTCCAGGAGCTGGTGGTCAACCCCATCATCCCCGCCGAATGGCTGGATGCCGAGACCAAGCGCTATGTGAACCCCACCGGACGGTTCGTGGTCGGGGGGCCGCAGGGCGATGCCGGTCTCACCGGCCGCAAGATCATCGTCGACACCTACGGCGGGTACGCCCGGCATGGCGGGGGCGCCTTCAGCGGCAAGGATCCGACCAAGGTCGACCGCAGCGCCGCCTATGCCGCCCGCTGGGTGGCCAAGAACATCGTGGCCGCCGGCCTCGCCACCAAGTGCGAGATCCAGGTCGCCTACGCGATCGGGGTGGCCAAGCCGGTGTCGGTGATGATCGAGGCGTTCGGGACGGAGCGGGTGCCGCTCTCCCAGATCGGGGCGCTGGTCGACGAATACTTCGATCTCTCCCCTGTGGGGATCATCAGCGCTCTCCAGCTCCGCCGGCCGATCTACCGCCAGGTCGCGGCCTTCGGCCACTTCGGACGGAGCGACCTCAACCTTCCTTGGGAGCAGACCGGCCTGGCCGCCGAGCTCGCCTCGGAGGCCGGGGTCGAGCCTCTGAAGAGCGCGGAGCAGCCTCACTGATGCCGTCCACCCCGAGCGCCCCCCGGGCCTGATCGGCTCAGAGCCGCCGTGGGTTACCACGTCCTGGTCCTGGCGGGAGGCAGCGGTACCCGGCTCTGGCCACTGTCGCGAGCCGGCGTTCCCAAGCACCTGCTGCCTCTCGATGCCACCGGGGTCACGCTGCTCCGCGCGACCGTCGATCGGATGCTCCCCCTGGCCGACTCCGTTCGTGTCGTCACCACCGCGGCCCAGGCCGAGGCCTGCCGTCGGGTACTGGCCGACCTGAGTCTTCCAGCGGACGCGGTGATCGCAGAACCGGAGGCGAGGGGCACCGGCCCCGCCCTGGGGCTCGCCACGGCGTGGGTCGCCCAGGAGGATCCCGACGCTCTGATCTCGTCGGTGCACGCCGACAGTCATATCGAGGACGGCGAGGGCTACCGTGCCGCCGTCCTGGCCGCCGCGGGGTGGGCGGCGGTCACGGAGGGGCTGGCGACCGTGGGCGTCAGCCCCAGCTACCCGTCCACCGGTCTCGGCTACGTGGCGGTCGACGGGTCGCCGCTTGCCCCGGAGCGGTGGCGCCCCCCGAGCGGCGCTCTGGCCGGGACCGCCCAGCGTGAGGCGGCGGCCGCCGTTCCCGCCTACCGGGCCGCCGGCTTCGTCGAGAAACCATCTCTGGAGGTGGCCCAGGGCTACGTCGCAGGCGGTCGCCACCTCTGGAACAGCGGGCTCTTCGCCTGGCCCGTCCCGATCTTCCAGGAGGAGCTGGCGGCTGCCGACCCGCACCTGGCCGCGCGGGTCGCCGACGTGG
>PLXL01000122.1:0-442 GCA_003153215.1 Candidatus Dormiibacterota bacterium
GTACATGCCCACGCGTTCTAGCTCAACCAAATACCCGTGTTGGCCTAATCGTGTATCTACGTATTGCGGCTCGTGGACCCACCATAGGCGCCGATCCCGAGTTCAGGCCAGGCTGATTTCAGCCCCGCGTGTGCTCGCGACTGTGGAACTCGGGGCCAACGGGGTCCGGTCACCAGCGCTGCACTTCGGTTTCTTCGGTCAGGCTGGTCTTTCTTTGTGACTACTATGTCAGTGTATTGCGCGAACCTCTTTAGCGAATAATGCGAGCCCCACGGCCGCTCAGCTGGGATTCGACCTCCCTCAGGGAAGCCATGGAGGTGTCACCTGGGGTGGTCATGGCCAGCGCACCATGTGCGGCCCCGAGTTCCACTGCCCGCTGGGGGTCGTCTCCCTGAAGCAAGCCGTAGAAGAGGCCCGAGGCGAAACCGTCCCCGCCGCCGAC
>PLXL01000122.1:476-14597 GCA_003153215.1 Candidatus Dormiibacterota bacterium
ACGTCCGCCAACCGGACCAGTTCGGTGTTGACCTCACGTGCCCGCTCGGGACCGCCGGAGCCATTCCAGAGCGAGCCGCGGTAATTGAGATCGTAGGAGATGATCGTCCCGTTCGCCTTCGCCGACCGCATCGCCTCGGTGGCCACCTGCGCCGTGCTCTCAGAGAGGGCGGCGAAGATGCCGCCGGTGTGCAGCCAGCGCGCACCCTCGGTTCCGAAGATGACGTCCCAGGGGATGTCACCCGGCTTGAGCTGCGAGGCCGCCGTGTTGCCGCGGTCCGAGCATCCCAAAGCGGGCCTGATTCCGTAGCCGCGCTCGGTGAAGTTGAGCCCGTTGCGCACCTTGCGGCCGATCCCGTCATAGGGAACCCAGACCACATGACTCTGGTCGACCCCACCCTGATAGAGCAGGTCCTGCAAGAGCCGGCCCACGGCATTGTCCGCAAGAGCCGTCACCACCGCCGTGTCTAACCCGAAGCAGCGCCGCAGCGCTCGGGCCACGTTGTACTCCCCACCTCCCTCCCAGACGCGAAACTCACGGGCCGTCGAGATCCGCCCGTCACCTGGATCCAGGCGCAGCATTACCTCACCGACCGACACCAGATCCCACCGGCATGCCGCCTTGGGCTTGACATCCATCAAGGCCATCACCGTGCACCCCCAACCGTAGCTCCGTCACCACCCCGCGGCGCCGCCGCTGCCGGGCGCAGGCGCCCAGCGAGCTCCACGGCCGCGCGAGTCCGTTGCGCAATCTCCACGAACTCCCGCTCCTGGATCAGCTTCTTGGGCGCCATCCAGCTCCCGCCAACCGCCATCACCTGCGGTATGGAAAGGTATGCGTCGAGATTTGTGGCGTCGATACCACCGGTGGGGACAAACTGGATGGAGCGATACGGGGCCGTCAGGGCCTTGATGTACTTGGCTCCACCGGCCGCCTCAGCCGGGAAGAACTTCACGATCTCCAGACCGAACACTCGAGCCATCTCGATCTCGCTGGGCGTGCAGATTCCGGGCACTATGATCGCCCCTTTGCCTAGCGCGTAGTCCACGACTTTCGGATTGAAACCGGGACTGACCAAGAACTTCGCGCCGGCGTCGAGCGCCCGATCCACCTGATCCACGCTGAGCACCGTCCCTCCCCCCAACAGCATCTGGGGACGAAGCCGGGCGATCGTCGCCATGGCGGTGGCGGCCTCTTCGGTTCGGAAGGTGATCTCGGCACACGGCAGCCCCCCCTCCATCAGGGCGTCTGCTAAAGCGGTTGCGAGCTCCGGATCCGGGATCTCGATAACAGGGACGAGCACGAGCTCAGCCAGGCGTGCCACGACGTCAGCATCCACTTCTCACCTCACTTGACACACATCATCACACCATCGATGGTCAACCCCGACGGCCATCAAGATAACGAGACGCCTCCTAGTCTGGTCGCCGGCACCGTAGACCGCGCCCACTCCTCGGGAACCTCGCCACGCACGTGGCTCCGCGTAGGAGCCCGAGGCACGCCCGCCAACAAACGGAGCGACGACCCTTCCTGGCACATGAGCGTTGCTAGCCCTCCACAGATAGTTCAAAGGCGATTTGTCCGACCGTACATCTCCCCCCCAAGAGCCCTGGCGAGGCGGAATTCGGAGGGTTCTGCGCATCCGGAAGATGCTGGGCCTCCAGGGCGAAACCATCACCTTTCGCCCGAAAACACACCCCCGCTCCCTACGCAGCTCACAACCTCCGCCAGCGTGCACCCGCTCCCGCGACCATGCACGCAGGCCCAAGCACCCCGCTTCATCAACCCCTCCAGCATAGGCTGATGATCAACCCTTACTTCGCACCCGTCATTCCCCCATCGACCACAAGGCCGGACGCCATTACGAATCTGGCTTCATCAGACGCCAGATAGAGAGCGGCATACGCAACGTCCTCGGGCCTGCCAAGGTCGTGCGTTAGCTGTCGCCTGCGAATGGACTCGAGTCCCTCTTCGCGATCGCTGTAGGATTCCGCGAGGTAGCGCTCAACAAAGGGAGACAGGATTGTCCCTGGGAGTAGTGCGTTCACGCGGACTCCATAGGGAGCCAAGTCCACCTGCATGCATCTAGTCATGGCGAGCACCGCTCCTTTCGAAGCAGCATATGAGACACGACGCGCGACGCCTATCGCCGCTAGGCTAGATGACATGTTGATAATAGCCCCTGAACGCTGCTCGATCATCGTGGGCACGACCGCCCGACACATCAGGTAAACGCCGCGGACGTTTACGGCCATCACGCGGTCAAAGAGTTCAGGAGCAGTCTCGACCACGTCACCGACGCCGCTGATGCCTGCGTTATTGAACAGCACGTCGATGCGGCTGAAGCGGGCCACGACGGAAGCCACCGCGGCTATCGTCTGTTCCTCGTCCGCGACGTCCAAGTGTTCCCTTATGGCAGTCCCGCCGGCGTCTGAAATTGCCGCGACAGTAGCCTGCGCGC
Organism: Candidatus Dormiibacterota bacterium; assembly: GCA_003153215.1. Taxonomy (GTDB): domain Bacteria; phylum Chloroflexota; class Dormibacteria; order Aeolococcales; family Aeolococcaceae; genus Changshengia. The sequence continues at coordinate 2,938 of PLXL01000122.1, forward strand.
CCGAGTCATCGACGTCTGCCACCGCGAGGGTTGCGCCCTCGCGTGCAAAGAGGCGGGCAGTCGCTTGTCCTATCCCCGACCCAGCGCCGGTGACGAGGCAGACCTTCCCTTCAAGCCGGCCGCTGCGGCACTGGTGCAAGGGCGCGGTGTTGGCCGCCGTTCGCCGCTGATACGTATCTTCCAGAGTCATGTCGAACTACCTCTAGTCAAAGTTGCCGCAGGTCGGGCGAGCGCACCACCTCGCCGGAAGCGCGGCCGCGCGGGAGGGACGGTATGCCCGTAATCGTGGTCCGAGGTACCCGAGGTGTGACGGGTGTAGAGCCTGACCCGGACACGTTTGGCAAATCCGCTGGACCCCACGCGCATGTCGCTGGCTCAGGAAGCGTCCGTCGGCCAACCTCTCCATTCCGTGGCTATCCGCAGTCGCCCAATCGAGAGACTGGAGTTGGGTCAGCGATCTCAGCCACCTCGCGAGATGAGCCGTATTCAAGCATGCCGAGTCGGTCGAGCACGAGGTCGACAGCTCGCCCACTTTCATCGAACAAGGGGGTGGGTAGGTGGTAGGCGATCCTATACCAAACATCGCCGATCCTCACGCGCTTGTTAGGCTCGAGGCGGTTCGCCTGAGTGTCAGTCATGTCACCATCTCCTATGGCCCGAGTGATCCCTGTGCATTGTCACAACCGCGTTGAGCGGACTCGCCAGAGGCCAACACGCTGGAGCGATCAAGCTCAGCCACCGATTGGCGCCCAAGAAGCTGGAGAGTCCGTGTGAGTTCGTCGCGGAGGATGTCCAGCACGATCCTCACGCCCCGTTCGCCTCCGACTGCGAGCCCGTACAGGTAGGGGCGTCCTATCAGGACCGCGCGTGCGCCGAGAGCAAGGGCCCTAGCGACGTCGGAGCCCCGGCGGATACCGCTATCTAGGAGCACCTCGGTTGTCGTCCCGACGGCCTCCACGACGTCCTGCAGGACATTAATCGTCGCGGGGGCAGCGTCGAGTTGTCGCCCGCCGTGGTTTGAGATGATAACTGCATCCGCACCGGCGCCAACTGCTCGACGCGCATCGTCGCCTGAGAGGATGCCTTTGGCCACTACGCGACCTGACCAGCGGCTTCGAATCCACTCGAAGTCCGCCCAGGTTGCCGGGCTCGACATCCACGCCTCGGTGGCCTTCTCAAGAGATATGGGGCTGCCGTCGCTCTGGAGCATGTCAACGTTGGGTTGACCGAGAGGAAAGCCTGCGCGCGCGAAGCGATACACCCAGCGCGGGTGGGCGGCGACCTTCGGAGCGAACCTAATCATACTCGCCAAATCAACACGGTCTATCGCCGGCGTCCCCCCCGGCCGAACACCTCCGTTACGAATATCGCGTTCCTTATGACCCACCACCGGGGTGTCGACCGATACAACAAGAGTTCTGTATCCGGCCTCCGACGCACGATCTACAAGTCGCTCGGCACCGGCACGGCCGCCGAGCTTGTACAGCTGGAACCAGTGCGGCGCACCGCCCCCGTCACTCATGCCCTTCTCCAACAGGGACCCGCTTAGGGTGCCAACAACCGCGATCGTGTGAGCGCTCGCGGCTGCACGCGCCGCCCCTGCCTGACCATCCGGGTGGAACATACTAAGCCCGCCACACGGTGCAAGCAGCACGGGAAACGACAGCTCAGTGTCAAGCACGGTGGTCCTCAAGTCAGGCTCGCCCACGTCCACGCCCGTGAGCGGGCGGAATAGGATGCGGTCGAAGGCGCGTCGATTCGCCTTGGTTGTGAGTTCATCATCGGCCCCACCTTCGATGAAATCGAACACAACCTTGGGAAGGAGCCGCCGAGCCCGTCGCCGTGCTTCGTCCACGCTGTAGATAGTGGTCGTCATTGCCATTCCTTAGGGGGACAGTGCACGGAGACGCGACTCCCGCCTGAGCCCACTGTCCGGGATCTTGCACGGAGCATCAGCACGCCAAAACCCTGTCAATAGCAAGTCGGATCCTGTACTCGTCGGGGACAAGACTTGCCTCGAGTTCGGGATCAAACGGGTTGGGTAGGTCCGGCATTGTCAGTCGCTCAACGCCCTTCAGACCCGAGATCCGGGCCTCGATAACTCTAGCAATAATCTCTGCGGAAACGCTCCCGGTGATGGGCGCTTCCTCAACCACGAGGAGCCGCTTGGTCTTCGTGACGGAGTCCGTGATGAGGTCTATGTCCATAGGTTTGATTGTGACCGGGTCGACTATCTCGATCGAAGCACGCTCGTCCTCCAGCCCTCGCGCAACTCTCTCGACCAGCTGCCGCATCCAACCCCAGGCGACGATCGTAAGGTCGGCCCCCCGTCTGACGATCGATCCGGATCTCAGATTGCGCTTATAGCTGGCCAAGTCGCTCACCGAAACCTCCTGACGCATGTCATATAGTCGACGGTGCTCCAGGAAGATCACCGGGTCCCCGCACCCGAGCGCCGCTCGCAACGAGCCAACCGCCTCCCTGACATCCCCAGGTATCACCACGACCAAGCCAGGCACATGGTGTAACCACCCCTCGATTGCCTGGGTGTGCTCCGGCCCGGCGGCGATACCCGACGAGCACATGGGCATCCTCAACACCAGGTTGATGGGTGCATCCCAGTGGTGCTGGAACCGCCACTTTGCAATGTCGTTCATCACCTCGCTGCCGGCGCACAGTAGGAAATCCGCAGAGTACACTTCGGCAACAACCGTCAACCCAGCCAACGCAGCACCCAAGGCGAGACCGACTATGACGTTCTCCACGACAGGCGTTTCAATGACTCGGCGCGGACCAAATTCGTCGGCTAGGCCCTGAGTGACGCCCGCGGCACCGCCCCAGGTCGCTACGTTCTCACCCACGACCACCATGGCGGGCTCACGCGTTAGCTCAGAGCGGAGAACCTCCCGGAGCCCATCGCGGAAGCTGATTTCACTCATGTCCACCTCCACTCCTGTTGCTCCACATGCCTTTCTGGTAGTAGAGGTGCTCATACAGAGACGCAATGTCGGGGCCCCGCGAGTGCAGAGCGCCGTCGAAGGCCTTATCCAGGTCAGTATCGATGCCCGCCTTGAGCTCAGCCCAATCTACCGGCGATGCGAACCCAGATTGGGTGATTCGCCTCTCGCACACGCCTATTGGATCGCGCTGCCGCCAGACCTCAACCTCTTCTGGCGAGCGATATCTGGAATCATCGTCACCGGGGATATGAGGGTCAATCCGGTAGGTTTTCATCTCCAGGAAGACCGGGCCAAGTCCAGCGCGCGCGAACTCCACCGCAGCCGCGCACGCATGATAGACGGCGGCCACGTCGTTACCGTCAACGACTGCCACGGGAAGCGGGGCGGCCCGAAACATCCCCGACATCCCACCAGCCGCGTAAAGACGCTCGGTTCGGGACGAGATGGAGAATCCGTTGTTCTCCGCAACGAAGATCACTGGGAGTTGAAGCAGGCAGGCTAAGTTCAGCGCCTCGTATAGGGGACCTCGAGTGCCCTCTGCCTCTCCAAAAGGGCAGATGACCACCTGCTGTTCGCGGGCGGCGGCCAGACCAAGGCCGACTGCAATCCCAAATCGGCTCCCGAAGATGCTATTTCGCCCTACAACCCCGTGGTCCGCCGAAACGACGTGCATGATCCCGCCATGTCCGTGGCTGCCGCCAGACGTCCTGAGCAGTAGGTCACCAGCTAGCACCGACAGGTCAATGCCCTTAGCTAGAAGCATGCCGAAGTCTCTGTACGTGAACAGAAGGTAATCGTTCGATTGAGCGGACAACCCGACGCCCACCGACATCGCCTCCTGACCAACACCGGAGTGGTAGTTCGGGACCCGCACGCCACTAGCCAGAAGACGCTGGCAGCGATCGTCGATGCCCCTGCTAGTAAGCATGAGGCGATATGCTGCAAGGGTAGTGCTCCGATCCATCCTCTTACCCCTACAGCCTCACAGCCAGTGGCTTAGCCGCATGGAGCTCAAGTGGCTCTCGCGGGAAGCTAGTGAGTGTGTCACATCCATCGGCAGTGACAAGCACCATGTCCTCATTACCGTAAAGCCAGCCGTCGGCATCTAGACGCGGCTCAACCGTAATCACCATACCCTCGGAAAGAATCATCTCCTCCATACCCATGTCTGGCCGACTGTGCACGTCGAGCCCTAGGCCGTGTCCGAGGAAACCGTCCCAGAGCTCGAAGCCGCCCTCTTTGGCGACACTCTGAGCTAGGCGCACGAGATCCTGAACTTGCGCGCCTGGCTTGACGGCTTTTCGGACCTCAACAGACATGCCCAAAGATATGTCGTACGCCCGCTGCTGGCGACCGGTTGGCTTGCCCACTACCCGTGTCCGCGAGGTGTCAATCGGGTATCCCCTGTAGCGCATGCAGATGTCCCAGTTTACCGCATCGCCGACCATGATTATCTTCGTGCTCAAGGGCACGTGGAGCCGGCATAGCCTGCCAACTGGTCCTGAGCTGATCAAGGACGGTGAGATGGGCGAGCACTCCTCGTAGATTGGATCAGCGTCGCGCATCACCGCCTCAGCCGCTCGAACAAGCTCGAGTTCGCTGCGGCCCCCACCTTCCCGCAGTGCGCTCACGAATGCCTCGTGGCCGGTGTCCCCTATCCTTGCGCCCTCTCGGAACATGGCCACCTCCCAAGGGCTCTTTATCAGCATGAGGCCCTCGACCAGCGTTGAGGGGACTAGCTCGATGCCGGGGAGCAGCTGACGGAGGTCCAAGTATAACGGAGCGGGGAACTTGTCCCAGGTCTCAATTCCAACGCGCCCCGTCGCCTCATTCTCCCGCAGGAGCGCGGCAATAGCTTCGGCCTCGGACGGCTGCCACGCTAAGTCCCCTCCGAAGCTGCTGAGCGTCGTACGGGCCGTGCAGGCCTCCCGATCGAGAAGCTCACCCTTGTCGAAGACGAGTACCGGCTCTCCCGTCAAGGGCAGGACAAGGAGCGACGCATCAAAGATATTGATGTCCTTTCGTTCCGGCCCACGCGACAGCCATCCGCCGCGATCAGGCCAATAGCCAGATAGGTACCGGAGCGCACCATTCATCTTGGTATTGCCATACACCAGCAACGCCGTGTAGCCTTCCTCTCGCATCGCGACTCGCGCCCGGCCTATTCTCGAGGCTACCTCGTCGCATAGATCGCGCTCTCCTTCCACTGGTCACTCCCCCTTTCCCGCAGCTCTGTTCTCAAGACCAATGATCTCCCGAGCTTCGGCCGGGCTCGCCACCTCCCTCCCCATGTTTCGCGCCATACTCGTGACTACCTCGACCAACTGCGCGTTGTGCTTCGCGAGTTCGCCGCTGGGCAGATACGGGTTGTCCTCCCAACCAACCCGGCAATGGCCGCCAAGCGCAATCGCCATGGGGAGCAGCTGCCACTGTGCCTTCGGATCCATCACACTCAGGTTCCAATTCACGTTCGGAGGCAGGTGGCGGACAAGAAAGAGCAGCGCGTCTGGCGTCGGGGGAGTCCAGGCACCTCCCTGCCATCCGAGGAAGAGGGTGGCCCAGACTGGATCCTTGAGGAGCCCTCTTTGCCGTACGAACTCCAGGTTCCAGAAGGCGCCGGTGTAGAAGCTCTCAATCTCAGGCTTCACCGCATGTTCCGCCGCGGCCCGGCAGTAGAGCTCTAGCTCGTCGCGGGGATGGAGTGAATACATCTCATTGGGCGGCAGCGCGGGATCCGGCTGAAAGTACTCGTCGTGCACATTGAAGCAGAACGACATCATCTCCGGACCTAGGTCCATGAGCTTGATCTTCTCTTCGACGCGGGCGCTGGCGATGCCAAACTGGATAACCGGATCGACAGCGCTCGTTATCTTCGCCGTGAGGTCCCGCCACCCCTCGTAGTCGATCTTCGACAGCTTCCTTCCGTCGGCCTGCATGGTGGGATCGAGATAGTGGACTCCATGATGGTGGGCAATGCTAGCGCCAGCGTTGACGGCATCGATGTACTGCTGCGCGACTGCGGTCGTGTCTGAGATCCCCGGCATGTGAGGGTTGCCCGGATACGACATCGAGGAGTCGACAGTGACAGTGATGATCAGTTTATCCATGGTTCCATCCTATTTGGTTGGGCGCTGGGCGCGCGGTGATTGTCTGCCTACCGTCGTCTCCAGAGCGGGGCGCTAGCCGGTAACGTCGGGAAGCCGGTTGCGAGGCGCGCGGCGGATTGAGTGGCGGGCCAGAGTTCACAGTACTGGGGGGACTGTGGATCATGGCGAGGACGTGATGACATGCGTGGCCAGCTGCCGCCGCTTCGAGGACCGCGACAAATGGCGCGCCTCGGGTCCCGTGACATACCTACAGGCTGACTTCATGGCTCACACACGACGAGGGTCAAGACGCATGGATTGCTAGCCGTATGAAGGACACAGTTGGTCGCGACACGCGCGTCTCGTGCCCCGGCGTCGAGCAGCGACACCACGGTCCAGTTCAGGCTCCTTCTCCATTGGGGAAACCTGCTGCCGGTGATGTCTAGGCGGAGACGCTGTCCCTTCGCGATGAAGGCGCACGTGTCTCCTAAATCGATGGTAATAGGTTGCGCCCCGGGTGAGCGGTCGTTCAGCGCCTCCACGCGGGCCAGGCCTTCAACGAGATTGACGGAACGCCCCTCTGGGAGGACTCGGCACAGTGTGGCGGCGAAGTCGGTCTCGGGGCAGTCGGTCACTACTACAGCGTTCAGTCGGACTGGGCCGGCGATCAGCAGATCGTCAGATAGGGGCTCAGTGGTGTACACCAGGGTGGTTGTTAGCCCTTCAAGTGGGGCTTGATCGGCTGGCCCCATGGGATCGCGCCCGCCCTGGCAGCAGGAGTGGCCGCCAGGTGCCGCAATCGCGCCAAGGGGATCGTAGATGCATATATCTGGGGGCTCCCCCTCGGCTGGCGCTTCACGGTCCAGCCGCCCGTCACCGAACACCGAGTTCGCACGGCCGTTACTGTGCAAGAAGAGCTGGATTTCGCGGGCGCCCGTCGGGGGCCAGGTGCTCTCGTACATCCAAGTCTCTCGACCAAGAACGAACGCCTCAACCGGTGGGCGTTCGGCGAGGGAGGCGCCTTGCAGAAAGTGACTAAACCATTCCAGCTGCCGATCATCCACGTGACGAGAGCTTGCGGCGGCCGACCAAGACCAAGGCGCATGCCACCACGGTCCCATGAGCAGACGGTGGGGCGATGCCGCTGCGTGAAACGCCGCCAGCGTGCCGCGCTGAAACGCGTCATACCACCCTCCCACGCACAGCATCGGTAATGGGGAACAAACGTCGAGCTCAGCATACCGATCCCAGTACGGATCGAGGGGACCGTGTTCGGCCCACTCGGGCCACGGCGCGCCTCGCAGGCCGCCCTTACCACATGCTGCTCTGAGTGGAAGCCTGAACCACTCCGACTCCACATCACATGAGGTGGCTCGAATAGCTTCGACGGCAGCATCATCACCTTCTCGGCGCGCTCCGCCGGCTGCAAGCTCCAATCCCCAAGACAGACAGAAGGCGAATGCGAGCACCCCTGAAGGCAGAGCCCAGTCATCGCGCACCCGAGTGGAAAAGAAGCCTGGCGCAAGTGTAACGAGGCCGCTTGGCCGACTCGCAGCCACCGGCACCTGGATCGCGCCCGCGTAGGAGTATCCATAAGTTGCCACCAGGCCGTTGCATTCCTTAAGGCTGGCCAACCAGTCCACTGTTGCGCGCCCATCACGACCCTCTGTCACAAGCGGGTCCCAGCGACCGCCGCTATCAAAGCGTCCCCGGACATCCTGGACTGCCACGAGGAAGCCGTGGCTTGCGTACCAGGCGGGATGGGCGTAGCCAACCGTTTCAGCGATACGGCGCCCATAAGGCACACGCAGTAGCAACGCAGGATACCGGCCAGGCTGACGAGGACGGTATAGGTCGGCCACCAACCGGGTGCCGTCATCGAGAACCACGGCGGCGTCTTCTCTTGTGACTGAGTTGAACATGTCTTATGCGGCTCCGTTCGATTCCTGCCGACGCGTCCCAGTGATAAACCCTATCACCTCCTCCTCCGTTGTGTTCGTCGCCTGAACGACCGCAGTCAACTCGCCACGTCGAAGCACAGCGATGCGATCCGCCACGTCCATGACTTGCCTAATGCTGTGGCTAACAAGTAGCACCGTCATCCCGCGGTCACGGATCCGACGGATAAGCTCAACGATCTGTCTCTGTTGTTCCGGGCCCAGAGCTGCCGTTGGCTCATCCAAGATGAGTAGTCGCATCGCCCAGGCAGCTCCTCGAGCAACGGCGGCCGCTTGACGCTGCCCACCCGACAGAACCTTCACGGGGGCGTTCACGCCAGGAACGGTCACATGCAGGTCGCTCAGCTGCTCCAACGTGGTCCGGCGCATCTCGCCTCGGTTCAGCCAACCAACCCATCGAAGCGAGTTCCGCCACCCGCAGATCACGACCTCACGACCCAGGAAGACGTTGCCCCAAACGGCCACATTTGGTGCGAGGGCCAAGCTTTGGTGGACCGTCTCAATGCCTCGACGGCGTGCGTCATGCGCGGAGTGCAGGGTCACCCGCTCGCCGCCAATCGCGACGGCACCCGCGGAGGGCTGCTCAACGCCGGACAGGAGCTTCACTAGGGTGCTCTTGCCGGCCCCGTTGTCTCCAACCAAGGCGAGCACTTCGCCCTCGACGATGTCCAGATTGACGTTGGACAGCGCCGTGACTCCCCCATAGTGCTTTGAGAGGCCACGTACCGCGACGGTTACATTACCCAACCAAACTTTCCCTGGTTGAGCCCGGCATCCCGTACCGCATTTCAGTGCGGGATGCCGAACCCTTTCCTACCCGATATGGCGCTTAGTTATGGGCTGTAGGAGTTGACATTTGAACTGTCCACCATCGTGATCGGGACGCTGATGGTGGGCCCGGGGGACGGTTTGCCCTCAATGGCACGGATCGCTTGCTTCACGCAATCCTGACCCATCAGGGTCGGATTCTGACCGACCGTTGCCGTCATGGTACCCGCCTTGATTGCCGTCAGCGCGACTGTGTCCCCGTTGTAGCCGATGATGGGGATGGACCGCTTGTAGATCTGCTGCACGGCCTGAAGCGCGCCTGCCCCCATCTCGTCGTTCTCGGCGAAGATTGCCGTGAGGTTCGGGTGGGCCGTAAGCAGCGTCGATGCTACATTGTATCCGGTGTCAGTGACCCAGTTACCGGGCTCCGATTGGATCACCTGGATGCCGGGGTCCCCATCTAGCACACTCATCAAGCCTGCCAGGCGTGCCAGACCGGTCGTGTCACCGAGCGTTCCAGGAACCACGCCTAGGATCCCCCCGTTAGGCATAAGCTTCTCAATGTACTGACCAGCGACAGCCCCGCCCTGCGTGTTAGGGGACGCGATGTAGGTGTAGATGTTCCCGCCCGCCGAGCTCTCGTCAACCGTGATGACGGGCACCTTGACCTTATTGGCCGCCTGGACGGATGGGACGATGGCGTGCTCATCCAGTGGCGCCAGGCAGAGCGCGTTAACGTTCTCGGAGAGGAGTGTCGCAACGCCGGTGTTCTGTGCCTGCGTGGTTGTCGGCGCATCAACCAGGAGCTTGACGCCAAGGCTGGTCGCCTCTTGCTGCGCAGCTTGCCGCAGGGTCTGATAGAACTCTATGGCTGCGCCATTGATGGAGAGCCCGATCCTCATCGAGGACACACTCACCGTGCTGCTGGTAGCGCCGCTGCTGCTGGTAGAGCCGCCGCATGCCGTTAGTCCGAGCAATGGCAGCAGCCCGGCGGCTAGCCAGAGTTTGGGTCCGGGTCGAATGGTCTTCCGCATATTCTTTACCTCTTGTCCTCTCATGTAAGTACCAATCCTTCGTCAGTCCCAGCCATAAGCTCAAGTCCTCCAGTCCCCTTTCCAGGGCATTCGCAGTTCCTCCGTCCACGATGCTCGCTATGGAGTACGACATCAGCGGTCACTGTTCTCTCCGCGAGGCCGCAGCAGATAGTCGATAGTGACGGCTCCAAGGATGAGGCAGCCGATCACCACTTGCTCCCAGAAGGCTGCGACATTGAAGAGTTCAAGTCCGTCTTCCAGGGAAGCTATGAGGATGACCCCGAGAGCAGTCCCACGAATGTCGCCGACTCCTCCAAAGAGGGATGTGCCACCAATCACAACTGCCGCTAGAGCGCTGAGTAGATCACTGCTTCCAATAGAGCCATTGCCCGAGGCGATCTCCGCGGCCACGATCATCCCAGCCAACGCCGCCAGCCCTCCACTCAGGGCGAGAACGGTGACGCGTAAACCACTAATCCGCAGACCTACCGAGCGCGCGGCCCACTCGCTGTCGCCCAGAACGTGGACGTGGAGTCCGAAACGCGTCCGCGTCATGAGAAGATACAGGGCAACGCCTATGGCCACGGCGATAATAACGTCCACTGGTATCGGTCCGAAAGACCCCTGGCCTATTACCGTGAATGAGCTGGGTAGGCCGTAGACCGGATTACCATTGGTTATGACAAGAGCAATACCGGAAGCGACGCTAAGCATGCCAAGCGTTGTTACGAAGCTCGGCACGCGAAACAGGACGCGGATAAGTCCGCTCACGGACCCCGCCAGTATGCCCGCGCCAACGGTCGCGCAGATTGCAAGTGCAACGGGAAGATGGCCGTTCACTATGAGCAAGGCCGAGACGGCTGCCCCTAAGGCCTCGACTGATCCGACAGAGAGGTCGATCTCGCCTGCTACTAGGACGACGGTCAAGCCCATCGCGATCAGGGCAATGTTCGCTGAATGGCTGAAGATGTTGGAGACGTTTAGAGCGGTGAAGAAGTAGGGATTGGATAGGGACAAGCCAACCCAACACACAATGACCATCACGAGCGTGCTCGCGTTGCGCACGCGCCCGAGGATCCCACGAGTGGATTTCGTGATTAATAACCGCCCTGTGGAACTGGCTCCCCGGCTAGCTAAGCCGGCCGAGGGTTGCTCAATGGAGGTGGCGCGTGGATCTTCGTTCATCGGGCGCTACGTGGAAACACTTGTTTTCAATGCATCGCAGACGTGCTGGACGTGTTCTCGCATTGCTTCGGCGGCTGCGACCGCGTCATGGCGTGCAATAGCTGCCGCGATTCGGTGTAGATCGCGAACAGTCCTCTCACGCATGTCCGGAATGGGATTGGTGAGCGTTCTACTGGTGCGCGCGAACTCCTCCAAGCTGTCCATGAACCGCAACAGGAAAGAGTTGTTGGCGAGGCGGCGAACCTCAGAGTGGAACGCCAAGTCCACCTCGAGGAAGCCGGGAGGATCATTCACATGCGCGGCGGCTTCGGCCACGAGTTCGCGGAGGCGTAGGACGTCAGGCTCGTCGGCACGATCGGCGGCTAGTTGGGCTAGTCCCGGCTCGAGCACTAATCGCGCCTCAGCTACCTGAGCCAAGGAGGTGTGATCCATCGACACCGCGAATTGGAGGGGCTGTATGAGCGATGCCAGATCTAGTGGAGCTACGAAGACGCCGGCCCCGTGGCGGATTTCCAAGACGTTCATTGATGCCAAACTTCGCAGCGCTTCACGAACAACTGTCCGGCTAATGCCTAATTGTTCGGCCAGAGTGCGCTCCGCCGGGAGCTGGTCTCCGGGTGCCAGGCTGCCTTCGGTGATCAAGGCAAGGATGCGGTCGCGTACGCGCTG
>PLXL01000267.1 GCA_003153215.1 Candidatus Dormiibacterota bacterium
CCGCTCGCGGTGAGCCGCCGGGGCCCGACCCGGGCGGCGGTATCCACCCCGCGGCGGCCGTCGAAGTAGTCGTTGGCCAGGTTGGCGCCCACCTGGACGCCGACGGCGACCACCAGCGCGCCCGCCGTGGGCAGCGCCTCGGGGTGGCCGCTGGCCGCGGCACCGAGCAGGACCGGCACCGCGCCGACGCCGAGGGTGCGCGGCCGTGCCCCGGCCAGCCAGAGGCGGGCGGCCTCGCCCGGGCCACGCCGCCCGGCGAGCGTCGTGGAGGTCACTCCGTCACGGCCGGCGGGGGAAGCGGGAGAAGTCGGGGCGGCGCTTCTCGAGGAAGGCGTCGCGGCCCTCCTGGGCCTCCTCGCTCATGTAGTAGAGGAGGGTGGCGTCGCCGGCCAGCTGCTGGATCCCCGCCAAGCCGTCGGCGTCCGCGTTGAAGCCGGCCTTGAGGAGGCGGAGGGCCAGCGGGCTCATCTCCAGGATGCGCCGGCAGACGGCCACGGTCCGGGCCTCCAGCTCGTCCACCGGCACGACCCAGTTGACCAGGCCCCACCTCTCCGCGGTGGCAGCGTCGTAGCGCTCGCAGAGCAACCACACCTGCTTGGCCCGCTTGAGGCCGACCGTCTGAGCCAGCAGCCCCGCGCCATAGCCGGCGTCGAAGGAGCCGACCTGCGGCCCGGTCTGGCCAAAGACGGCGTTGTCGGCGGCGACGGTGAGATCGCAGACCAGGTGGAGGACGTGGCCGCCGCCGATGGCGTAGCCGGCGACCATGGCGATGACCGGCTTGGGCAGCCTGCGGATCTGGACCTGCAGGTCGAGGACGTTCAGCCGACCGATCCCGTGGGCATCCCGGTAGCCGTCGTCGCCCCTGATCCGCTGGTCGCCCCCCGAGCAGAAGGCTTTGGTGCCCTCCCCGGTGAGGACGATCACCCCCACCTCGGGATCGTCGCGGGCCATCTCGAAGGCGCGGGCGAGCTCGGAGAGGGTGGTGGGGCGGAAGGCGTTGCGGACCTCCGGCCGGTTGATGGTCAGCTTGGCGATGCCCTCGGCGGTCTGGTAGCGGATGTCCGTGAACTCGCCGTGGGAGATCCACTCGGGAAGCTGGGGAACGCCTTCATCTGGGCTCATCGTGCTGTCGGTTAGCGTACTCAACGTGAGGGAAGCAACGAGCANNCCCCGGGGGAGGCGTGGCTCGGCATCGCCTCCGCGGCATGGGCCGCCGAGGCCTCCCTGCTGCCGGTGGACCACCGGCTGCCAGGGCCGGCTGCCCAGTCCCTCCTCGAGGACGGTCAACCCACCATCCTCGTCTCCGGCGAGGGCTGGCGACGGCTGGCGTCAGGACGGCCCGCGGACCCCGGAGTGGCCCTGATCATCCCGACCTCCGGCTCGTCGGGGCGGCCCCGGCTGGTGGAGCTGACCCGGTCGGCAGTTGAGGCCGGGGTGGCGTCATCGCTCCGGGCTCTCGCGGCGGAGGCCGGGGACGGCTGGGTGAGCTGCCTCCCCCTCGCCCACATCGGCGGGCTCCTGGTGCTGCTGCGGGGACTGTTGGGGGGGGTCCCCCTGCTCTTCCGGAGGCCGGGGGAGCTGGAGCCGGTTGCCGGGTTCCCCTTCGTCTCCGTGGTGCCGACCCAATTGGTCCGGGCCCTCGACGCCGGCGTCGACCTGCGCAGCTACCGGGCGCTGTTGTTGGGAGGCGGGGGGGTGGACACGGCGCTGGGATCCCGGCTGGCCGCGGCCGGGGCACCCTGCGTGGTCACTTACGGGCTCACCCAGAGTTGCGGGGGGGTCGTCTACGACGGGATTCCCCTCCCCGGCGTCTCGGTGCGGATCGGCGATGGCGCCGAGATCCAGCTGGGCGGGCCGACCCTGTTCCGCGGCTACCGGGACGGGGCCGCCGCCGGCCTGACCGCGGACGGTTGGCTGCCCACGGGTGACGGCGGCCGCCTCGACGGCGACGGTCGCCTCCACGTGCACGGACGGCTCGACGACCTCATCGTGACGGGCGGCGAGAACGTCTGGCCGGGGGACGTCGAGGCCGCGCTGCGCAGCCATCCGGCGGTCGCCGACTGCGCGGTCTTCGGCCGTCCCGACGCCACCTGGGGCCAGCGCGTGGTCGCGGCGGTGGTCCCGCGCGACCGAGGCGTGCCGCCGACCCTGGACGCCCTGCGCGACCACGTCGGGGCGCTGCTCGGTCGCCACCAGGCTCCCCGGGAGCTGGTGCTAGTGGAGACACTGCCGCGAACCGCGCTGGGCAAGCTGCAGCGTGGCGGGCTGGACGTCGGCACGCAGGAGGCAGGCTCGCGCGAGTGAGCCGAGGGCGGGTCCGGTGAGGGGTTCGGGGGAGGGTCGTCGTGACCTGCTGGACCCCGCGGCAGAGGTGGATGATGCCCGCGATGGCGGAGACACCGCAAGAAGCGGGGTCGCAAGGGTCGGACGAGTCCGACCTCGACCCTGAGGATGCGCCCATCGAGCTGGACGAGGACGGCTTTCTCGTGAGCAGCGGCCGCCGCCGGCAGTTCCCGACCGATCTCGACGCGTGGGCCAGGTGGGCGTCGCCGCTTTCGAGACCCTCGCGTATCTGATCTCAGGGAGTCTCTCGGGATGGGCGACCGGCATCGGTGACGAGCCGGTATCCCCGTCTCCAGCATCCTGAGCGAGACCGCGATCCCTGGCTTGGCTCGGCCATGATGGGAGGGTCATGACCATCCCCACCCCCCTTCCGGCCAGCGAGGAGAAGGCGCGGGTCGTCGAGGCGATGTTCGACCGGATCGCCCCCCGCTACGACCTCATGAACCACCTCATGACCGGCGGGCTGGACGTGCTCTGGCGGCGGCGGGNNGGTGCGCGAGCTGCGCCTCCCCCGGGGGGCGACCGTCGCCGACCTAGCCTGCGGCCCCGGCGAGTTCTGCCGCGAGCTGCACCGGCAGGGCTACCGCGCCATCGGCGTCGACAGCTCGGCCGGGATGCTGGCCCGAGCCCACGGCGCCGACGAGCTGGTCCGCGCCGACATCCTGGACCTCCCCTTCGCCGCCGCCAGCGTCGACGGGGTCACCTCCGGCTTCGCGCTGCGCAACGTCGTGGACATCGCCCGGTCCGCCGCCGAGATGGCGCGGGTGGTCCGGCCGGGTGGGCGGCTCGCGGTGATCGACCTGGCGGAGCCGCGAGCCGCGACGCGCTGGCTGCAGTCCACCTGGATCGACCACGTGGTGCCCCGGCTCGGGGCCCTCCTCTCCGATGCCGAGGCGTACCGGTACCTGCCGGCTTCGACCGCGTACCTGCCGGACGGGCCCACGCTCGTCGNNCCTCGAAGCACGCGGGAGATGAGCACCGCCTTCAGATCCAGCGCTCCGCCGGACGCGGCCGGCCGTCCCGGCGTCCCCGTCGACCTGCTCGCCGCCTGGCGGCCGGGCGGGTTCCTGATGGAGCGGCGTGGCACCGGGATCGTCACCGGCGGCGAGCTCCGCCGGATCGAGGTGGCGGAGGGGCCGGAGCAGGCCATCCGGGCGGCGGTGGTCGCGGATGAGGCGCTGGCCGGCCTCGGCATCGAGGGCGCGGTCGTCACCGCGGCGCTCCCCTTCCGGGGGGACGCGACGGCGCGCCTCGTGATCCCGGAGCGGATCACCGTCACCTCGATCTCGCCGCGAGAGCTGGACCTCGGCCCCGCGCGGGTTGGGCGGGCAGCGGTGGAGACCGTTCCGCCTCACCGCAGCACCTCACCGCCGGTCTCGCCGATGCGGTGGGAGGCCGAGCCGCCCGCCGCCGCCTACGCGGAGGCCGTGGCCGAGGCTCTATCGCGAATCCGGGCCGGCGAGCTGGAGAAGGTCGTGCTCACCCGGGCGCTGACGGCGCCAAACCTGGGCATCGACCTCGCCGCGCTGCTGGCCGAGCTGCGCCGGCGCGACCCCGAGTGCCACCTCTTCGCCGCCCCGGCGGATGAGGAAGGCGCCTTCGTGGGCGCCACGCCGGAGACCCTGCTCCGCCGCGAGGGGGATCGGGTGGTCTCGCTTCCCCATGCCGGGACCGCGGCCCGATGGCCGGACGATCCGAGCCGTGACCGGGAGGCGGCCGAGGCTCTGGTCCGCTCGGCCAAGAACCAGCACGAGCACGCCGCGGTGGTGGAGGCGGTCGCCGACACCCTCACACCGCACTGCATCGATTTGCGCGTCGACACCGAGCCGCACCTCGTCGCCACCGCCACCGTCTGGCACCTCGCCACCGCGGTGCGCGGGCGCCTCCGCCCCTCGGCGCCCAGCTCCCTGGCCCTGGCGGCGGCGCTCCACCCCACCCCAGCCGTCTGCGGGACGCCCGCGGATGTGGCGAGTGCTCTGATCGCCCGCCTCGAGCCCGCGTCGCGGGGGCTCTACTCCGGCCTGGTGGGCTGGGTGGACGATCGCGGGGACGGCGAATGGGCGGTGAGCCTGCGCTGTGCGCTGATCACGCGCGCAAGGGTGCGCATCCACGCCGGTGCCGGAATCGTCGCCGAGTCCCGCCCCGACCTCGAGGTGGCCGAGACCAAGCTCAAGTTCCGCACGATCGTCGACGCGCTCGAGGCGTGCGCCGAGACGGCCGGCCGGGAACCGGCGTAGGTCGGGGCAGGACCACCGATGCTGCTCTCCGAGCTCCTCCGCCAGTCGGGCCTCGACTCCGCCGGCGGCGGCGACCCCGAGGTGACGGCCGTCGAATACGACTCACGCCAATGCCGCCCGGGAACGCTCTTCGTGGCGGTCCCCGGCTTCCACGTCGACGGTCACGGTTTCGCGGCCGCGGCCGTCCAGGCCGGTGCCGTCGCGGTCGTCGCCGAGCGCACCCCGATCCCCGCCATTCCGGAGGACACACCCCTGCTGCAGGTCGAGAGCGCCCGGCGAGCGCTGAGCGCTCTGGCGGCCACCCTCGCCGGGCATCCCTCCCGGCGGATGACGGTGGCCGGGATCACCGGTACGGACGGCAAGACCACCACCGCCACCATGCTCTGGGCTGCCTGGCAGGCAGCCGGCCAGAAGGCGGCCAGCGTCACCACCGTCGACCTGCGGATCGGCGGCGACGTGCGGCCCAGCGCGGGCCGGATCACCACCCTCGAAGCCAGCGAGCTGCACCGCTTCCTGGCCAAAGCGGCCGACGCCGGGTGCACCCGCGCCGTGGTGGAAACGTCATCGCACGGCCTCCACCTGCACCGGGTCGACGACGTCGACTACGACCTCGCCGTCTACACCCGGATCACCTCGGAGCACCTCGACATCCACGGCACCCGCGAGGAGTACCTGCGCACCAAACAGCGCCTGCTGGAGCTGGTGGGGACGCGGCCCGGCGGCCTGGCCGTCCTCGACCGCGACGACGACTTCGGCTATCCGCGCCTCGCCGGCATGCCGGTGGCTCGCCGGCTCACCTACAGCGCCAGCGGTCGCCCCGACGCCGACCTCGTCGCCGAAGACCTGCGAGTTGATGCCAGAGGTGTCTATTTCACGGCGGGCACACCCTGGGGCCGGACCGAGGTCCGGCTGCGGCTGGCCGGCACCTTCAACGCGGCCAACGCGCTGGCGGCACTAGCCGCGGCGTGCGGGGGCGGCCGCGCCGTCGAAGGAGGTGGCATCCCCCTCGAGGCGGCGGTCCGGGGCGTGGGCGCGCTGGAGCGGGTGACCGGGCGGATGGAGCGCGTCGACCTCGGCCAGGACTTCGCCGTCGTCGTCGACTACGCGCACACCACGGCCGCTCTGGAGAAGGTGCTCGGCGAGCTGCGGCCGGCGACCTCCGGCCGGCTGTGGGCGGTCTTCGGTTCGGCGGGGGAGCGCGATCGGGAGAAGCGCGGAGCCATGGGCCGGGTCGCGGCCCGGTTGGCTGACGTCGTCGTGGTCACCGACGAGGATCCGCGCGGCGAGGATCGCGTGGCCATCGTCGAGGAGATCGCGGCGGCGGCCGAGGCCGCGGGGGCCGCTCGCGGCGCCGCGCTGCACCTCATCCCGGATCGCGCGGAGGCAGTCGCCTTCGCGATCGACCACGCCTCTCCCGGAGACACGGTGCTGCTCGCGGGCAAGGGTCACGAGCGGACCATCGAGACCGCGGCCGGGCCGCTGCCCTGGGACGAGCGGGCCGAGGCGGAGGCGGCGTTGCGGCGGAGGGTCGGACCGCAGTCGGGATAGGGGATCCGGGTCGACCCCTCTTCGGGAGATGCGCCGGCACCGGCCAGGGCGCCGGGCGCGCTGCCGTCAGCTCCCGAGCAGGGGGCGGCGGGCGGGCATCCCGGCACGGCGGGGGTAGAGCTCCGGGGTCGTGGCAACCTTGGTGATCGAGAGGATGCCGGGAGCGAGCGCTCTCGGCACCCCTCCTCCGCATGCGGACGCGGCGGCGGAGGCGGCGCGCAGGTCGGCCTCGGCGTCGGCCACCAGCGCGACCAGTCGCCCCCCGACGCGCAGGAGGGGCAGGGCGAGCTCACAGAGCACGGGTGCTGACGCGGTCGCCCGCGACACGGCGAGGTCGTAGGTGTCGCGGTGGGCGGCATCGTGTCCCACCTCCTCAGCGCGACGGGCCTCGACCGTGACCNNAGGGTGACCCGGAGGTCGGGGCGCAGGATGGCCATCACCAGTCCTGGCACGCCGCCCCCGGCGCCGATGTCGGCGACCCGCGCCCCGGTGGCGGGAGTGGCGTGGACGAGCAGATGGCGTGCCTCGGCGAGGTGCCGGCTCTCCGCCTCCTCCCGGGGGATGGAGGTCAGATTGATCCGCCGATTCCACCGGTACAGCTCCTCGAGGTACCGCAGCAGCCGGGGCTCCGCCTCGAGGCCGGTCACGGTCGGCGGGCCATCCGGGGCCGCCCGTCACGGTCCGTGCCCCGAAACTGCCCCGTCGGTGCCGGGCGTGCCATCATGTCTCCACTCGACAGGACGACCTCGGAGGAGCCGATGGCCACGCCCAACCCGTGCCCCCGATGCAGCGCTCCGCGTCTCACCATCATCTATTACGACGGTGACGGTAACCTGATCGGCGGCCGGCTCGAGTGCACCGGCTGCGGGCCCCGTCAGGCCGAGGAGTTGNNTCCCGCATCTCAACCGGCGGTCGCGAGCGTCCCGAAGTAACCGAGCGTCAGCACGATCGCATGTGTCCGCGACCGCTCGATGACGGAGCCGTGACACCGTCTCTGGCCGTTTCGAGGCCCTCGGCATACTCGTGAGCGATGGGCCGACAGCGATCCGGGCGTGTCAACCGCCCGACCCGGCTCGGCGCCGCCATGGTGGCCGCGCTGGCGGTAGTGCTCTGCCTCGCGATCACGCCCGTCCTCGCCGACACCTCACCGGGGGGCGATGGCGGGGGGAATCTGGCCGCTGCTCAGCAGGCCCTCGCGCAGGCCCAGCTCCAGGCGCAGCAGGCGAGGAACCAGGTGGTCGAGGCGGCCGCCCAGCTCGACAATGCGCGGGCGCAGCTGGCGGAGGCCCAGGCTCAGCTGACCGCGCTCCAGGGGAAGATCACCTCCCTGGACACCGAGGTGACCTCCGACCAGGCCGAGGTCTCCCGGCTCGACGGAGAGATCCAGCGCGACAAGCAGCAGCTGGCCGCGTTCCTGCGCGCCAGCTACGAGAGCGGGGGGAGCCAGACGACGATCGAGTACCTCGTCGACGCCAAGAGCATCAGCGACCTGGTGGCGAGGGTCAATGAGGTCAGTCACGTCGCCAATGCGGGCAACGTGCTGGTGGACCAGATCAATGCCGAGGAGCAGCAGGAGCAGCGCGTGCTGGCCGCCACGGTAGAGGCGCGCAGCCAAGCCCAGGCGGCCGAGCAGCAGGAGGCCACCCAGGAGGTGATCATCGCCAACGCCGAGGCCACCGACGCCGAGTTGCTGGACGAGGACCAAGCCACCGCGAGCGCGGCGGACGACGCCACCACCACGGCTCAGAACCAGTACGACCTGGTCTCCGAGTACGACAGCGAGTACGCGGCCGCGGCCGAAGCCCTCGCCCTGGCCCGGGCTGACGACACTCTATTCCAGCCCATCGCCGGCCCCCTCTTCACCGAGGACACCGACCTCACCCTCCCGTCCGGCGAGAACGCCCAGACCATCGACAGCTTCCTGGCCGGGACCGCCCTCGCCGGGCTGGGCGCCACCTACATGCAGGCGGAGAAGACATACGGCGTGAGCGCTCGCTACCTGGTCGCCCACTCGATCGAGGAGTCCGCGTGGGGTACCAGCGCCATCGCCCAGAGCGACAACAATCTCTTCGGCTACGGGGCCGACGACAGCGACCCCGCCGGTGACGCCTCAAGGTTCCCGAGCTTCGCCGCCTGCATCCTGTACGTGGCGCAGCAGGTGCAGGAGAAGTACCTGGCCCCGGCAGGCGAGTACTACCACGGACCGACGCTCCGGGGGATGAACGTCGATTACGCCTCCGACCCCCTCTGGGCGGCGAAGATCGCCGCCATCGCCCTCACCATCCCGCTGCCCGGCTCCTGAGCTCGGATCGGAGCAGCCCGGGCGGGCGTTGCCGGGACGCCAGGGAGGAAACGGTCATGGCGCGGTGGTGCAACGCCGGCGGGCTGTCATCGACCTGACAGGAAGCGGCTGGTAACTCTTGCGAAGGGGAATTCCCCACCTTCAGCAAGAACTCAACCAGACACGGTCCACAGGCGTATAGACAGACATGATCTCCCCGCTTCGCGTCACCAACGATGAGATCACCGAGCAGCTCCGTCATCGGATCCGCCGCGATTCGGAGAGACGGCGCATGGAGCGCCCGATCGAGGAAATCGACCGGATCATCGCCCTGTGCGAGGAGCTGCTCCTGGTCGGACGCAAGCGCGTCCCCCTCTGCATGGAGGAGAGGCTGCGCCGCCTCCAGTGCACCCTCCCGTTCTGCGCTCCCGAGCTGCACACCGGGGTGACCATCGTCCACCTGATGGACCAGCTCTTTGACCTCCAGGCGGGACTGCTCGGCCGCCGCATCGACCGCGCCGCGTATCCGGAGCCCGACGACTTCGAATGACCAGGAGGAGCCCTGGACGCCTGGCCGCCGCCACCGGGGATCGCGCTAACCCCCGTTGATCGCCTCCGATAGGGGGTTGGCAGCACAGTAACCGGGGTCGGCGCTGAGGAGCGGAAGGTGGAAGCCGAGCTCCAGCCCTCGACCGGGTACCACCACGACGCATTCGAGGCCGTACTGGCTCAGCCTCGTCCCGCTCAGCAGGGGGGTGAGCGAGAGGGCCGCATCGCCTCGCGGGTCGATGGCCGAGCGCATGAAACCGGGGATCGCCTGGTCCCCGACATCGAGCTCTTCCACGTCGGGAGTGACCTCCCCGCCCGGCCCCAGGTTGAGGGTGAGCCGGGCGGTCACGACCACAGCCAGAGGGCCCAGGTGGCTGTCGGCGCTGACCCAGAGCTGGCCGCCCCGAGCGCGAACCTCCACAGCGGTGAACATTCCGGGATCGGGGTTGTCCGCCGCTGCCAGCGTCGAGAGGTCCTGCTCGCTGACCAGGACGGCCGCCCCCGGGGCACCCGGGCCGGCCAGNNAGGAAGATGAGCCCGACGCAGCAGCCGCGGAAGAGGCCCCACTCCCCGGCTCGACGCCCCCGAGGTGGGGCGGTCAACGAATCTTGAAGAAGAGGAAGAAGCTGGCTCCAGCGATCGCAGCAAACACGATGATCGCGAAAAGCGCCCATTCGTTGAGGCCTGATCCGCTCCCGGCGGCGTGCGGCACCACGGCCAGGTTGGCAGTGGTGGGCGGGATGCTGGCCTGGGTCTGCTGCGGATCGATGGACTCGGCGTAGCCGGTCGGCACACTGGTGGGCGCGGCCGTTGGTTTGGGCGGCGGGGGCGGGGTCGGCGTGGGGGTCGCCGGGGCGGTCCCCAACGACGGGCCCACCGGGGTTGGGGTCGTGCAGAAGAAGAAGCACGGGGTCGGGGTCGGGATGGCGGTCGCGGAGACGGAGGGTGAGGCGGACGGCGACGGTGAGGGTTTGTCGGCGCGTGCCGCAGATGGTGCCAGGCTGAGGGGTCCGGCGAGGAGCAGCCAGCCTGCCACGAGGGCGGTCGCGATCCCGAGAGCCCGGCGCAGGGTGACTCTGCCGTCTCTCGCGAGGCCCCGCCTCTCCGATCTGCGAGCGTCGCGTCGCACCGCTCTGCGCTCCTCTGGGGGCAGCGGTCGGTTCTCCCGGTGCTCGCCTCAGGTGTCGGCGACCAGGACGGGATCCGGTGGCCCCAATTCGGGAGGATAGCGCGGTCCACACGCTTCGCGGAGATCTCATCCGGGGGAGCGCGATGATCCGGAGCGGACTGCGAGAGCGCGTACCATCGCTGCGGACAATGGCTGCGAGGACCCCTCTCCACGCCCGCCACCTCTCCGCCCAGGCGGTGATGGTCGAGTTTGCCGGGTATGAGATGCCGCTCCGCTACAGCTCGATCCGGCATGAGCACGTGGCGGTCAGGACCCGAGCCGGCCTCTTCGACCTCTCCCACATGGGCGAGGTCCGGCTCCGCGGGGCGGGCGCCGAGGCCACCCTGCAGCGGCTCGTCGCCAACGACGTCTCGTCGCTGCCCCGGGGCCGTGCCCTCTACACGGTGATCTGCAANNTCGCGGCCACGGAGCTCCTCGACGAGAGCGACGAGACCGCGCTGCTCGCCATCCAGGGCCCGGAGGCGGTCGGCATCGTCCAGACGCTCGCCGACTCCGACGTCTCGGCGCTGCGGCCCTTCGCCTCCGCCGTGGGGAGGGTGGCGGGGGTGGAGTGCCGGATCTCGAGAACCGGCTACACCGGGGAGGACGGACTGGAGCTCTACTGCGGAGCCGACCCTGCCCCGGGTCTGTGGGACGCCCTGCTCGAGGCGGGCGAGGGTCGTGGCCTGCTCCCGGCCGGGTTGGGCGCCCGGGACACGCTGCGGCTCGAGGCCGGGCTCCGGCTCTACGGCCAGGACATGGACGAGAGCGTCGACCCCTACAGCTGCGGTCTCGGCTGGACCGTGCGGCTCGGCAAGGGAGAGTTCATCGGAGCGGCACGACTCCGTCAGCTCGATCCCGACAACCCTCCGCGACGCTTCGTCGGCCTGGCCCTCGGGCCGCGCCAGATCCCCCGCCACGGGATGACCGTGAGGTCTGGGGGAGAGGCGGTGGGAGAGGTGACCAGCGGAGGCTTCAGCTTCAGCCTCGGGCANNCCGCGATGCAGACCTTGCCCAGCACCCACGCCGGCGCGGCGATTGAAGGAGCCAGCCATGCCCGACCTCTCCGGTTACCGCTTCACCCCCACCCACGAATGGGTGCGCCGTGACGGCGAAACGGCCACCGTCGGGATCTCCGACCACGCCCAGGCCCTGCTCGGCGACGTCATCTTCCTGGACCTGCCCGCGGTCGGGGCGAAGCTGACCGCGGGCGAGCGCTTCGGCGCCATCGAGTCGGTCAAGGCGGCGAGCGACCTCTACGCACCGGTTTCGGGCACCGTCAGCGAGTTCAACGGAGCCCTCACCGACGCGCCCGAGAAGGTCAACACCTCGCCCTACGAGGAAGGCTGGCTGCTCCGGCTTCGCGACGTGACCGAGGGGGACGTCGAGCTGGTGGACGAGGCGACCTACCTCGCCCGGGCGGAGGACTAGATAGACTTCGGGGGTCCCGGGGTCAGCTAGCTCAGCTGGTTAGAGCGCGCGGTTCACATCCGCGAGGTCGAGGGTTCGAGTCCCCCGCTGACCACCAGGTCCTACCTCTCCCAGGCGGTCGTGTCGAGGAGGTCGGCTCCAGGGCCGCGCCGTCGTGCTGGAGCGGCCTGCCCGGCAGCTCCACGGTGTCGCCGCGAGGCTGCGGCCACAGCTCGGAGCGCGGGATCCGGGCCGCTCGGCGGTTGGAGCGGGCCGGCCAGGTGGGGCGGGAAGCGATCGCCTCACGCGCGAGGCGGGAGCTGTCGGCCTCCAGGAGGAGGTCGCGGTGCCGTTCGTGGGCAAGCAGGCGGTAGATGTGTGGGCTCATCATCAGGTGAGCCTAGGGCGGAATGTGGACAGGATCGGTCCTATATAATTGGAGAGTTCGTGGATCTCTCGAAGGAACGCATCCTGACCCTGCTGGAGNNGAGGTCACCCCGCGCACCGTCCGCCGCTACATCCGCGGCCTCCAGGAGAAGGGCATCCCGATCGAGGCCGAGCGGGGCCGGACGGGCGGCTACCGGATGCGGCCGGGCTTCAAGTTGCCGCCCCTGATGTTCACCAACGAGGAGGCGCTGGTCCTGGTGCTGGGCCTGCTCGCCGCCGAGCGTCTCGGGTTGGCCACCTCGGGGCTCGCGGTCGAGGGCGCCCTGGCCAAGCTCGACCGCGTGCTGCCCGAGACCCTGCGCGACCGCCTGCGGGCGGCCCAGGAGACGCTGCAGCTCGGCCCGGGCGATTCCGACCACGAGCGCGGGCACGCCGATGGAGAGACGGTGCTGACCCTGAGCACCGCCGCCCGCAACGGGGTCCGGCTCAGCTTTCGCTACCGCTCCTCCCGGGGCGAGGAGAGCGAGCGGCTGCTGGACCCGTACGGGATCGCGTTCCACAACGGGCGCTGGTACGTCGCCGGCTGGGACCATCTCCGGGAGGCGATGCGCACCTTCCGGCTCGACCGGATCCTCGACATCGAGCCGACCCGGGAGAGCTTCGAAACCCCGGAAGGATTCGACCTGATGGATGAGATCCACCGCAGCATGGCGAGCGTCCCCTACCGGTGGAGGGCGGAGGTCCGGCTGGAGATCCCGTTGGATGAGGCGCGCCGGCTCGTCAACCCGAACGTGGGCACCGTCGAGCCGATGGAGGGCGGCAGCCGGCTGCGGATAGGCGCCGACGACCTGGAGTGGATCGTGCGCCGGCTCTCCCTGCTCGGCGTCGCCTTCACCGTGCTCGGGCCGCCGGAGCTCCGCGACGCGGTCCTCAGGGAGGCGGCGCGGCTCGCCGTCTGCGCCCGGGGCTGAGCAGGGCCGCCAGGTCAGCCGGCGGCGGCCCCCCGGTCTCGGGCGAAGAGGCGGAGGCTCACGACGCAGGCCACGGCGGCGAGAGTCAGCCCGCCGGCCAGGTCGGCGAGGTAGTGCTGGTGGACCAGCACCGTGGAGGCCACGATGAGCAGGGTCCACACCCCGGACGCGATGCCGATGCGGCGGTCGACCCGCCACCAATGGATGGCCACGATGGTCGAGAGCGACGTATGCAGGCTCGGAAAGTCGTTGTAGGGCTGGTCACCCGCGTACACCGTGCGGATGAGCGCCGTCAGCGGATCCGAGCCGGTGAGCTCCGGCCGGGCGACGTACGACTGGAGGAAGAAGTAGAAGGCGTAGCTCACCAGCCAGGCGATGATCATCGCCGCCGCGGCGGAGCGGAAGAGCCTGACCCTCGCCAGCAGGAGGAGCGCCATGGTGACGGCGATGTACGGGGTCAGGGAGATGTAGGGGATGACAAAGNNCGTGGTTCAGCGGTGTGTAGAGGAGGCTCATCCCGTACCAGGCCGCGAGCAGCACGAGCGTGGCGAGCACGACCCCCCAGCTCTCGCCGAAGATGCCGCGCCGCAGCTGGCCGCGCGCCCAGGTGATCACGGTGCCGGCAATGATGCGACAGCCCACCGTCTCCCGGTTGGAGGACGGGGCAGCGGGCTGGGNNTCGTTGCGGGTGAGGAAGGCGGCCCGCGGGTCAGGGAGCCCGGCGTGAGCCGGGGTTGCGGTCGGCGGTCCGAGGGCCAGGACCCTTCTGGAGCCGGTTGAGATGCCAGACCTGGAAACCGATGTAAGCCACCGAGAAGAAGAGGAGGCCGATGGCGGCGGTGGTCAGAACGACGCGCCCAGTCCCGCCGACGATACCCCCGATCAACAGCAACGCCATCGCAGCGACCCAGCTGCCGGCAGCCACGGCAATCCGCAAAGGCGCCGGGGACGGCGCCCGGGGAGAGTTCATCGCTCCCGAAGCATAACCCCGACCGGCGCCCTCCGAATGGGGCTCAGACGGTGGGGGATGCCGGCTGTGCCCAGCTCACCGGGAAGACCGGGACCGCCGGGGCGACGGGCGTGCGGAGAAGCTTGACCAGGGCGATCGAGTTGAGGACCAGGGTCACCGGGGTGGCGACCAGCGAGACCAGTCCCCACCATCCGAGCAGTGCGGTGTCGAGGGTCATGTGCCGCCATGCGACCAGGCCGCACTCGCGGCAGAGCGGTCCGCGGAGGACCAGATGTCTCTGGGTCAAGCCACGGCCGCGGTGCTGGTGGAGGGTGGCGACCGCGGTCGGCCCNNGGATAGATGCATCAGCCGCTTGTGGCTCAAATGCACTCCTTCCGTTACGGGCGGGGCGGGTGCCCGCCCGGCCGCGCCACGAGGCGCTCAGGCGTACCCTGCAGGGGATGGAGCATGGGCAACCGGGGCCTGGAGCGCCGGCCTCCGGCACAGGCGCGGATCCCGACCCGGAAGCGCGGGACGGGGTGACCTCGGAGGAGGAAACCACCCCCACCAGCGGGGGTACGCGGACCCACGACCCCCGCACGCCGTCCGCCCTGGTCGAGCTGATGTCACGGGACTGGGCCCGGACCAGCACCTTCCCCGATCATCCTCACCCCGCCGCTGCCCGGTATGGATCGCGACGGCGCTCCCTCTCCGCGCTCTTCCCCGGGATCCACCTGGTGATCCCGACCGGCAGCCCGAAGGTACGGTCCAACGACAACGACTACCGCTTCCGGCCGGGCAGCGACCACTACTGGCTGACCGGTCACACCGAGCCCGGCGGCGTCCTCCTCCTCCGCGCCGCCGGCGAAGGCCACGCCGCGACCCTCTACCTCGAGCCGCGGTCCGACCGCTCCACTCCCGCCTTCTTCACCAATGCCAGCACCGGGGAGCTGTGGGTGGGTCCCCGTCGGGGGGTGGAGGAGACCGCCTACCTCCTCGGCCTTGGCTGCGCCGCCCTGGACGGTCTTGCCGGGGAGGTGGGAGGGCTCGACGGCCCGGTGCTGGTGCTGCGCGGGCTCGACCCAGCGGTCGACCGGTTCGTCGCCGAGCCCGACGACCCGTCGGAGGAGCTCCGGCTGGCGCAGGAGTTGAGCCAGCTGCGCTTGGTCAAGGACGACCACGAGATCCGGATGCTGGAGCGGGCGGTCGAGGCGACGGTCCGCGGCTTCGAGGACGTGGTCC
>PLXL01000195.1 GCA_003153215.1 Candidatus Dormiibacterota bacterium
CCGGGCTCCGGTTGGCGATCACCACAGTCCTCTCCCCTCCGGGGTCGCCCAGCGACGAGACCACCAGCGCCGCCTCACGGAAATCCTCGTGGGCCGTGTATCCGTTGACGGTGATGAGGCAGCGAAGGCCGGCGGCACGCGCCGCCTCGAGGCCGTTGCGCGAGTCCTCGATGACAAGGGCACCGGCCGGATCCACGCCCAGCCTCTCGAGAGCGAGAAGGTAGATGTCGGGAGCGGGCTTCTTGTGGGGGACGCAGTCACCCGCCAGCAGCGCATCGAAACGTGCCGCCCGGTCCGGGCCCGCCGCCTGTTCCAGGATGGCATGCACCGACGGCTCCGCCGATGTCGAAGCCACCGCCAGCTTCCAGCCCGCATCCTGAGCCTCGCCGATGATCCGCCGGATGCCGGGCCGCGTGGGCAGCTTCCCCGAGGCCACCATCTCCGTGTAGATCTGGGTCTTGTGCCTGTGCCAGGTGGCGAGCAGCGCGGCCCTGCCCTCGGGATCGACGGGCAGGTCGTGCGCGCGGACGAACTGAGCGGTGAGCTCGCTCGCCATCCGCTCCTTGCCGCCGGCGATCTCCAGCTTGTGGCCGTACTCCTCCTCCGACCACTGCAGCGGCACCCCCACCTCCCGGAAGGTCTGGTTGAAGGCGGCCAGGTGACCGTAACGCTCCGTGTCGGCGAGCACACCGTCGCAATCGAAGATGATGGTGGTCACGCCCAGGCCTTGCCTTCGCTGCCGAATAGCCGGATGTGGTACCTCGCCATCTCCATCACCGCAGCTCGCTGCGCCGTGAAGAGCGCGGGCGGATCGTATTCACCGGTATGCGCGCTCATGTGCTCGTACCCGGACTTCATGAAGGCGATCTTCAGGGCGGTCGAGATGTTCACCTTGGCGCAACCCCGACCGATCAGATCGCTGAACTGCTCCGCGGTCATCCCCGTCCCACCGTGGAGGGCGACCGGGATGCCGGTGGCCTCGACGATGTCGGTGACGCGCTGGCTGTCGAGGTGGGGGGTGGCGACATACACGCCGTGAGCGTTGCCGATCGCCGGGGCAAAGACGTCGACACCGGTGGCGCCCACGAAGTCGACCACCGTCTTCAGCGACTGGACGTGCTCGGCCTCGTCGCCGGTCATCTCCTCGGTCCGCTTGAAGCCCTCGATCTCGCCCTCGACGTCAGCTCCGTAAGCCCGCGCCTCCTCGACCACCTCGATGCACTGGCGCATGTTCTCCTCGACCGACAGCTTGCTGGCGTCGAAGAGGACGGAGTTCCAGCCCATCGCCAGGCATTCGCTGATCAGGTCTCGATCGGGACAGTGATCGAGATGGAGCGCGACGGGAACCGTGACCGTCTTGGTCATCTCGCGCCACATCGCGTACATGACGCCCACCCCGGTCATCACCACGTGTTTGACCGAGGTCTGGACGATCACCGGCGAGCGCAGCTCCTCGGCCGCCGCCAGCACCGCCTCCATGGAGAGGTCGTTGACGACGTTGATCGCCGCCACGCCGTACCTCTCCTCGAAGGCTCGCTGGAGGATGGATTTCGTGGTTACGACAGGCATGTCTACACCTCCCGCTGGGATGCTCGTCGGCCGCTGCCAGCGGCACCTCCCCGCGCCGGCTCATGGGCAACGAGGTCGAGGACAGCGCGCGCGTTGCCCTCGTCGACAACCAGGACGCTGATCACGCCGACCCGCAGCACCCCCAGGATCGCCCGCGGCTTCTCCGGTTCGCTGACCACCGCCACCACCGTCCCGATGCGGCGCAGATGGTCGACGGTGAGCGCCAGCAGCCGGTCCTGGTGTGGGGAGGCGATCGGGCGTCCCTCGGTGTCGACGTAGTTCCCCAGCACGTCTCCGACGGCGCCCTGGCTGCGCAGCCAGGCGATCTCGGAGGTGGTCAGGCAGCCCGACCGCACCATCGTGCACCCGTCGTCGGTGCCCCCGATGCCGACCAGCGCCACGGTCGCCTGCGCCGCGCGATCGAGGCTGCCGGCGATCGCCTCCTGGGCCAGCAACTGGTCCCGGATCTCGACGCTCTCCACATAGGCGGGCGCGTAGAGGCTCACCGCCTGTCCCCCGCAGCCCGCGGCGAGGGCGCGGCAGATCTCGTTCGGGTTGGTCGGAGCGTCGATGCCCGGAGAACCGCCCATGGCGCTGACGAAGGTCACGTCGAGCCGGCTTGCCGGCCGGAAGAAGCGGGGGACCGCACCGGCGGTGCGCCCGTGGCTCACCGCCACCACGCAGCCGTCGTGGAGGCGCCGCTCCAGATACCGGGCGGCCCGCTGGGCGACGGCCTCTCGCTCCGCCTGCGGGTCGGTGCGCGCGGAGCAGACGATCGCGTCGCTCAGGCCGAAGGTCTCGCGGAGCTGACTCTCGAGCTCCAGCCGGAGCCCGGGGGGCGCCTGGATGTGGATGGCCACGACACCGGAGCGGCGCGCGCGGTCCAGCAGGCGCTGGACCTTGGGCCGGGAGAGGGCAAATTCGTGGGCGATCTCCTCCTGAGTGCGCTCGTCCACGTAGTACCGATGGGCCAACCGAGCCAGGAGCTCGTAGTCGTCCTCACGCAATTCCTCGCGAAGCTCCTCCCGCACGCTCCCACCACCCCGTCAACCGTGAGCAAATGCTCACCAATGCACAGATTATCGGTCGCGGCGCGCGCAGACGCAAGCACTTCGCGGGTGGCTCCGGCGTCAGGGGAGGGCTGAGCTCAGGGCCGCGCGTCGATGGGGGCGATCCGCGCGCCCCGCATCAAACCGTCAGTCGTCGTCGGCGTCCACCCACTCGAGGGTACGCGCGACCGCCTTCTTCCACTTCCTGAAGCGCCGTTCCCGGTCCTCGGGGTCCAGCTTGGGGAGCCACTCCGCCGCCTTGTGCCAGTTGGCGCGGAGACTCTCCACGTTGGGCCAGAAGCCGACGGCGAGGCCCGCGGCGTAGGCGGCGCCCAGGGACACCGTCTCGGCCACGATCGGCCGGACCACCGGCACGCCGATGAAGTCGGCGAGGAGCTGCATCATCAGGTTGTCGGCGGTCATCCCGCCGTCGGCCTTCAGCACCTGCAGCACGGCCCCGGAGTCGCTGTTCATGGCTTCGAGGACCTCACGGGTCTGCCACGCGGTCGCCTCCAGCACCGCCCGTGCCAGGTGCCCCTTGGTCGTGTAACCGGTGAGGCCGGCGATCACGCCACGCGCGTCAGAGCGCCAGTGGGGCGCGAAGAGGCCGGAGAAGGCCGGCACCACATAGACCCCACCGCTGTCCTCCACGGTCCGGGCGAGCGTCTCGATCTCGGCGGCGCTGGAGATCAGACCCAGCTTGTCGCGCAGCCACTGCACCAGCGCTCCGGTGACGGCGATGGAGCCCTCGAGCGCGTACGTCGCCGGCTCGCCGGCGATCCGGCATCCGACCGTGGTGAGCAGCCCGTGAGTCGACTCCACCAGCCGTGGGCCGGTGTTGAGGAGCAGAAAGCTGCCGGTGCCGTAGGTGCACTTGCCCTCCCCGGCCGCGAAGCAGGTCTGACCGAAGAGGGCTGCCTGCTGGTCTCCGAGCGCGGCGGCCACCGGGAGCCCGCGCAGAGGTTCGGAGGCCTCGCCGTACAGCTCGGACGAGGCGTGGATCTCCGGCAGCATGGCCCGGGGCACCCTCATCGCATCGAG